>JACDHV010000099.1 GCA_013820855.1 Gemmatimonadales bacterium | reverse complement strand
CTGAACGAGAGCAGCGCGATGATGATGGAGGAGATCGGCTTCACGGCGGGAAAGTAAACGGTCGGGGGGGAGGGTTGAAGTCGGTGAGCGAAGGCCGCTCGACGCTCCTACTCGAGCGACAAACCCCCATCCACCACGATCGTCTGGCCGGTGATGTGCCGCGCCGACTCCGAGCAGAGAAAGGAGACCACGTGCGCCACGTCCTCCGGTTCCGCCACCCGGCCGAGGACCGAGCTCTTCTGTGCCCGCTCGATGACTTCGGACGGGAGCATGGCCATGCGCTCGGTCCGGATGAAGCCGGGCGCGACGGCGTTCACGTTGACGTTCGCCGGGCCGAGCTCGACCGCGACGGCGCGGGTGAGGCCGAGCAGCGCGGCCTTGCTCGCCGCGTAGTTGGTGACCCCGAAGCCCGGCCGCTTGGCCTGATGCGCGCTCACGTTCACGATCTTGCCATAATGCTGCTGCCGGAAGATCGGCGCGACGGACCGGATGCAGTTGAAGGCGCCGGTGACGTTGGTGTCGAGCACCTCGCGCCACGCCTCGTCGCTGAGACGCCAGAGGGCGCCGTCGTTGGCGATGCCCGCGTTGTTCACCAGGAAGTGGATCCCACCGAGCCGCTGTCGGGCATCGTGGACGAAACGCTCGACCTCCTCGCGGTCCCGCACGTCGCAGCGGCTGGCGTAGACCCCGACCCCCATGGCCGCGAGCGCGGTCTCGGTCAGCAGCGCCTGCTCCACGACGTCCCGGCCGGGCAGGTTCACGAAGCAGAAGGCGACGTTGCACCCGAGCTTGCCGAACTCCATGACGACCGCGCGGCCCAGCCCGGTGGCGCCGCCGGTGACCACCGCGACCTTGTTCTTCCATCCCTTCCGGACCGGCTGCGGCTCGGGCTCCTCCAGGGCGGCGCCACTGGCATCGGGGGCCTCGTACTCCCACGACGGTCGGTGGCCGAAACCAAAGGATGGCAAAGGCATGGAGTCCGAAGGTACGGCGCGCTCCGGGGGACGGCAAGCGGCCCGGAGGCGGCGCGCCGACCCGCTGCCCCAGGGCCGCCGCGCTCCATATCTTACGAGCCATGCACCGAATCATGTGGGCCGCCGTGGCCCTGGCCGGCGCGGCCGGCTGGGGATTTGTGGCGCTGCACCGGCACGAGACGATCAGCGCCGCATGGCTGGTGCTGGCCGCCGTCGGCACCTACCTCGTCGCCTTCCGCTTCTACAGCCGCTTCCTCGCCGACCGCGTCTTCGATCTGAACGACCGCCGCGCGACCCCGGCCGAGCGCCTCGCGAACGGCCGGGACTACGTGCCCACCTCGCGGTGGGTCCTGTTCGGCCACCATTTCGCGGCCATCGCCGGCGCCGGTCCGCTGGTCGGGCCGGTTCTCGCCGCCCAGTTCGGCTATCTGCCGGGAACGATCTGGATCGTGTTCGGCGTGGTGCTCGGCGGCGCGGTGCAGGATTTCATCATTCTGTTCGCCTCGATGCGCCGCGACGGCAAATCGCTCGGACAGATGGCGAAAGAGGAGACCGGTCCGGTCACCGGCATGCTCGCGATGGTCGCCGTGCTCGCTATCATGGTGATCCTGCTCGCGGTGCTGGCACTGGTGGTGGTGAACGCGCTGCGGGACAGTCCGTGGGGCGTGTTCACGATCCTCTGCACCATCCCGATCGCGATCCTGATGGGCTACTGGATGAAGGTGTGGCGTCCCGGGCGCACGCTGGAGGCCTCGGCCATCGGCGTCGTGCTGCTGATGCTGGCGCTGGTCGGCGGGCGATACGTGGCGGCGTCGCCGGTGCTCGCCCCGCTCTTCACCCACTCGGCGCTCACCATCGCCTACGGCATGATCGCCTACGGGTTCGTCGCCAGCGTGCTCCCCGTATGGATGCTGCTCTGTCCCCGCGACTATCTCTCGACCTTCATGAAGATCGGCACCATCCTCCTGCTCGCGGCCGGCATCGCGGTAGTGTTGCCGCCCCTTCGGATGCCCGCCGTGACGCAGTTCGTGGACGGCACCGGCCCGGTCTTCGCCGGCAAGCTCTTCCCGTTCGCGTTCATCACCATCGCGTGCGGGGCGATCAGCGGCTTCCACGCGCTGGTGGCATCGGGCACGACACCGAAGATGCTCACCCGGGAGAGCGACGCCCGGTACATCGGATACGGCGGGATGCTGATGGAGTCGTTCGTCGCGGTGATGGCGATGTGCGCGGCCGCGGTGCTCGATCCCGGGGTGTACTTCGCGATCAACACTCCCCTCGCCACGCTCGGCGGCAGCGTCGAAGCCGCCGCGGAGACCATCCGGGGCTGGGGTTTCCAGGTCACCCCGGAACAGATGACCGGACTCGCGGCCGCCGTGGGCGAGTCGACCCTGCTGTCGCGCACCGGCGGCGCGCCGTCGCTCGCGGTCGGGATGGCCCAGATCTTCAGCGGCGCGTTCGGTCAGGGCATGATGGCGCTCTGGTACCACTTCGCCATCATGTTCGAGGCGCTGTTCATCCTCACCACGGTGGACACCGGCACCCGGGTCGGCCGCTTCATGCTCCAGGAGCTGGCCGGACACGTCTGGAAGCCCCTTGGACGTACGTCATGGTATCCCAGCATCATCGCGGCTTCCGCACTCGTGGTGGCGGGCTGGGGCTATTTCCTCGTCCAGGGGGTGCAGGATCCGCTGGGCGGGATCAACTCGCTCTGGCCGCTCTTCGGAATCAGCAACCAGCTTCTCGCGGCGGTGGCCCTCTGCGTCGGTACCACGATTCTCATCAAGAGCGGCAAGACCGGGTATGCCTGGATCACGCTGCTCCCCCTCGCCTGGGTCCTGCTCGTGACCCTCACCGCCGGATGGCAGAAGGTGTTCGCCGACGATCCGCGGCTCGGGTTCCTCGCCCATGCGGCGCTCACCGCGCAGCAGGTGGCCGAAGGGGTCGTCGATCCGGCCCGTGGCGCACGACTGATCTTCAACGACCGCCTGGACGCAGTGGTGGCGATCGCGTTCATGCTGGTGACGCTGCTGGTAGTGCTGGCGTCGGCGCGTGAGTGGGTGCTCGTGCTCACCAGACGCAAGCCGGCCCGGGTGCAGGAGAGCCCTTTCGTGGAGACCGCGTATGCCGGGTAGCCGCGGTGCCCGTACGCGGCTGGACGGAGCCGGACTGCAAGAGGCCCTGCGCCCGCTGCTGTCCGCCATCCGGAAGATCGCCGGGATGCCCGATTACCCCGCGTATCTCGAGCACCTTCGGCGGTGTCATCCGGAGCGGGCGGTACCCAGCGAGCGCGAGTTCTACGAGGAGTTCGTCCGAAGCCGGTATGCGGACGGGCCGACGCGGTGCTGCTGATTCAGCCGCCCGGCTCCAACTCCTCGATCCACTCCGTCAGCCATTTCCCGGTCCGCGAGATCACAGCCGAGCTGTCGTTCGCCAGAAAGTCGTAGCCGCCGCGGCCGAGCTCGGGCGCGGCGTAGACACCGCGCGCCCGCGCCTGCTCGCGAGCCTCCAGCAGCGCGGCCAGACTCGACCGGGTGCCGATCCAGAGCAGCGCATCAGAGGCGCGGGACGCGTAGCGTGGAGGGACCCCGAAGCTGTCGGGCGCCGAGTAGACCCGCCGCAGTAGCGGGACCGCCGACGTATCCGCGGAGAACGAGAGCAATGTCAGATACCGCACCTTGAGCTCCGGGTCGTCCACGGCCAGGAATCGGGCGCGGATCGAGTCCGACGCCGGCCGTCCCAGTCGCCCCAACACCCACGCCTCACCCAGGCCGTACTGGCGGGTGGGGATCAGCGCCAGAAGCTCCCGCAGTAGCGCGGCGTCTCCCCGGGCGGCGCGCGCGCGCTCGAGCGCGACCGCGCGGAGCGGCGCGAGCAGGTCGGCGGGATCCTGGCCCGGCGGGGCCTTCACCTCGCCCGCCTCGATCGCGCGGCTCAGCTTCGCCGCGCTGTCGGCGTAGGCACCGTCGCGCAGCTCGGCCAGCCGCGTCAGCGCGAGCGGCGCGTCGTTCCATACGGCCTCGCCCGCGAGGGCCACGCGCATCCGGCGCCAGAGCACCGCCGGCCGACGCTCCCGAAGCACGGCGCACGCCGAATCCGCCGCCGGGGTGCCCCGGCGGAGCCCCTCGTGCAGCTCGGAGTAGGTGGCCCGCGCCGGGTCGCCCACCCGTATCAGCACCTGTCCTTCGGCGGGCACGGCCGCCAGCGCCAGAAGTCCCGCGACCACGATGTTCCTGTTCGCCATCACTCCTCCGTTTTCGCCGGCACGAGCACCTCGAGTGCCCGAGGCACCACCCGGAACCGGGCCGGCGTCTCCGCGCCAAGCTCCCCGTCCAGATCGATCGGCACCCGCCTCCGCGTGCGGACCACGAACGCCGTGGCGCGAAGCGCCTGCACCTCCCGGCGCGTCCCATGCGTGCCCCGCTTGAGCGAGGGGGCCAGCTTCAGCAGCTCCCACCAGTGCCCGACCTCCAGGGAGTAGAGATCGAGCCGCGCGTCGTCGATCGCCGCATCCTCGGCGACCGCGAGCGCCGCGCCGTAGTATCGGCCGTTGCCGACGACGATCTGCACCGTGCGGCTGTGGCGGGTTCCACTTTCCCATTCGACGACCGCGTGGATGGGGTGAGCCCGCCGGATCACCCGGAACGCCGTCAGCACGTACGCGATCGGCCCCCACAGGCGTTTGGCGCCGGGAGACAGCTCTTCGGTGATCTGCACGCTCAGACCGAGGCTCGCCGTGGTGCAGAAGTAGCGGTCGTTCACCCAGCCGAGATCGATCCGGCGGCGGGCGCCGCCGGCACTCACCGCGCAGGCGGCCTCCAGGTCGAAGGGGATCCCCAGCGTGCGGGCGAGATTGTTGGCGGTGCCCAGCGGGATGATGCCGAGGAGAAGCTTCGCCTGCACCAGCACCTGGACCGCCGCGTTCAACGTCCCGTCGCCGCCTCCCACGATCACCCGGTCTATCGTTCCCAGATGACGGCCGATCAGCTCCGGAAACCGTGATGGGTCGTCCGTCGGCTCCACCACGAGATCCAGACCCAGATCGCGCAGCAGCCCGGCGGCCCGATCCGACTTCTCAGCGCCATCTCGGGCGCACGGATTCACCAGGAACAGAGCTCGAGAAGGCACCGGCGAAAGCTAGCCCCGTTCGCGGCGAGTGATGGCCAGCCACAGGAACACGGCGAGGACCATTCCCCCTGCGGAACCCCAGAGCGCGGCGGGGGCGCCGGCCCGCTGATACAGTGCCCCGAAGGCCAGCCCAGCGGGCAGAGCGGTGACCCCGACGACTGCATGGTAGATGCCGAATCCACGACCGGTGCGCACCGGTGCGAGGCGCGCCACCAGCGATCGCTCGGCGGACTCGGTCAATCCCGCGACCGGACCGAGCAGGAGGAAGACGGCCACCGCGCCTTCCGGAGAGAGCCGGGCCCCGAACGCCACCGCCACCGCGGCGAAGATCAACCCGCCGGCCGCCACGGTCGCCCGCGGCCCCAGGTGGTCGGACACCCAGCCACCCGGATATGAGCCGGCGCTTCGAACCACGTGGAGGCCGGCCCAGACGAGCGGCACGGCCGGCACCGCCACCCCCAGCTCCTGGAGCCTCAGGAGCAGCAGGGCCTCTGGAAGCCGGAAGAAGGTCAGGGCCGCGAGGACCAGCACCGGCCCCCAGAAGACCCGCCCGGCGGCATCGGTGAGATCTCCTCGCTCTTTCGGACCCGGCGTCGGCCCGCCGAACACCCGCGCGCCGCGAAGCAGAACGGCGAGGACCAGGAAGGCGAGCACGCCCGGCAGTGCGCTCCATCCGATGACCTCGCGGACGCCGAGTCCCTGCGCCAGCAGGTACCACGCGGCGATCGAGCCGAGCACGGCGCCCAGGTGGTCGGCGGCGCGGTGGAACCCGAACGACCGGCCCCGCAGCTCGGGAGGCGTGACCGCCGCGATCAAGGCGTCGCGGGGCGGGGTTCGTAGTCCCTTTCCCGCCCGGTCGATGATCCGGAATCCGACGACCTGCCAGGCCGTGCCCGCGACGGCGATCAGCGGCCGCACCAGCACCGCGGTCGCGTAGCCCCCCAGGATGAGCGGTGCCCGCCACCCCGGGCGGTCCGCCAGCCGGCCGCTCACCACCTTGAGCGCGGCCGATGTCAGCTCGGCGGCGCCGTCGAGGGCGCCGAGCGCCAGCGCCCCCGCGCCGAGGGGTCCTGTGACGAAGGCGGGCAGGACCGGGTACACCATCTCACTGGCGAAATCGTTGAACAGCGAGACGAGTGAGAGCCCCTTGACTGTGCGCGGGACGGCGGGGGACGGCACCGCCGAAAGCTAGCATGTATGTTTGTCGCCATGCCCCCCGAGTCCGCCCGCTTTCACGAGTCCAACCTGTGGGCCACGCCGATCCGGGACCTCGGGCTCACCATCGAGGGGACCCCACTCCAGCCGATCGTCGAGGAATTCGAGGAGGAGCTCCGCCGCGTGGGACTGACCCGGGTCCACCCCCGGTTCTATCTCTCCACCGAATGGGGGGTGCCCTTCGAGTCGGTGGCGATCGCCATCCCCTTCTATCTGGCCCGGCCCGACCTGACGGCGCTCCACGTCGAGCGGACCGGGCTGGTGGAGGGATTCGACCGGGCGGACATCCTGCGATACCTCCGGCACGAGATGGGTCACGTGGTGAACTACGCCTACCGGCTCTACGACCAGGAGGAGTGGGTGAAGCAGTTCGGCTCGATCACCCAACCGTATTCCGAGGAGTACCGGCCCGAGCCCTTCAGCCGGCGGTACGTGCGTCATCTTCCCGGCTGGTACGCGCAGAAGCATCCCGACGAGGACTGGGCGGAGACGTTCGCGGTCTGGATGACGCCGGGGCTCGACTGGCGAAACGAGTACAGCGGGTGGCCGGTGGCGGCTGCGAAGCTGGCCTACTGCGGTCGGGTCCTCGCCGTTCTCCGGGAGCGGGACCCGGTGGTGACCTACGTGGACCTCGACGAGGACGTCGCCGAGATCGAGTACTCACTCGGCCACTACTACCGGGACGATCCCATCGGCCTGGGCGAGGCGCCGCCCGGTCTCGACGGCGCGATCCGCGCCATCTTCGAGGATCTGGGCGCGGCGGGGGAGATTCCGGAGGAGCCGCTCGCTCCGGCCGGAACCCTGATTCGCCGCCTGGAGCCCGATCTGCTGGCGAACGTGTTCCGCTGGACCGGCCACTTTCCCGAGCGGACGCGCGTCCTGCTCCGCTATCTGGCGGACCGTGCCGAGCACCTGCGACAGGGGTACGTCCCCCGCCGGGAGGGGGCGGCGATCGTGGCGGTAACGACGCTGGTGACGGGACTGGCGATGAACCACGTGCAGCGGGGAAGCTACCTGCCGTAGCTAACTTCGCTTCTTGTGCCGTGCGAGTGCGAGATCCACGATCCGCTCGATCAGGCGCTTGTAATCGAGTCCCCCGGCCGCGGCCGCCATCGCGAACTCGCTCTCCTTGTCGAGGTAGCAGCTCGCGTTGACTTCGAGGACGTAGATTTCGCCGGTGTCCGTGAGGCGGAGATCGACCCGGCCGTAGTCCCGCACCCGGAGGGCGCGGTAGGCGTCCACGGCCACCTTCTGCAGCCGAGCCCGCAGCTCGTCGGGCAGCTGGGCCAGCACCGATCTGGTCCCCTTGTACTCCTTGCTCCGCTCGTCCCACTTGGCCTTGCTGTCCATCACCTTGGGCACGCCCTCGGGGAACCCGGTGAAGTCGATCTCCACCGGCGGCAGCGCCTTCGGCTGCGCGTTGCCGATCACGCCGACGTAGAACTCGCGGCCCTCGATGTACTCCTCCGCGAGCGCCGCGTCGTCGAGCTCCTTCCGGATCACGCTCACCCGCTCCATCAGGGCCACGGCATCGTGCACCAGCGATTTGCCGCCGATGCCGAGCGAGGCGTCGGATCGGAGCGGCTTCACGAACAGCGGCATCCTCAGATTTCCCCCGGTCTCGAACGCCGTGTCGCGCGCGAACACGGCGAAGCGGGGGTAGAGGATGTCCTCGAAGGCCAGCAGCTTCTTGGTGAGTCCCTTGTCCTGGCTGAGGTAGAGCTCGCCGGGACCGCTTCCGGTGTGGGCGAGCCCCAGCAGCTCGAGCAGCCCCGTGACGGGGATGTCCCCGAAGACGTTGTCGCCGAACATCTCCATCAGATTGAAGACGAGGTCGGGCTTGCGGCGGGACAGACCGGTGATCAGCCGCTTGACGTCGCCGTGCACCCCGAGCACGGAAACCCGGTGGCCCAGCTTCCGCAGCGTGCGCGCGACCTGGGGCACCACCGGGTCGTAGTCCTTGGAGTTCTCGTCTTCGCTGTCGAGGTACGTCAGGACGGTGATCTTCATGGGTCCCTTCGGGACGGCCGACTCACTCCTCCCCCAGCTCCATGCCCCATCGCGCCAGTGCCACCGGAATGCCGCCGTACGCCAGCAGCTCGTCGTGGAACCGCTTGGGCTGGAACGATGCTCCGGCGCGCGCGCGGTAGGAATCCCGCAGGCGGAGCAGCTCGCGCCGGCCCGCGGCATAACACAGCTGATACGTGGGCCACGCGCAGTAGCGGCGGACTTCCGCCTCGGCGCTCGGACGCTCGATCGGCAGATGCTCGACCATGTAGTCCACCGCCTCGGCCGGACTCATGCCGCGGGTGTGGAGCCCGACGTCCAGCACGATGCGGATGGCGCGCCAGAGCAGATTTACCAGCTGGAACAGCCGGGCCTCGTCGTCGGCGTAGTAGCCCGCCTCATCCATGAGCTGCTCGCAGTAGAGCGCCCATCCCTCCACCATCACGGGGGTCCACACGTGGCGTCGCACCTCGGAGCCGAGACCCTGCGCCGTGACCAGCTGGAGATGGTGGCCGGGGTACGCCTCGTGCGCCACCATCGCCGGGATGGCGTGGCGGCAATGGCCCCGGCGCTGCCGCGCCAGCGCCTCGGCCGGGAGCGACGTGTCGGGCCGCGTCACGTAGAACCGGCCGGTCTGGTGCGAGAGAAAGATCGGCGGCGGCTCGTAGGCCGCGAACGGCACCAGCGCGAGCATGAACGAGGGCGTCGGCACGACGTCCACCGGCTCGGACGGGATGCTGACGAGGTCGCGCTGCGCCACGAACGCACGGGCCCGGTCGAGCTCGGCCCGGTAGACCGCGAGCAGCGCCTCGGGCTCGGGGGTGTCGCCGCGCAGCTCCTCGACGATCTCGCGCCATCCCCGTCCGCCCATGCGCCCCGCCAGCGCGCCGAGCGCCGCCTCGGTCTCCTCCTGCAAGTGCAGGCCGTAGCGCCACAGCTCCGGCGCGCCGGAGACGAGCGCGTGCTCGTGGTGCAGGCGCCGGCTGAACTGCTCCTCGCCGATGGCGAAAGCGTGCGGATCGGCGGCCGGCTCGATCTCGTCTCGCAGCGCGGCGCCGAACTGCTTGAGGGCTGCGAGCGCCTCGCCGGCCGCGGTCTGCAGCTCGGGCGCCAGCTCCGGCGACTCGCCGCCGAAGGCGGTGACCAGTTGCACCACCAGCTCGCCGCCGCCGCCGAGCATGCCGAGCGCCGTGTCCACGAACACCGAGGGCGGCTCGTCCAGGGTGACCCGGGCGGCGTCGAGAAAGCCCGGGATGGCCTTCAGGCGCTCGAGGGCCGCCGGCGCGCCCGCGCCGATAGCCCCGTTCCGGCGCGAGACGATCGCGTACAGCCCCTGGAAGACGTGCGAGAGCCAGAAGCCGGGATTGCGGACGTGCGGCCGCTCGTGCTCGAAGCGGAACGTCGAGTTTCGGATCTCACCCAGCAGCGCCGTGCGATCGATCTCGGACTGGACGTCGTCCGGCTCCACCTCCTCGATGGCCCCGGCCACCGAGCGGAGCGCGGCGAGGTGCGCGCGCACGGTCTCGGCGTCGAAGCGGCCGAGATGCGCGTCGTGCGACACCAGGCCGGCCGAGCTCGCGGCCGCGGGGTCGAAGTGGTACTTCAGATCCAGATAGGACCGGCAGAGATCGTCAACCGACGCCATGACTCCTCGAGGAGGGGTCCCGAGGGTAGATCAGCCCTTCGCGGTCACCTCGGAATGATCGCCCAGTGTCATGCTGCCACGGAAGCCCTCGACCGCGACGTTGTTGCCCAGCAGCGCGCCGTCGAGCGTGGTGCGGGTGAGCACCGCGTCCCGGCCGATGATCGCGTTGCGCAGGCTGCTGTCGGTCACGCGGGTCCCCTGTTCCAGCGAGACGTTGGGGCCGATCTCGCTGCGTTCGATCGACACGCCGTCTTCGATGTAGACCGGGTCGTGGATCTTGACGCCCGGGTACTCCACCCGCCGGGCGGCGCCCTTCTCGAGCAGCGTCGCGTTGGTCTCCAGCAGGGTGCCGAGCGCGCCGCAATCGTACCACCCGCCCACCTCGGCGGTGAGGATGCGCCTGCCGTGCTCGATCATCCACTGAAATGCGTCCGTCAGGAAGTACTCGCCCTTGTTCTTGGGCCGGGCGAGCACGTGGTCGATTCCCTCCCACAGGCTGTCCACCGCCCTGATGTAGTAGAGGCCGATATTGGCGAGCTTGGAGACCGGCGTGTCGGGCTTCTCGACGATCTTCGTCATGTAGCCGTCGTCGTCGGTGACGACCACGCCGAATCGCTGGTAGTCCTCGACCTCCTTCGCCCAGATGATGCCGTCGGCGTCGGTGCGGTTGATCAGCGTCAGGTCGGCCTCGAAGACGGTGTCCACGAAGACGATCAACACCGGCTCGTGCACGAACGGCCGGGCCAGGTTCACGGCGCCGGCGGTGCCGTCCTGCACTTTCTGCTCGATGAAGCGGGACGGGATCTTGTAGCGCGCGCGGGCGTACGCCTCGACCTGTTCCTTGAGGTGCCCGGTGACGAAGATCAGCTCGCTCACGTCGAGGCCGTCCAGCCGGTCCATCACCCAATCCATCACGGGCCGGCCCGCGACCTTGAGCAGAGGCTTGGGCGTCAGATGGGTGTGAGGACGCAGCCGGGTTCCCTTGCCGGCCAGCGGAATGATCAGTTGCATGTGTCAGCCTCTGCCGTAGCGGTCCTGGAGCCGCACCAGATCGTCCAGCTCGGGCGTGGACGCTTCGAGCACGTCGCTGTCCACCACGGCCTCGATCTGGTGAATGAGCGTGGGCGGGATGTGCGCGCTCTCCCCCGCCGTGAACCGTCGCTCCTCCAGCACGGCTCCGGGCCGGGTCCGCAGGATGAGCTCGCCCCGGAGCACGTGCATGGTCTCGTCCTTCCGGTCGTGATACTGAAGACTCAGCACGTGCCCGGCGCGCACGTGGAGGATCTTGCCCACGTAGCGGTCGGTGCGCGCCCAGATGAGTTCGTATCCCCAGGGCTTGTCCACGCGGTACGGAACCTCCGGCACTCGACGACCCCCCGGGGTGTGATGGGTGCGGTAATATAGGCGGGGCAGGCGCGCGATCAGAACGTCGGCTGGAGCTCCGCGCCCCCTCGCTCAGGTCAACGCCGTGTCGAGCAGCGCCTGTACGGCCGACCGCAGCTTATCGGCGGTGAACGGATTGCGCAGGATCGGCACGTCCGATGGCAGCTGCGCCTCGAGCTCGGGGGTGGAGCGGCCGAGGTTGGCGAGGTAGAGGATGGGCAGAGCATGGCGGTGTCTGCGGAGCTGATGGATCAGGTCGATCCCCTCCACGCCCTGAGGGGGTGGCTCAACCAGAGGTAATGCTTTCTCCCCTTCCTCTGCCGCGAAGCCAACAACCTCCTTCCTTCGCTTAGTCAAAGATCACCGCTTGCTATTGACGATAAGTTCCCAATCCATACATTATGCCTACGAACCGCAGGAGTAGGTACTTGACGAACAGGGCGACGGGAAAGGGTGAGCGGGCATAGTGGCCGGATTTAGGCCAGCTTGGCGGCGAGCTGCTCGTCCAGAATCTCCCGGACGGTTAGCAGGTTGCTGAAAAAGTCGTGATTCGGGGATGGTGCCGATGATGCGCGAATGTTATGCTGTCGCGACCTCAACGGCGAGGATGTGCGATGCGTGGGGACGACCGGCGACAGGACATTCTCTT
>JACDHV010000280.1 GCA_013820855.1 Gemmatimonadales bacterium | reverse complement strand
GATCTGGACGACCCGACCAGGATGGACTGGTCCGACAGCACCACGACGGCGCAGCGCAACTGGCTCGGCCGGTCCGAGGGGGCGGAGCTGAAGTTCGGCACCGGCGGAACGGCGGAACGGCGGAACGGCGGAACGGCGGACGCGCCGGCGGCTATCGCGGTATACACCACGAGGGCGGATACCGTTTTCGGGGCGACCTTCATGGTGCTCGCGCCGGAGCACCCGCTGGTGGACGCGCTCACGACGCCCGACCGGAGGGCGGAGGTCGAGGCCTACCGCCGCGCCGCGGCGTCGAAGGATCTGGTCTCCCGCAAGGTGGGCGACCGGGAGAAGACCGGCGTCTTCACCGGCGGCCATGCGGTGAACCCGGCGACCGGCAAGCCGATCCCGGTCTGGGTGGCCGACTACGTGCTGATGGAGTACGGCACCGGCGCCATCATGGCGGTGCCGGGGCACGACGAGCGCGACTTCGAGTTCGCCCGGAAGTTCGGGCTCGACGTCGTGCGCGTCGTGGCGGAGCCGGGGCAGGGCGCCGGCGCGCCGCTCGACGCCGCGTACACCGACAACGAGGCCGGCGTCCTGGTCAACTCGGCCCAATTCGACGGGCTGACGGTGCCCGAGGCGAAGCGCGCGCTGGCCGCGTGGCTCGAGTCGAGGGGGGCGGGGAAGGCCGTCGTGCGCTACCGGCTGCACGACTGGTGCATCTCGCGCCAGCGCTACTGGGGCCCGCCCATCCCGATCATCTACTGCGACGAGCACGGCGCGGTCCCGGTGCCGGAGAAAGATCTCCCGGTCGACCTGCCGCTGATCGAGGACTTCACGCCCGACGACAGCGGCATCTCGCCGCTGGCGCGGCACGAGGAGTGGTACTACGTCCCCTGCCCGGTCTGCGGCAAGCGCGCCCGCCGCGAGACCGACGTGAGCGACACCTTCCTCGACTCGGCGTGGTACCACCTGCGCTACGCGAGCACCGAGTTCAACGACCGTCCGTTCGACCCGGCGCGCACCCGCACGTGGCTCCCGGTACACAGCTACATCGGCGGCAACGAGCACGCGGTGCTGCACCTGCTGTACGCGCGGTTCATCACCAAGGTGCTCCACGACCTCGGCCATCTGCACTTCGACGAGCCCTACCGGAAGTTCCGGGCGCACGGGCTGATCGTGAAGGACGGGGCCAAGATGTCGAAGTCGCGGGGCAACGTGGTGGTGCCCGACGAGTACATCGCGCGCTGGGGCGCGGACACGTTCCGGATGTACCTGATGTTCCTGGGGCCGTTCCAGGAGGGCGGCGACTTCCGCGACGAGGGGATCAATGGGCCGCGGCGGTACCTGGAGAAGGTGTGGAGCTTCGTGGGCGATGCCTGCCGGGAAGGCGAGGGGCAGGAGGTGCATCACAACGTCATTGTCAAGCTGCACCAGACGAAGAAGCGGGTGACCGAGGGGATGGAGGAGCTGCGCTTCAACACGTCGATCGCGGCGCTCATGGAGCTGGTCAACACCCTCCGCGCCGAGAACGCGTGCGACAAGGCGGTAGTGCAGGAGCTGGTCGTCATGCTGGCCCCGTTCGCTCCGCACTTCGCCGAGGAGTGCTGGGAGCGGCTCGGGCACGGCGAGTCGGTGTTCGAGGCGAGCTGGCCGGCGTGGGACGAGGGGCTGGTGGTGGAGGATCGGATCGAGGTGGTCGTGCAGGTGAACGGCAAGACGCGGTCGAAGGTGACGGTGCCGCGGGATGCGGACGAGGAGGCGGTGGGCGCGGCGGCGATGCGGGATGCGGCGGTGCAGCGGTTCGTGAAGGGCAAGACGATCCAAAAGCGGATTCACGTCCCGAACCGGCTGCTCAACCTGGTGGTGGGGTAGGCTCTCTCGTGCGGGACACGGCGAAGGAGGCGGCGGAGGTCCAGGCCCGGATCCAGGAGCAACTCGGCGGCGCCGCGCGGATCCGGCTGGCGTACGAGATGAGCGCCGCGGCCCGCGCGCTCGCGCTGGTCGGGCTGCGGGCCCGCCGGCCAGACTCGTCGCCGGAGGAGCTGTCGCGGGCGCTCCACCCCCTCACCCGGTGACCGCCCCGGACGTGTTCCGGCGCGTCGTGCACGCGCTGGATGCGGCCGGCATCCCCTACATGCTCACGGGCTCCTTCGCGAGCGCCTACCACGCCGTCCCGCGGGCGACCCAGGACATCGACCTGGTGATCGCCCCGGACCGGGGGCAGCTCGCGGAATTGGCTCGTGCTTTCTCCGGGCCGGCGTACTACTGCGACCTGGGTGCGGCACAGGAAGCGCTCGAGCGGGAGTCGCTCTTCAACGTGATCGATCTCGCCACCGGCTGGAAAATCGATTTCATCATCCGCAAGTCCCGCGAGTACAGCCGCACCGAGTTCGCCCGCCGGCAGCGCGTGGCGTTCGAGGGACTGGAGCTCTACATCGCGACTGCGGAGGACGTGCTGCTCAGCAAGCTGGAGTGGGCGAAGCTCGGCGAGTCGGGACGTCAGCTCGAGGACGCCGCGTGGCTGCTCCGGCGCCGCGGTGACGACCTGGACTTTGCGTACCTCGAGCGGTGGGTGAAGGGGCTCCAGGTGGGCGAGCAGTGGGAGACGGTACGGCGTCTGGCCGAGGCGCTCCGGTAGCGCTGCGTCGCAATGCCGCTCGGCCAGGAGGTCCTGGCCGATCAACGTCAGCGCGAGCTCGGGCGTTGGCCGCCAGGAGCGCCCCGGCCGCCGTCGCTTCCCGTCCTGATTCCCGCCCCGCCCATGCGATCGCCTAGTCCCGCATGTAGTGGCAGCTGTAGCCGCCGGGATGCTTCCGCAGGTAATCCTGGTGGTATGCTTCCGCGCTGTACCACGTGCCCGCGGGCTCGATCGAGGTCGTGATCGGCCGCCTCCACCTGCCCGAGGCCTCGACCCGCGCCTTCACCCGCTCCGCCGCGGCCTGCTGCTCGGGCGTCTGGGGGAAGATCGCCGAGCGGTACTGCGTGCCGGCGTCGTTCCCCTGGCGGTTGAGGGGGGTCGGATCGTGCAGCCGGAAGAACCAGCGCTCCAGCAGCTCCTCGTAGCCGAGCACGGTCGGGTCGAAGGTGATCCGCACCGCCTCGGCGTGGCCCGACTTGCTGTCGTGTGTGTCGTCGTACGTCGGATTCGGCAGCCAGCCGCCGGTGTATCCCACGTCGGTGTCGAGCACGCCGGGCACGGCGCGCAGAATCTCCTCGACTCCCCAGAAACAGCCGCCCGCCAGGACGGCCACCTCGGTCTGCTGCCCGGCCACGGCCGGGCGACCCCGTTGCTCCTGCTCGT
The DNA here is from genome assembly GCA_013820855.1 of Gemmatimonadales bacterium. GTDB lineage: Bacteria > Gemmatimonadota > Gemmatimonadetes > Gemmatimonadales > GWC2-71-9 > CAVVWJ01. Next base: position 508 of record JACDHV010000280.1, on the reverse strand, counting down.
TCATGGCGATGCTATCCTCGGGTCGTGCGGTTCCGGATGCGTGTCACGCTTTATTGCAAGCACGTATGAAAGCTAACGCTGCCTCATGCCGGGAGCCCTGATGCACGTCGGCATCGACCTTGGCGGTACCAAGACCGAAGCCATCGCGCTGGCCGCCGGCACCACCGCGGTCGTCCGCCGCCGCATCCCTACCCCCCGCGCCTACACCCCCACCCTCGACGCCATCTCCCGGCTCGTCACCGATCTGGAGTCGGAAACCGGCCGGCCCGCCACGGTCGGCGTCGGCATCCCCGGCGTCGTCTCCCGCGCCACCGGCCTCGTCAAGAACGCCAACAGCACTTGGCTGATCGGCCACCCCCTCCAGGCCGACCTCGAGGCGCGCCTCGACCGCCCCCTGCGAATCGCCAACGACGCCAACTGCTTCGCCCTCTCCGAGGCCATCGACGGCGCCGGCCGGGGCTTCGTTACCGTCTTCGGCGTCATCCTCGGCACCGGCACCGGCGGGGGG
>JACDHV010000098.1 GCA_013820855.1 Gemmatimonadales bacterium | reverse complement strand
GGCCCTCGCCGCCGGCCGACTCGCGCGACTCGCCGGCGCACCCGGCGAGGACCACGAGAGCGGCCAGGCTCGCCCACCGAACCGCCGGGCGCCGAACGACTCCGATCTCGTGCGAAGCAGAGCTCATGATCCTCGTCTTCCTTTCCAAAGGTTGAAGCGGGTTCGGGGTCGCCAGTCATTGTACCTGCGAGCAAGCAGTACCCGCGCGACCTCTGCCCACGGTCGGCCCGTGATATGGATCACGTGAACGACTCCCGGGTGGATCGACGGGCATTATCTTCACCCTGATGAATACGCCCGGCAATACTTCCGTCTCGCTCGGCCTGGTCCAGATGCGCTGCTCGCCGGACCTGGAGGAGAACCTCGAGAAGGCGATCCGCGGGGTTCGGGAGGCCGCCGCCAAGGGAGCCCGGATCGTCTGCCTGCAGGAGCTCTTCCGAAGCCAATATTTCTGCCAGACGGAGGATCACCGCTACTTCGGCCTGGCCGAGCCGATTCCGGGACCATCCACCGAGCGGCTCGCCGCGCTCGCCGCCGAGCTGGAGGTCGTCATCGTCGCGTCGATCTTCGAGAAGCGGGCCGAAGGGCTGTACCACAACACAGCCGCGGTGCTCGACGCCGACGGGCGGTACCTGGGAAAGTACCGCAAGATGCACATTCCGGACGACCCGCAATACTACGAGAAATTCTACTTCACGCCCGGCGATCTCGGATTCCGCGCCTGGGACACCCGGTACGGACGGATCGGCGTGCTCGTCTGCTGGGACCAGTGGTACCCGGAGGCGGCACGGCTCACCGCGCTGAGCGGAGCCCAGATCATTTTCTATCCTACCGCGATCGGGTGGCTTCCGGCGGAGAAGCAGGAGCACGGAGCCCAGCAGCAGGCGGCGTGGGAGACGATCCAGCGAAGCCACGCCATCGCCAACGGCGTGTACGTGTGCGCCGTCAACCGCGTCGGCCACGAAGGCGACCCCAAGGGCGGCATCGAGTTCTGGGGGGGAAGCTTCGTCTCCGACCCCGGCGGGCGGCTGCTGGTCAAGGGCGGCACCGGCGAGGAAGTGCTCACCGTCAGCTGCGATCTCTCCAAGGTGGGCACCAGCCGCACCCACTGGCCCTTCTTCCGCGATCGGCGGATCGACGCCTACCAGGACATCACCAAGCGGTATCTCGACTGATGGCCCGGCTGGGCACCTGGAGGTGACATCCGACGCCGGGAGGGCGGCCGAATCCTCCGTTCTCCCGCCCGGCTTCCGCATGCCGGCGGAGTGGGAGCCGCATCGCGGCACCTGGCTGAGCTGGCCGCACAAGGAGGCTTCCTGGCCCGGCAAGTTCGACAGGGTGCCGGGCATCTTCGCCCGAATGGTGCACCTCCTCGGAGAGCGGGAGGAGGTCCACATCAATGTCGGGGGGCCCTCCATGGAGGCCGAGGTGCGCAGCCTCCTTGCCGATCTGGGAGCCGATACCGGCAACGTCTTCTTCCACGACAATCCGACCAACGACGCGTGGTGCCGTGATCATGGCCCCATCTTCGTGCAGCGGGGGTCCGCCGGAAGGACCGAGCAAGTCATCCTCGACTGGGACTACAATGCGTGGGGCGGCAAGTACCCGCCCTACGATCTCGACGACGTGGTCCCGACCCGCATCGGCCGCGAATACGATATCCCGGTGTACTACCCGGGCATGGTCCTCGAAGGCGGGTCCATCGACGTGAACGGCCGCGGCACCCTGCTCACCACCGAGGCCTGCCTCCTCAACCCGAATCGCAACCCCGGCCTCGACCGCCACGCCATCGAGGCCAGCCTGAGGCACCATCTCGGCGTCAGCACCATCCTCTGGCTCGGCGAGGGGATCGCGGGCGACGATACCGACGGCCACGTGGACGATCTGACGCGGTTCGTGAACCCGACGACGGTCGTGACCGTCGTGGAGTCGGACCCCGCGGACGAAAACTACGAGCCGCTCCAGGAAAACCTGGAACGGCTCCACTCGATGCGCGATCAGGACGGCAACCCACTCCGGGTGATCACTCTGCCGATGCCCCGGCCCCTGTTTCAGGACGGCCAGCGGCTGCCCGCGAGCTACGCCAATTTCTACATCGCCAACGGGCTGGTCCTGCTGCCGACCTACGATCCCGAGCGCGACCCCGAGGCCCAGGCTACCCTTCAGGCCCTGTTCCCCGGGCGCCAGGTCGTCGGCATCGACTGCACCGACCTGGCCTGGGGGCTGGGCGCCTTCCACTGCGTGACGCAGCAGTGGCCCCGAACGAGCGAAGACTGAAGAGCACCGCGTTCAGCTCTTCTGCCACGTCCCGACCAGCGCCGCCCGCCTGCCGCCACAGGTATCCATTCCGACTCCCGCGATGTGCAGCTCGTTCTCGGTCCGACTGACGACGTAGCGCGCATCCGAGGTCTGGCAGGGGCTGCCGGTAGTGTCGGCCCTGAAGATCAGCGTGTCGCCACTGAATGCCGCGCGGCCCTTCATGTCCACGCTGTCGGGCCAGCGCGGCGAGGGCAACATCAGCTCCACCCCCCCGTTCGAGGCCAGCTTCATCTGCACTTCCCCCTCCCCGTACAGATCCCGCTTCCAGTCGCCGGAATACTTCGACGCCTCTCCGCCGCAGGCGGTGAAGGAGAGCAGCGCGACAGCGGCGGCCATCGCTCGAATTCCGGTAACGCGGGTGATGCAATGAATCATCTCGGTGCCCTCCATGGGATGGACATGCTCGGGATCGTCAGAGGTAACTCAACCACGCCTCCCGGCGCCGCGCCTTGACTTCGGCGAACCAGCGGCACGCGGGGTAGAGCGCCAGGACCACACCGGCCCACACCAGGTACACCACCGGAAGGCCGTAGCCCCAGCCCTCCGGATTGAACAGCCACACGTGGAGAAAGCTCCGCGGGTCGAATCCGGCCAGCGTTCCCACCACCAGCGCGAGCGCGTGGATCAGGTAGAGGTGCAGCACGTAGAAGAAGAGCGGCACCCGCCCGAACACGGTCACGGCCCGTGCCACGGGCCCCGTCAGGCGCTCCAGCAGGGGCAGCGAGGCGATCGCCGGTCCCAGCGTCATGAGAAGAAAGAGGAGCGAGGGTGGATATTTTGCCGTGTTCAAGAACGACAGCGCCGTGCGCCCCGCCATATCCTGGACGCTCCAGAGGCCCGGGTCGCCGTACAGGTTGGCGGCGCGAAGCATCACGAACGCCAGCGTGAGCGCGCCGCCGAGCATGAGGAGCGCCCGCCTGCGCTCGCGCTCGGGGCGCGACAGGATGGTGCCGAAGGCGTATCCCGCCGCCATCACGCCGACCCAGGGGATCAGCGGGTAGATCACGACGAAGACGCGATCGCCGCCGAGCGGGATGGCGGACTGCACATGCAGGATGGCCCAGAGCGGCCCCCAGGCGCCGACCGACTGCGGGGTGATCCCGTCGAGCAGGTTGTGGCCCGCGATCATGGCGATGCCGACGCCCGCCACCACGGGCAGCGGCAGGTGAACCAATCCCGCCAGCACGATCATCGAGACACCGATCACCCAGATCACCTGAACGAAGAGCAGCTCGGTGTAGCTGAAGTTGAAGGTCCAGGCCCATCGCACCACCGTCAGCTCCAGCACTACCAGCCAGAAGCCCCGGGTGAGCAGAAACCGCGACACCTCCCCGCGGCTCCGGCCCCGGGCCTGGTACAGGTAGGCCGACGTCCCGGCGAGAAAGACGAACACGGGAGCGCAGAAGTGTGTGATCCAGCGCGTGAGGAACAGCGGTGCCGTCGTCTGCGTGAGGTCGGTGGCATCGAACCGCACGTCCGTGAAGTAGTCGCGGGCGTGGTCCAGCGCCATGACGACGATGACCAGGCCACGCAGCAGATCGACCGAGTCGAGCCGCGCTCTGCCGCCCGCGTGCTGCTCCGCGCGAAGCGCCGAAGCCGGGGTGCCGCCAGCAACCGTGGCCTGCATGCCCCTCCGGGGATGGATCAGGCGGCGCAGCCGCCTGCTAATTATGGGAACCCGGGCCGATTCGGCGACCGGTCCGGAGAGGTCCCATAATGCCAGACGAGCCCCCTCGACGCCAGTGGGGCTCGCCTGGACTGCCTCTATGTCACTGCCGTGGCAGCGTTTCGTCCGTTGGAATCGGCAGGGTCGAGAACACGACGTCTCCCGCCCGGTCCACCGGGAGCTGGTCGAGCCGGCCGTAATGCCGGGCGTCGATCCACCGATGCGCCCCCTCGAACATGAGCGAGTACAGCTTGTTGTACAGCAGCTCGTCGAGCGCCTCCTCGGGGGTGCCCAGGGCCGCCAGAGGGAGCAGGTTGCCGGAGGTCTCCCGCACGGTGTTGATGTCGGGCAGCGCCGCGGGCAAGTTGGCCAGCCCGATGTTCGCCTCGGCGCGGAGCAGGATCAGCTCCTCCTTCTTGATCATCGGAATCAGGCTTCCCGGGCTCGGGTAGCGGATCCATCCGAGATCCGAGGTCAGGTTGTTGTTACTCGAGATCGGCCGCTTGACGATCTTGTTCACGAACCGCTGATCCGGGGTGACCCCGTCCGCCTGCAACTGGGCCCCGGTTTCCAGCGAGGGATGGGCGAAATTCTCTCCCTGCTGCGGATCGATCGAGAGCGGGTTCGCCAGGTCACCCGCGCCGGTGCCGTAGTCCATGTAGACCCCGAGGTCGAGCGGCCCCGGCCTGTCCACGAACGACTCGGCCAGTGCGGCGAGCGCACCGGTGAAGTCGTCGGTGTAGACCGCCACCCGGGCCAGAAGGGCCCGGTTGAACTGGAGAAAGGTCGCTGGGCTGTCGAAGCCGTCGAAGCCCGAGGGCAGCGGGAAGGGAAACGCCCCGCCCCCCGCCAGCAGGTCGGCCTTGGCGTCCTCCAGCAGCGTCACCACGTGCGCGAACACCGCCGCCCGGGTCTGGAACGGCGCCGGGGGCGCCGTCACGGAGGTGTCGGTGACGATCGGAATCGAATCCTGAGTGTGCGAGTTGAGCACCATCAGGTAGTTGAAGGCCTGGATCGTCCGCACGTACCCTGCCGCCGCGCTCTGCTCCTCGGCGGTTAGCGCGTCGGCCGTGGGAAGCACCGCGAGCATCAGGTTGCCGCCCCTGATGGCGGCATACTGGTCGGCCCAGTGGTCGCCGCCGAAGGCGTCGCTCCCGGGGTCGAGGGGGCCGAGAAGGAGCTCGCCGGTGAAGCGCGGATCGGAGCCGTCGAAGCGCAGGACCTCGCGCCCGATGATGCCCATGTCCAGCGCGAAGTCGGCCAAGTCGGTGCGGAACGCGATCAGCAGCCCGTTGGCGGCGACGGCCACCGCGCTGCGCGACGGGTTCTGCCCGATCGGATCGGGGCTGTTCGGATTGGTGCTGAGATCGAAGCTGCACGCCGCCGAGGTGAGGACACCCAGCAGGAGCAGCGAGCACGGTCGCAGGGTCGGCATCATGGTCAGAATCCCAGATCGATCGAGAAGAAGAAGCTGCGGCTGGGCGGGAACGGCGCCACGTCGATGTTCCGCACGATGGCCTGGTTCCCGAAGTTGCTCACTTCCGGATCGAGCCCGCGATAGCCGGTGAACCGGAGCAGGTTCCGCCCGCTGAGTGAGATCCGCGCCTGGCGGACCGACGAGCCGAACAGGCCGCGGGTGAAGCTCTCGGGCAGATTGTACGCCAGCGTGACTTCCCTCAGCTTCAGATACGACCCGTCCTGCACGTAGACCTGGCTGATCCCCGAGTTGAACTGGGTTTGCCGCTGCTGCCCCGCGCCCACGTAGTCGATGCTGTTCTGGCCCGCGTCGTACAGGAACTCGGTCAGGTTGATGACGTCACCACCCTGCTTCCAGTCCCACAGGAACCCGAAGGTGAACCGCTTGTAGTCGAGGTCGCTGGAGAACGACATCTGGAAGTCGGGTGTGGCGTCGCCGATCTTGCCCTCGGTCCCGTAGATCTGCGTGGCCGAGCTGTCCTCCTCGATCTGGTACGTGCCGAGCGCCAGCGCAAAGCCACCGGTCTGGAACGTCGGGACCGAGAGCCGGGTAATGACCGTGCTGTTCTTGAAGAACGTGGTGCGGAACAGCCAGTTCACGTCGCGCGACTGGATCGGCGAGATGGTGAGGGCGGCCTCCAAGCCGCGGTTCCGGAGCCTGCTGTCGGAGCTGAAGATCCGGCTCTCCTGGCCGGAGCTCGGCGCCAGGGTCTGCTCCAGGAGCAGGTCGGTGATGGTGCGCTGGAACACCGAGAAGTTCACTTCGGCCCGGCCGCCCGCCAGCTGCGCGTCGAAACCCGCCTCGATCTCGCTCTGCCGCTCGGGCTTGATGAACGGATCGCCCGCCCGGTTGCCCGGCAGCACGCCGAAGAGGCCGCCGATGGTGCCGGTGGTGTCGGGCGAGAACTTGGCGCCGAACAGCGGCTGGTTGCCGGTCTGGCCGAACGCACCGCGCAGTTTGACCTCGTCCAGTCCGCCGACCGGGCGCAGGATCCGGTAGGAGGCCGCCGCCTTGGGATAGAAGAAGAACTTGCTGGTGTTGCCGTTGGTGCTGCTCTTGTCGGCCCGGAGCCCGGCGGTGAGGAGCAGCTTCCGGTCCATCAGGAGCACTTCTTCCTGACCATAGATGCCCAGGTCGCGCACCGGCCGGTTGTCCTGCAGCACGCTCACGCTCGCCGCCTGGTCCGGGTTCTGCTGCCCGGAGAGCAGCGTGCGCGCGATGATCCGGGTCGCGTCGAGGTTGCGATCCTCGTACTGCACGCCCAGCGACGTGGTCGCCTGGTAGCCGCCCGATGCCGGCGTGTAGGTGTAGTTGCTGTTGACCGCGAGGTTGAGGTTCAGGTTGGACGACTTCCCCAACACGACCGTGCCGGGCTGGCCGTCGTTCGGCTCGAACTCAAGTTCGGGCGGCGAGACGAAGTCGTTCTCCTGGTTGAAATAATCCACCCCGCCGATAGTGATGATGTTGAGGTTGTGCCGCTGGTTCGCGATTACGCTCATCCGGGCCGTCAGTGTGCCCAGCGCCCGCCAGGTGTCTTCGTCGTTCTTGAGGAAGCTGAAGGTCTGGACCGGATTGCTGCGCTCGAACGGATTCAGCGGGAAGTCGGTGATCCCGTCGCCGGTGGGGCTGAGATCCACGAAGTTCGGGGTGAACGGGAAGACGAGATACGGGCTGGTGCCGGCATTGTCGTTGTTCGACAGGCCGCGGTCGGAGCGGCTGTGGATGACGTTGGTGTTCACCGACAGCTGCACCCAGTCCGCCAGCTCCTGGTCGATGTTGGCACGGAGCGACTGCTTCTCGTAGCCCGTGTTGATCGCGATGCCCTCGTCGTTCTTGACGAGGCCGGACACGTAATACCGGGTCTGGTCGGTTCCGCCGCTCACGCTGGCCGAGGTCTCGTAGGAGAGCGCGTTCCGGCCGTAGATCTGATCCTCGAGATCGAAGGTGCGGCCCGGCTGGAAGAGCGAGGTGACCAGCGCCGTGTCGGTGTAGACCGTCAGCGCCTCCTCCAGCGAGCCGAAAGTCCGGCGGCCGAGCTCGTTGGCGCGCGAGAACGTGCCGAGGCGCTGCGTCAGGCTGAACTGCGGCTTGCCGGCCTGGCCCCGCTTGGTGGTGATGATCACCACGCCGTTGGTGGCCTTGGAGCCGTAGATCGCCGCGGCCGATCCGCCCTTGAGCACCTCGATGCGCTCGATGTCTTGGGGATTGAGGTCGGCGATACGGTTGGTGGGGTTGTCCTGATTGCGCGGATTGCCGCCCGCCTGGGCCTGGGTCACGGCGTCGGCCCCATTGGGAATGGCCTCGTTGCTGATCACCACGCCGTCCACCACGAAGAGCGGATCGGTGCCCGCGTTGATGGTGGAGACGCCGCGGAGATTCACCTGGATGCCGCCCCCGGGCGCCCCCGAGTTGGCCTGGATGAGGGCGCCGGGAATCTTGCCCTGCAGCGCGCTCTCCAGCGTGCCGGTGGGAGCCCGCGTGAGCTCGCTGCCGCTCACCGTCGCCACCGCGTTCGGCAGGTTCTGCTTCTCGATGCCGGTGGACTGACCGGTGACGACCACCTCTTCCAGCTTGAAGATGTCGGGCTCGAGGGTCACGTCCGCCGTGGCGATGCCCGGCGGGACGGTGTCCGTGCGCGACCGGAAGCCGATCGCCCGCACCACGATGGTGAGCGTGTCGTCGGGCGCGTTGAGCGTGTAGCGGCCGTCGGGTCCGGCCTGGGCAGCGATCCTGGTTCCCTGCACCGCGATCGTCGCCTCGGCGATCCCTTGACCGGTCTGCGAATTGGTCACCGTCCCGGCCACCTGGCGCACCTGCGCGGCGGCGGAGGGAGCGACCAAGGTGCCGAGGGTAAAAACCATCCCCCACCAGCGTTGTGCCATGGCGCCTCCGTGTAGCCTACGTCGAGTTGTGCGTTCGAGGGTCCTGCTAGGTCGTATACTCTGCAAGCAGTTGCACTTTCACGCAAGCTCCCCGCTCTCCCGCCGATCGGGAGCCTGCCAGACGATTCGACCCCGCGCCACGGTCAGCAGGCAGGCGTTCGGGCGCAGATGATAGAGCCAGGTCTGCAGGTCCGGGGCGTCCATCAGCGCGATGTCCGCCGCCTTCCCGGCCTCCAGCGATCCCACCCTCTGCTCAAGCCCTAAAGCCTTGGCAGCGAAGAATGTAGCGCCTTTGAGCGACTCCGCCGGCGTCATCCGCTGAAGGGTGCACGCCAAGGTCATCGCGAAGGGCAGATGATAGCTCGGCGCCGAGCCCGGGTTGAAATCCGTCGCGACGGCGACACCGACACCGGCGCCGATGAGCCGGCGGGCCGGCATCGCGGTCGAGCCCAGGTAGAGGCTGGCGATCGGAAGGCTCACCGCCACCACCCCCGACTCGGCCATCGCCGCGATGCCCCGATCCGAAACCTGCTCGAGGTGGTCCGCCGAGAGGGCCCCCACTTCGGCCGCGAGCTCCGCCCCGCCGCAGGACGTGAGCTGATCGGCGTGCAGCCTGGAGGCGAGCCCGGCCGCCTGCCCAGCCAGGAGAATCCGGCGCCCCTCCTCCACGCTGAAGGCCGACTCCTCCACGAAGACGTCGCAGTAGGTGGCGAGGCGCCGGGCCGCGACCTCGGGGATGAGCTGGTCCACCAGCAGGGCCACGTACGCCTCACGGCGCTCGCGGTACTCCGGCGGGACCACGTGGGCGCCCAGGAACGTGGGCACGATACCGACCGGCTCCGACTCGGCCAGCCGGCGATACACCCGGAGCAGCTTCAGCTCGTGCTCGCGGTCGAGCCCGTATCCGCTCTTGCACTCGATGGTGGTGACGCCGAGCGCCACCATCTCCCGCACAAATGCACGGGCGCGCCGGTAGAGCGCCTCCTCGCCGGCTTCGCGCGTGAGCCGCACCGTCCGTGCGATGCCTCCGCCCGCCCGGGCGATCTCGAGGTACCCCGCCCCCTCGATCCGCTGCGTGAACTCGTCCGCACGCCAGCCGCCGAAGGCGAGATGGGTGTGGCAGTCCACCAGCCCCGGCACTACCAGCCGCCCGCCGGCGTCGAGTCGCTCCGCGCCCTGGTACTCCGCCGGCAGCTCGCGGCGGGGACCGACCCACCGGATCGTATCACCTTCCCACACCATCGCCGCATCGGCGACCGCGTGGACCTCGCTCTGTCCGCCTTCCGCGCGGCAGGTGGCGAGCTGGGCGATGTTCTCGATGAGCTTCATGGGCGTCGCGGGAGCGGCGCGGCGCGGGCGGGCAATGAAGCGGCGGCGCCGCTCACGGCTCGGGGATCGAGGGCAGATCGACACCCCGCTCGCGCGCGGTCTGGATCGCGAGGTCGTACCCGGCATCGGCGTGGCGCATGACGCCGGTCCCGGGATCCGCGGTGAGTACGCGCTCGAGGCGGCGGTCGGCCGAGTCGGTGCCGTCGGCCACCGCGACCATGCCGGCATGGATGGAGTACCCGATTCCGACGCCACCACCATGATGAAGCGACACCCAGCTCGCGCCGCACGCCGTGTTGAGGAGGGCGTTGAGCAGCGGCCAGTCCGCGATCGCGTCCGAGCCGTCCAGCATCCCCTCGGTCTCGCGGTTGGGGGAGGCCACGGACCCCGTGTCGAGGTGGTCGCGGCCGATCACCAGCGGCGCCGCCACCTTGCCGTGGCGCACCAGCCAGTTGAACCGGAGCCCCAGCTCCGCCCGCTCGCCATACTCCAGCCAGCAGATCCTCGCCGGCAGCCCCTGAAATCGTACCCGCTCCTGCGCCTGTCGAATCCAGCGGCCGAGCGAGTCCTTGCGGGGAAACGTTTCCAGGACGGCCCGGTCGGTCTCCGCGATATCGGCCGGAGCGCCGGAGAGCGCCGCCCAGCGGAACGGTCCCGCGCCCTTGCAGAACAGCGGCCGGATGTAGGCCGGCACGAACCCCGGGATGTCGAACGCCTCGCGCATGCCCCGGTGATCGGCGACCTGCCCCCGCAGGTTGTTGCCGTAATCGAAAACCACGGCGCCTCGCGCCCTCAGGTCCAGCATGGCCCGCACGTGCACGCTCATCGAGTCGAGCACCCTGGACTCGTATCCGGACGGGTCCCGCTCGCGGAGCACGGCGGCCTGCTCCAGCGTACAGCCGGCCGGGATGTACCCCAGCCGGAGATCATGGGCCGACGTCTGGTCGGTCACTAGGTCCGGTACCACTCCCCGGCGCACCAGCGCGGGCAGCACCTCCGCCACGTTGCCCGCCAACCCGACCGAGAGCGGGCGGCGAGCCTCCCGTGCCTCGTCCAGCAGCCGGAGCGCCCGGTCCAGATCCGTCTCCAGCCGGTCGCAGTACCCGGTGTCCACCCGCCGGCGGATCCGGCTCTCGTCCACCTCCACGGCGAGGCACGTGGCTCCGTTCATCGTCGCCGCCAGCGGCTGGGCGCCACCCATGCCGCCAAGCCCGCCGGTCACGATCAGTCTCCCCTCGAGCGTGCCGCCGAAATGCTGCCGCGCGCACTCGGCGAACGTCTCGTAGGTGCCCTGTAGAATTCCCTGAGTACCGATGTAGATCCACGAGCCCGCGGTCATCTGGCCGTACATCGTGAGGCCCATCGCCTCCAACCGGCGGAACTCATCCCAGGTGGCCCAGCGCGGCACCAGGTGAGCGTTCGCGATCAGCACCCGGGGCGCCTCGGCGTGGGTTCGAAAGACGCCTACCGGCTTGCCGCTCTGGACCAGCAGCGTCTCGTCGTTCTCCAGCCGCCGGAGCGTGGCGACGATGCGCTCGTACGACTGCCAGTCGCGCGCGGCCTTGCCGCTTCCACCGTACACGATGAGCTCGTCCGGCCGCTCGGCGACGGCCGGGTCGAGGTTGTTCATCAGCATTCGCAGCGCCGCCTCCTGGTGCCAGCCCTTGCAGGAGATGGTGGTGCCCGTGGCTGCGTGGATGGGTGGACGGTCCGAGCGCGACGTCATGACCGAGCAAGATCCTTCGCTTCGCCCCGGATGACAAGCACGCCTTCCCCTCGACGAAAGCCCGTTCGCGCTGCAACCTTTCCCACCGGATTCCCATCCAATACCCCGCGATGACCCGAACCCGTCCAGGACCGGTGAAGCTGCGGCGCGATCTGACCTCCAAATCCGACTCCGACGCCGTGGACGCCACCCTGGCCGCGACCGGGGACGCGCACGCCTTCGAGCGCCTCTATCGGGGGCACGTCGGCAGGGTGCACAGCCTGGCCCGGCGGATGCTCAGCGATGACGAGGCGGACGAGGCGGCCCAGGACGTGTTCGTCCGGGCGTGGGAAAAGCTGGGGACCTTCCGGGGTGAGTCCGCGTTCGGAACCTGGCTGCACCGGCTGGCGATCAACGTGATTCTGGGACGGCGGGAACGGCGTGGGCTGCTCAGGCAGCGCTACCTCGATGGCGACGCCGTGCTGGAGACGGTGGCAGGACGGCGCGCGACGCCGGAGACCTCGATGGACATGGAGAGCGCCATCGCCCGCCTCCCCGACGGCGCCCGGCAGATTTTCGTGCTTCACGATGTCGAGGGCTACCGGCACGAGGAGATCGCAGAG
>JACDHV010000279.1 GCA_013820855.1 Gemmatimonadales bacterium | reverse complement strand
GCCAACCCGGGTGCAAGCGGTAAGTTGCTGCTACGGCGTGGATTACGTGTACACCGTGCGGTCCTGCCAACCGGCCCCAACCGCTCAACTTTCTTACACTTCCGGCAACGGCAGCCCAAGGTCCACGGGGGCAAGGACTTGGGTGACTGTCAATTTCCTGTCTAGGTGGCATTCCTGCCGGTCGTCAGATAGGTGCCCCGCTCCGGCTCCGGCCTGCCACGCACCCAGACCCACACCCAGATTCCAGCGCCGATGACGAACACGCTCGTGATCTGCGCGACGGTGAACGGGCCGAGAAATCGGTCGTCCTTGGCGCGCAGGATCTCGATCAGGAAGCGCTCGATCCCCGCGATCACCAGGTAGAGCCCGAAGATCCAGCCGATCGGATGCCCGCCTTTGCGGAGCGACCACAGCAGCATGAAGGCGGCCAGCATGAGGACGGCCTCATAGATCTGCGTGGGGTGGACCGCGAGAACGGTGGATGGGACGGTGCCGGGCGGGACCGGGATGCCGAAGAGCTGCTCCATGTTCGCCGCGGTGGACGGTGGGAGCCCCTCGGGAAACCTCACCGCCCAGGGAAGATCCGTCGGGCGGCCGTAGTCGTCGTTCACCAGAAAGCAGCCGATGCGGCCGAGCGCGTAGGCGGCGGCCAGCGCGGGCGCGCCGAGCTGCATGGTCCAGCGGAGCGGAACCTTCAGCCGCCAGCCGTTCAGGATCACGGCGGCGGCACCGCCGATGAACCCTCCGTACCAGACCAGCCCTCCCCTCGAGAGCAGCGCCCCCGTGTCCTGGGTGAGCGCCACGTACCAGAGCTTGGCGCCCACGATTCCCCCGATCACGGCTGCCGCGATCATGTCCGCGGCGTAGTCCTCCGACAGCCCGCGCCGCTTGAGCTCGATGGCGACGAGCCAGCCCCCCATCAGGAAGGCGACCATCATCATCAGCCCGTAGCCGGTGATCTCCAGGGGCCCCAGATGAAACACGAAGGGATAGATCGTCATTCAGTCGGTCTCGGTTGCGGCGGTGAGGCCGGGAAGCGGGAGGTCGTCGCGGGGCTCGAGGTCCCAGCCGCTGCGCTCGCCGCGGGCCAGTCTCCACGCGCCCGCCGCGGCGATCATCGCCGCGTTGTCGGTGTTGAGCCGGGGAGAAGCTACGCTGACCCGGGCTCGTCCCGCCAGGCGCTCGCCGAGGCGCGCGGCCAGCGTGCGGTTGCAGGCCACGCCGCCGCCGATCACCACGGTGGAGTAGCCGAGCGCCTCGACGGCGTGCACGGTCTTGGCGGCGAGCACGTCGATCGCCGCGTCCTGGAATCCCCGGGCGAGATCGGGACGGTCCCGCTCGGGAGGGGGCTCGGCCGGACGCGCCGGATCGGCGGCGCCGCGCACGGCGCGCAGCACCGCGGTCTTGAGCCCGCTGAACGAGAAGGCGTAGCGATTGGGCCCCTCCCGGTCGAGCTCCTGAAGCATGGGCCGCGGGAACGTGAAGCGTCCCGACGTGCCCTCCTTCGCCAGCCGCTCGATCACCGGCCCGCCCGGATAGCCGAGGCCGAGGAGCTTGGCCACCTTGTCGAAGGCCTCGCCGGCGGCATCGTCCAGCGTCTGTCCCAGGAGCCGGTACTCGCCCCACGCGGGCACGTCGAGCAGCATGGTGTGCCCGCCGCTCACCAGCAGGGCGACGAACGGCGGCGCCAGCTCGGGGTCCTCGAGCGAGGGCGCGAAGAGATGGCCCTCGAGGTGGTTCACGCCGAGAAGCGGCCGGTCGAGGCTGAAGGCGAGGGTCTTCCCGTAGGTCACGCCGACGAGGAGCGCGCCCACCAGCCCCGGTCCCGCGGTGACCACGATGCCGTCGAGCTGCGTCAGCGAGACGCCCGCGTCGGCCAGCGCCCGATCCACCACGGAGCCGATCGCCCGCACGTGCGCGCGGCTCGCCAGCTCGGGCACTACCCCGCCGAACACCCGATGGATGTCCTGCGACAGGATGACGTGCCCGGCGACCGAGCCCACGCCGCCCTCGGCGCGGATGACCGCCGCGGAGGTCTCGTCACACGATGTCTCGATGCCGAGGACCCAGCCCGCCACGCTACTCCTCGGGCTGCCGCAGGAGCCGCTCGACGGTACCGACGTTGGCCGGGGAGCTCCAGTCGTGCGCGCCGATCACCCGCTTCACCAGGCGGCCGCGCCGGTCGAGCAGGAAGCTTTCGGGCACGCCGGTGGTCTGGTAGAGGCGCTGGACCGTACCGCTGCGGTCGTGGAGGATGTCGAAGGTGAGGCCCAGCTTCCGGGCGAACGCGGTGACGTCCTCCGGACTGCCTTCGTCTATGCTGATCGCGGCGATCCTGAACCCTCGTGTGCTCAGCGAGTCGTAGAGGGTCTGCATCGACGGCATCTCCTCGCGGCATGGCAGGCACCAGGTGGCCCAGATGTTCACCAGCGTCACCGAGCCCCGGTAGTCCTCGAGCGACACCGTGTCGCGGGTGGCGAGATCGACCGCCCTGAAGTTCGGCGCCGGCCGGCTGATCTCGACCGCGCTGTCGGGCGCCACCCAGGTCAGCGCGGCCGCGCCGAGGGCGAGCCCCGCCACCACGATTCCGACCACCGCCCACTGTCTGTCCACGACTGCCTCAGGCGAGCACGGCGCAGCGCCGTTGCAGGTCGCGCACCGCCTGGGCGGGATCGGCCGAGCCGAAGACGGCGCTGCCGGCCACGAAGGTGTCCGCACCCGCCAGCCAGGCCTCGGCGATTGTCTCCGTGGTGATGCCGCCGTCTACCTCGAGCGCGGCGCGGGAACCGGCCTGGTCGAGGAGCGCCCGCACGCGGCGGATCTTCTCGGTGACCGATGGCAGGTAGGACTGTCCTCCGTAGCCCGGGTTCACCGACATCACCAGCAGGAGGTCGAGGTCGTCGAGGACCTCCTCGGCGAACGCGACCGGCGTGGACGGGTTGAGGGCGAGCCCCGCGAGCATGCCGCGCTCGCGCACCGACGCGAGGTGGCGCTGCACGTGCACCGTGGCTTCGGGATGGAAGGTGAACACGGTGGCGCCGGCGCCGGCGTAATCGTCGATGTAGTGCTCCGGGTGCCGGACCATCAGGTGGACGTCGAGGGGCCGGTCGGTGATCCGGCGCAGGGCGTGGATCACCGGCGCGCCGAAGGTGAGGTTGGGCACGAAGTGGCCGTCCATGACGTCCACGTGGATCCACTCGGCGCCGCCCTCGATGGCCCGCTCCACCTGCTCGCGGAGCCTTCCGAGATCCGCGCTCAACACGCTCGGTGCGATACGCACGCTCACTGTCCTCCTCCTCGACCGGAGCTCACCAACAGATCCACCCGCGCGCCGCGCGGCCGGGGATTGCCCGGCGGGGGCCGGACCGAGAGCACCACGTCCGCCTCCTGGCCCGAGGTCACCCGGTCCACTCTCCCCACCTTCATCCCCGCGGCCTCGATGATCCCCTCGGCGAACTGCAGCGAGAGGCCCACCACGTCGGGAACGTTGACGGGGCCGGGGCCTCCGCTCAGCACGAGCCGCACCGAGCTGTTGGGCGGCACCACCATGTCGGGCGGCGGGTCCTGCCACACGACCGCCCCTCGCGGAATCGCCGGGTTGGCGCGCTCCCCCTCCACTCGCACCCGGAACCCTAGCTCCGTCAGCCGCTGGCGGGCACCAGCCTCCGGCAGCTCGAGCACCCGGGGCACGGCATGTTCCGTCGCGAAGACCGCTCCGGGCGACGCCCAGTAGGCGGAGATCGCGTAGCCCACCAGCGCGACGAAGGCGACGAGGCCGAGGTCGCGGGTGAACCGCCGCC
>JACDHV010000278.1 GCA_013820855.1 Gemmatimonadales bacterium | reverse complement strand
CGTCAGGTGTGGCTGCTAGCCCGCGCGCTGCGGCAGGCCGGGCTCGCCGATCAGGTCGCCGTCACCGGGGGCGGCACGGAGCTCGCCTCCCGACTCGAGCACGACGGCATACGCGTGCACCAGGCGCGGTGGACCGTCGGTCTCGATCCCCGTGTGCTGCCGGCCGTGGTGCGGGAGATCCGCGCCGGCGGCGCCCTCCTGCACGCGCACGACGCGCACGCCGTGACGCTCGCGGGCCTTTGCTCCGTGGTGACGCGGGTGCCGATGGTGGCGACTAGGCGGGTGGATTTCCATCTGCGGCACCGCGGCTTCTGGGGACGGGCCACGCGCATCCTCGCGATCTCCGGCGCCGTCGCCGACGTGCTGGTGGAGGATGGCGTGTCGTCCGACCGCATCGTGGTCGTGCATTCCGGCATCGACCTCGACGCGGCGCGGCAGGCGGAACCCCTCGGGCTTCGGGAGCGGCTGGGCCTTCCGGCTGAGACCACGCTCGCCTGCACGGTGGGCGCGCTGGTGCCGCACAAGGATCACGTCACGCTGCTCCACGCGGCCCGCAGGCTGGCGAGCCGATTTCCCGCGCTCCATTGGGTGATCGCCGGCGCCGGCGAGCTGCGGGCCGTGCTCGAGTGGCTCACGAGCGAGCTGGATCTCACCGGCCGGGTCCACTTCCTGGGACAGGTGGCCGATCCCCTCCGGGTGATCGCCGATGTCGATGTCTATGTGATGAGCAGCCGTGAGGAGGGTCTGGGCACCTCCGTGCTGGATGCCATGGCGCGTGGCATCCCCGTTGCATCCACCTCCGCGGGCGGCCTGCCCGAGATGCTGCAGCACGGCGCCGGGCTCCTGGTTTCACCGCGTGATCCCGAGGCCCTGGCCGGCGCGGTTCAGCGGATTCTCACCGACGAGGAGTTGCGCCGAAGCCTGGTGGAGCAGGCCTCGCGCGCGGTCGAACGCTTCAGCGCCGACCGCATGGCAGCAGAGGTCCGATCGGTGTATCGTTCCTGCGCCCCAGCTATTGACGGATCATGATTTACGTCTGCATACCGAGTCACAACGAGGCCGCGACCATCGGCCTCCTCCTCTGGAAGATACGCCAGGTGTTCGCGGGGTTTCCCCGGGAGTACCAGCTGCTCGTCCTGGATGACGGCTCCACCGACGCGACCGGTGAGATTCTCGAGCCCTACTCGCGCGTGCTGCCGCTCACGCGGCTGCATCACGCCGAGCGCCGGGGGTATGCCGCCTCGGTTCAGGCGCTGTTCCGGAAAGCTCTCGAGCTGACCGACCGGCCGAAGCGGGACGCGGCGATTCTCATGCATGCGGATTTCACCCACAATCCGCAGGTCATACCCGACCTGGTCCGGCGAATCGAGAGCGGTGCCGATCTGGTCGTCGCCGAAGGAAAGCTGGAGGGAGAGCCGTCCACCCAGCACCGCATGCTCCGCCGCTTCGCGCCGCAGCTGCTGCGCGGTGCCGTGAAGGTTCCCGGCGTCCGCGACGTCGTGTCGGGATTCGCGATCCTTCGGCTGGTGGCGCTCAGGAACGCCATGCGCAGCCATGGGAGCGACTTCCTGGTCACCGAGGGATGGGCGGCCAACGCCGAGCTGTACTGGCGCACGGGCCGGTATGCCCGGCGCGTCGAATCGGTGCCCTCGATCGAGCGGCACGACCTGCGGCAGCGGCCCAGCAGGCTCAGGCCGCCGGAAGAGGCCGTGAACCTCTGGCGGGCCCGCGCCCGACTCCGGGCCACACCGATCGCGCCGCCGGCGGAGCCGGCCGCGCGCGACCACGAACGGCAAGCGGAGGCGGTATCGTGATGATTGGACCTTTGCTGTTGCTGACCAGCCTGCTGCAGGGGAGCACGCCGCCGCGGCCTTCTCCGGCTGCCGCGGCGTATCCGTTCGCTGTGGGAGAGACTCTCACCTACAGCGCCAAGCTCGGCATGCTGACGCTCGGCTCCGGCACGCTCCAGGTCTCGGGGATCGATTCCGTGCACGGTGTGGAGGCCTTTCGGCTCCGGTTCCGGCTCCAGGGGAAGACCGTCTTTTACTCGCTGGACGACGTGCTCGAATCGTGGGTCGCGACGGAGGACTTCGCCTCCCATCGATTCGTGCAGGACTTCGTCGAGAACGACAAGCCCAAGCACCGGACCTTCGAGATCTTTCCCGATTCCGGCTTCTACCGCGAGAGCGGGCGTGACACCACCTTCTCCACGCCCGACGCGCCGCTGGACGATGCGGCCTTCTTCTACTTCGTGCGGATCACGCCGCTCGAAGTCGGCAAGAAATACGTGTTCGACCGCTACTTCAAGAAGGAGAAGAACCCCGTTACCCTGGAGGTGGTGAAGCGCGAAAAGATGGAGCTGCCCGACGGCAGCAAGGTGCCCTGTCTCGTGCTCCACCCGGTGATCGACACCAAGGGCATGTTCTCCAAGCGGTCGGATACGCGCATCTGGCTCACCGACGACGCCCGCAGGCTGCCGGTGCAGATCCGCAGCAAATTTCCCTTCGGCACGATTACGCTTCGGCTCAAGGACATGGTGGTGCCCGCGGCGGGGACCGCCTCGCTTTCCGGCAGCTGAGCGTGGCCTACCACGAGGCCGATCTCGGCCGCGTCCGGACCGTGCCGGTCGCCGGCCGGCGCAACAAGGTGGACCCCTCCCTTCTCGCCAGGCCGCCGGCCGGCGACCAATCGTTCAAAGCCTTTCTCGATGCGCTTCCCGACGTGCTCGCCGCCCGCGATCTGCGCTCGGTCGTCGCAGGAGTGGCCGGCGCGGCCCGGCAGCGCCGGGGCGTCGTGCTGCTGATCGGCGGCCATGTCATCAAGGTCGGATTGGGCCCGCTGATCGCCGCCTGGCTGCGGCGCGGCATCGTCACCCACGTGGCTCTCAACGGCGCGGCGGCAATTCATGACTTCGAGCTCGCCGCGTTCGGGGGAACCAGTGAGGACGTCGAGAGCGGCCTGGCGGACGGCACCTTCGGCATGGCGGAGGAGACCGGAGCGGAGATGAACGCGGCGATCCTGCGGGCGGCGGCTACCCGGCAGGGGATGGGAGAGGGGTTGGCGCACGCGCTGTCGGCGCGGGCCGGACTCGCCGGCGGGCAGGGCTCGGTGCTGTTGGCGGCGCTGGAGTGCGACGTGCCGATCACGGTTCATGCCGCCATCGGCGCGGAGATCATCCACCAGCACCCCTCAGCCGACGGCGCGGCCCTTGGCGCCACGAGCCACCGTGACTTCCTGCGTCTGGCCGGCTCCCTGCCCCACCTCGATCAGGGCGGCGCCGTGCTGAATCTGGGTAGTGCGGTGGTGCTGCCGGAGGTGTTCCTCAAGGCTCTCACCATCGCCCGCAATCTCCACGCGGGCACGCCCACGCGTTTCCTCGCCGCCGATTTCGACATGCAGCGCCACTATCGGCCGCGGGTGAACGTGGTTCAGCGGCCCACCCGCGGCGGCGGCGAGGGATACATGCTGACCGGCCACCACGAGCTGATGATTCCCCTTCTAGCCTGGGGGGTGCTGCAGGAGCTTCAGGCTGCCGGCTAATACCTTCCCGCCACCATCTCCCGCACCCGCGCCGCGGTAGCCGGCGCGAAGAGCTTCAGGATCAGGTAGATCATGAAGCCCACGAACGCTAGCCACACCACCGTGCCGAGCAGACCGAGCACCAGGCCGAAGAGCCCGAACAACACCTTGAGCAGGAAGATCGAGATCACCGCGAAGATTGCGAACCCGACCAGATTCCTGAGCATGATAAGTTCCTCCTGACAACGGGACAGCGCGCCGTACGCCCCTACGTTTCAATTA
>JACDHV010000097.1 GCA_013820855.1 Gemmatimonadales bacterium | reverse complement strand
CGGTCGGAGCGCGCGGGTGCCGCCGGGGTAGCGGGGAAGTGTTTCTCTCCAAGGAGGACGGGATGCTTTTCTCGCGTTGTCAGCGCGTTCTGACGGGGGCGGCCCTGGTGGCTCTGGCGCTCTGCGCCACCGCCTCGACGGCCGTGGCGGCGAAGCCGAAGCCCGGACGACCCGGGTTCAGGCTCTTCGCCAGTGCGGTCAACGTCTTCACCGTGAACCGGGTGCAGTGCCGGGTCTTCTCGACCGGTCAGATCTGCGCCACCGGCTCTTCGACGGTGGGCGGCGGGATCTGGCCGCGCGGTACGGCGGACCAGTATGTGTTCGGTTCCGGCATCAACATCGCGGGCGTCATCGAGCCGGGCGACCGGTCGGTGAACGGCTTCGCCGGGGACACCGCCGGCGGCTTCTTCAACAACACGGCCGGCGGCGACAACTCCGAGGAAGTGCGGCCGATCTTCGACTCCAACGACGCGGCCGACGCCGCGGTGTGGCCCGATGAGGCCCGGGTGCCCTGCTCGGTCGGCTCGACCTCGCCGCTCTGCGTGGAACTCGGGCTGGGCGGCGACGCGCAGGGCGACTTCTTCGACCCGGCGCTCCAGGGCAGTATCGCCGCGTCGCAGGGCGACCTCTGGTTCCTGAACTGGGAGGGCAATCCGACCCGGCTGGAGTCCCGCTCGCACCCGATGGGGGTGGCGGTGGAGACCCGGGCCCTGGGCTGGAACTTCCCGCAGGGCAACGAGGACGTCATCTACTTCCTCTACACGTTCTACAATATCAGCAGCACCAACGAGGCCGACTACGCGGCGGTGCGTCCGGCGCTGCGGCCCATCCTGCTGGAGCAGGCCCGCACCTTCCAGGCGACCAACACGGCGCGGTTCGGCATCAACCTGCCGGCCGGCGGCTACGCGATCAACGACCTGTTCGCCGCCTTCGTGGCGGACATGGACGTGGCGCAGGCCGACGCCAACTACGCGGCGGTCAATGTGCCGTTCGCGCTGGGCGTCACCTACGAGAACACCTTCAGTGACTGCGCCTCGCTGGGCTGCAGCTTCCCGCCCGAGATCTTCGGCTCGGCGCCGTTCTTCCCGGGCATCGGCTTCGTCGGGGTCAAGTACCTCGGCAGCCCGAACGATCCGGAGACCGGCGAGCCAGTGGGTCTCACGCTGTTCAGCACCTTCTCCCGCTCGTCCGGCTCGCTGCAGGACCCGAGCGACGAGAAGCAGCTCTACCGCTACATCACCGGCGGCCTGCTGCCGACCGACGGCGCGTGCTCGCTGCCCAACCCGCTCGAGAGCAAGATCTGCTTCGTCAACATCAGCAGCCCCGCCGACATGCGGTTCCTCCAGTCCTCGGGCCCGATCGACCTGCCGCCCGGCGGTTTCGGCACCATCGTGGTGGCGTACATCTTCGCCGCCCCGGTCGCCTCGGGTGGCTGCCCGGGCGCCGGCTGTGACGTGAAGCCGGCCAACAGCAATGCCGACCTCACGATCCTCGGCAATCCCCAGCGGATGGCCAACGGCGTCAACAAGCTCGATACGATGATGGGCTACCTGGGCTTCAGCAACGGCGGGCCCAATGACACCGACCCGACCACGGTCACCCAGGACGAGTTCCTGACCGTGCCCGGCTCGCTGCTCCGCAAGGCGCAGACCGCGCAGTCGGTGTTCGACAACCAGTTCCTGCTGCCGTTCGCGCCGGAGCGGCCGGAGTTCTTCCTGGTTCCCGGCAACAACCAAGTCACCGTGCTCTGGGCTCGCTCCCCGACGGAGACTTCGCCCGATCCGTTCTTTGCGGTGGCCGGTCAGCCGCTGATCGACGGCGTGGCGAACCCGCTGTACGACCCGAATTTCCGCGGCTTCGACGTGGAGGGCTACCGACTCTATAGGGGCCGCACCGACAACCCGTCCGAGCTCCAGCTCGTGGCGCAGTTCGACTATGCGCCCGACGAGACCGGCCGCGGGACGTTCACCGACTTCCGTGGGCTGGTGAACCCCGAGCCGGGCTGCGCGCCCGAGATCGGAGTCTTCACCCTGTGCGACCCGGCGCTTCAGCCGCCGCCCGCGCCGGGTACGCCGTTCACCGGGTCGACCGGGATCGACCTCACGGGCACGATCACCCAGGTCACTCCGGGCAACCGGGTGCTGCTGGCCAGCGGTGAAGCCCAGCTGCTGCCCGGCGTGCTCGACACCGCGTTCACCGATGTGAGCCAGGGGCGGGTGGCCCAGGGCGCGAGCTTCGAGCTGGCGAACACCGGCGTGCCGTTCCTCTTCATCGACCGGAACGTGCGGAACAGCCTGCGGTACTTCTACGCCGTGACGGCGTTCGACGTGAACTCGCTGGTCTCCGGGCCGTCCAGCCTGGAGTCGGCGCGGGTCACGAAGGCGGTGATCCCGGTGCCGGCGCCGAGCAATCAGCAGATCGCCAGCAACCTGGTGACCCACACCGTCGGACGTGACAACATCGCCATGGACACGGTGATCAGCGACTACCCCTCGTTCGACGGGGCCACGGCCAGGTTCGGTGGGCCGTTCCCGCCGGCCGACGGCGGCGTGGTCGGGTTCGTGGGCGAGTTCGCCGCTTCCATCATCCAGCCGAGCCAGTCGGGCGCGCTCACGATGACGCTCGACAGTCTGGAAATGGGCAACTACGGGGGTATCGGCTCCGTGTTCGGCTTGGTCAGCGGGCAGTTGATTCCGACGCTGTATCACGTGACCCTGGGCAACGGGGTCGAGACCTTCAGGGCGACCATCTCGCACCAGCAGGACCTGTACGCGGGGGGTGGCGCGGTCGGAGCGACTTCGACAGGCACCGAGGAATCGAGCGCCTTCTTCGAGGCCCTGGTGGTGGATCAGGCGACCGCCAACAGGTTCGAGGGCAGCGGTGATTTCCGGCTCCAGGGCCAGGCGACCGTCGTCACCGGACCGGGCCAGGAGGCCGGCGGGTGGGGCGTGGCGTCACGGTTCGAGGACATGGGCGCCGGGCCGGCCACGAAGTACAACGGCTCCCGCTGGTTCGACGGCCCCTCGCCGGCGAACAACGAGACCGTGCCAAACCCGCAGCTGAACAACTGCACCGCCAACGCCGGCGGGAGCACGGCGCTCCTCACGGCGGCCGACTGCGGCGGCCAGGAGATCTTCGACAACGTCAACAACGCCGGCGCGCTCACCGGGGTCACCACGATCCAGCAGGCGATGTCCTACATTCACCTCAACGGCGCCTGGCGGAACTTCGACTGGCTCTATCCGACCGTCCGCCGCGCGGCCGACTTCAACGTGTACTGGGGCGACGCCGGCGTCGTCGATTCGGTCATCGACGTGACCCACAACGTCGTCGTGCCCTTCCAGACCTACCAGGGCGCCGGGTGGGGCATTCTCAACACCTCGGCGGGCGCCGCCGCGGCGCCGGACACCCGGCCGACCGTCCTCACCGTGGCCGATGTAGGCTGCGTCGAGCCGTTTGTGACCGGGCGTGTCGCGGTCGAAGCCCAGCAACGCCTGATCTGCTCCGGGGCGGCGGTGCCGTTCGGCAACACGGCGGAGCTCGGAGCGGTAGCCTTCGTGCGCAACCTGCCGGATGCCGCGACCGCCGCACCGGCGGCCGACGGCGGGTTCCTGTTCTACATCGCGGGCGACGTGTTCCTGATGTCGATGCCCGCGCTGCCGGCGGCCGGCACGGTCTGGGCGCTCCGAGCGTATCACGGCACCATCATCGGCGCTCCGGGCGCGTACACCTTCACGCCGCCGACCGTGCGGCCGTTCACCGCGATCGGCGCCACTGCGTCGCTCGAGTTCGGCGTGTCGAGCGTGGTCGCCGCGGCCACCCGGAACGACCTGACCAGGGTGCACACGGTGCCGGACCCCTACTACGTGATGAGCGCGTACGAGGCCAGCACCGAGCAGAAGGTCTTGAAGTTCGTGGGACTGCCCCAGCGGGCCATCATCCGGATCTACTCGGTGAGCGGCGTGCTGGTGCGGATGCTGGAGCACGACGGCAGCCGGTACAGCTCCAGCAGCCGCGCACAGGGCAGTGAGTTCGACTGGGACCTCCGCAACCGCAACAACCAGGTGGTCGCCAGCGGGGTGTACTTCTATCACGTCGAAGCCGGCGACGCCCGAAGGGTGGGCCGCTTCACGGTCGTCAACTTCGCGCAATAGGCTTACGACGGGGGCGGGCACGTTGCCCGCCCCAACCTCCAGGAGATTCACATCATGAGGAACCTCGCTGCACCTGGATGGCTGTTCGCGTTCGGCCTCCTCGCCGCCTCGCCGGCGGCGGTGGCGGCGCAGAACGACACCGGGCAGCCCGTGGGACAGGAAGACAATACCTCGTACGGCACCACCTCGGCCGAGTTCCTGCTGCTCGGCGCCGGTGCCCGGGGTACGGCGCTCGGCGGCACGTTCGCCGCCATCGCCACCGACATCAGCGCGCTCTACTACAACCCGGCGGGCGCGGCCCTGATCGAGAAGGCCGGGCTCACCATCGGCACCTACGACTACGTGGCCGAGACCCGCTACTCGTGGGGCGGCGTGGCCTTCCCCTTCTCGGGCGGCAGCCGGACCCTCGGCTTCCAGCTCGGCACGTTCGGCTTCCGCGACCAGCCGGTCTTCACCGAGGAGCAGCCCGACGGCACCGGGGCGACCTACTCGGTGAACCAGACGTTCGTGGGCATCACCTTCGCCCAGAACTTCTCCGACCGGTTCTCGGCCGGCCTCACGGCGAAGTACGTGGACGACCGGCTCGGCACGGTGAACGGCAGCGCCTTCGCGGTGGACTTCGGCACCAACTTCCACGCGACGCTGAACAACCACCCGGTGAAGTTCTCCTTCGTGCTCGCCAACCTGGGCTCCAACCTCACGTACGAGGGCACGGGGCTCCAGGGCAACGTGGACCGGGATCCGCTGCCGGGCGAAGATCCGACCCCGACGCTGCCGCAGACGGCCAATCTGCTGACCAAGGACTTCCCGCTGCCCACCATGTTCCGTGTGGGCCTGGCGTACGACGTAATCGCCGGCGACAACAACCGGCTCACCGTCCTCGGCGACTTCAATCAGCCCAACAACAACACTCCGGGCTTCGCGTTCGGCAGCGAGTGGATGTCGAACCGGATCGGGGGCTCCGACTTCGGCTTCGCGGTGCGGGGCAGCTACAGCTACACCGGGGCCAACGACCTCGACCCGGTGAGCATCGATACCGGACTGAACGACGAGGAGAAGCTGCACGGCCTCGCCTTCGGCGGCGGCCTGATGTACGGGGCCGGCAACGGCGGGTTCAGCCTCGGCCTCGATTACGCCTACAAGTACCTCGGCATCCTCGGCCCGACCAACTTCTTCAGCTTCACGCTGGGGTGGTGAGCGGGCCAGTACCGGGCCGCGGCGATCCCGCGGCCCCCGTTCGATAAGAGTAGCGCAGACCTATGCTCGCAGTCCGATTGATGACTCTGGCGTTCCTGATGGCGATGGCGGCGCCCCGGCAGCTTCCGAGGCAATCCGACGCCGATCTGATTCTCCGCGCGGTGCGCTCGTACCGCGCGGAGCAGGGACGCACGGAGGTGAACGCGTTCGTTCAGGTGCCCTACATGCTCCTGCAGCCCACCTCGAGCGGGCCCGAGGGGACCCTCAGCTACCGGGTCGAGGTCAAGGTCACCGACTCGACCGGACTCAAGCTGCTTGAGCAATCCTGGCAGAATCACGCCACGGCCGCCCTCCGCCGGCCGGAGGCGTCCGCGGTGGACATGGTGCGGTTCTCGCTCGCGCCCGGCCGCTACCGACTGGACGTCGGGGTGGTGGACTCCGTCTCCGGCCGCCGGTCGGACACGGCGGTGGACCTGGAAGGGTTCGCCACGGCGCCGCCGGCGTCCGATCTGCTGCTCTCGCCGCAGATCCGGCCGACGGCGGACGGCGACACCGTGCCGCGACCGGCCGAGCTACGCTGGGGACAGATGCTGGTGACGGCCACGGCGCGCCTGGATCTCACCCCGCTCCGGCCGACGGCCTTCTACCTCCTCGAGGCCTACTCGGCCGAGGAGGCGACCGGCACACTCCGTATGCGGGTGACGGATTCTTCGGGCAAGCAGATGATCACCACGGCCGACACGCCGGTCCAGGTGCCGGCCGGCGGCGGTATCCTGAAGGGGCAGCTCGATCTGAGCGGCCTGCCGCCGGGCCCCTACGGGATGGTTGCGGCGCTCGAGCTCGGCGGGAAGACGGTGGAGCGCTCGGCCGGCTTCACCATGGCCGGTCTCGACGAGACGCTGGAGAAGGACGTGGTCCGGCGGGAGGCGGCGAAGGTGACCGACGAGGGGTACTTCGAGGCGATGGGCGATGAGGAGATCGCGACCGCCAAGGAGCCGCTCTCGTTGATCGCCGAAAGCGCCGAGCTGAGCAAATGGAGCAAGGACCTGAGCCTCCGCGCCAAGCGGCGGTTCATGATCGACTTCTGGAAACGGCGCGATCCGACGCCCGGAACGCCGGTGAACGAGACTCGCCAGTTGTTCTACGACGCCGTGGCCTACGCCGACAAGACGTATGCCGAGGGCGGGCGGGCGTCGCAGCCCGGATGGAAGACCGACCGGGGCCGGATCTACGTGAAGCACGGGTCACCGGATGAACAGCTCGACCGGGTCCAGGCCGGGCGCTCGGTACCCTATCAGGTTTGGCGCTATCGGCGGGGAAGAGACCGCTACTACGTCTTCGCCGACCGCTCGAACGGCATCGGGATCTATCAGCTGGTGCACTCGAACGACGTGCGGGAGAACGGCGTCCCCAACTGGCGTGAAGTGGTGCGCGAGGAAGCGGTCGCCGACATCGGACGGTTCCTGGGAATCGATTTCTTCGACGCAGGCGCCGGGTTCAGGTGAGCAGCCTTTTTACATGCCCTTTGACCGAGGTGCGAAGTATGAATCGCTTTAGATCTGGTATGATTCCACTGTTCGCCCTCATGGCGCTGGTAGGCTGCAACAGCGAGCCGACCGATTC
This sequence comes from Gemmatimonadales bacterium, assembly GCA_013820855.1. Lineage (GTDB taxonomy): Bacteria > Gemmatimonadota > Gemmatimonadetes > Gemmatimonadales > GWC2-71-9 > CAVVWJ01. The sequence continues at coordinate 5,078 of JACDHV010000097.1, read as the reverse complement.
CATCCGTGGCGATATCTCGGAGCTGGTCGCGTCGCCAACCCAGTTGTTCATCGAGTTGGGCGGGACCAAGACGGTGGAAGTCGGGGCCGTGGACGAGCAGGGGAACCCGCTCGACCTGGCCTACGAGGTCACGTCCACGGGCGCGGGCATCACCGTCCGCCGGGACTCGAGCTTCCTCCCGATCTTCGTGGACGACACCACGTTGCGGGCGCCGGCGACGGGGCCACGCTTCCGGTTCATCGTGCAGGGTACCGGCTACGCCTCGACCTCGTTCACGGTGAGCGCGGGCGGCGAGGAGATCGTGGTGCCGGTGCAGGTCGTGCCGCAGGCCGGCATCGCCGCCACGTTCGACAACCCGACGCCGGCCCTGGGCGACACCATCACCATCACCGCCGCGCCCGGCACCTCGTTCACTCAGACGGCCGCGCTCGAGATCCCGGGCGGGACACTCCAGCCGATCATCATCGACCGGTCGGAGGACGGCAATTCGATCCGGTTCCTGGCGCCGCCCAACGTGAACGGGCCGATCACCATCACCGAGGTCACGTCGGTCTCGGCCCCGGGCCTGATCTTCTCGCCCGCGACCCAGACGGCGCTCCAGACGCCGCTGATCGACACGGTGGATGTGGTCTACTCCACTACCTCTGCCGCGCTCGGCGACCTGGTGACCGTCACCATTCCGGAGCCGCTGATCAAGGTCGGCGCACCGGATACGACCATCCCGTTCCAGATCCAGTTCGAGAACGAGCTGACCGGACCGGCAGCCGGCGCCGCGAACGAAACCCCGTCGGCCGACAGCAGCAGCTTCACGTTCGAGGCACCGGCCAACGTCGCCGGCGCCGCGACCGTGGTCAACTTCGTCTTCCCGGGCGGCTACCAAATTGCGCTGCCGACGCGGCCTACCTTCACGAGCACGACGACGTTCGAGTCCACGATCGACGCCACCTTCTCGGACAACGAGCCGGACATCCTCCAGGTCATCACCCTCACCGCGCCGGCCGGCTTCTTCTTCTCCGCCGACACGCTCAGTGTGACAATCGGCGGCCAGCCGGCGCTGATTCAGTCGGTCGCGCCGGACGGTAGCTCGGTGGATCTCATTCCGATTCCGGGCTCGGCTGGCTCCGCCGAAATCGCCGGGGTGAGCCCCACCGGCCTGCCCCAGTTCATCTATACGATGAACACGATCGACGGGGTGACGGTCCCCGGCATCACGCCGCTCGAGGGCACCGAGAGCCTGGCTACCGCGCCTGAGCTGACCGTGCCGACCGTGGGCAACAGCTTCGTGCTGAACGATGCCGGGGCGTTCGCGGGCGATCCGACGGACTGCTGCTTCGGGTTCCACCCGAGGTTCTACAAGATCGTGCTCGCCGCGCCCACGACCCTGACCTTCACGATCGACTGGTTCCAGGGCCAGGACCTCGGCGTCTACATCACCGAAGCCGACGGCACCACCCTGATCGACGCGGGTGACTCCGCCGGTGAAGGCCCGGATGGGCATCCGGAGTCGGTGACGATACCGCTGGTCGCGGGTACGTACTATGTCGCCGCGGTGAACTTCTCCGCCTCCAACCCGAGCTTCTTCCAGCTCACGATCTCGAACCCCTGACCGGGCGAGAGCTCGGCAACGCGAAAGCCCCCGCCGGATTTCGGCGGGGGCTTTTCGTTGGCGGCCGGTCGGCGCTGACACCGATCAGATGCTCGGGCTCATCTCCGTGATCTCCTCCCGGAACTGCCGCTGGTACAGCCTGGCGTAGAGCCCTCCCCGTGCCAGCAGCTCGGCATGGGTCCCTTCCTCCACGATCCGTCCGCGGTCCAGCGCCACCAGCCGGTCCGCCCGCCGCACCGTGCTCAGCCGGTGCGCGATGATCAGCGTCGTCCTGCCGACCAGGAGCCGGCTGAGCGCGTCCTCGATCAGCTGCTCGCTCTCCGTGTCGAGATTGCTGGTGGCCTCGTCCAAGACCAGCACCGCCGGATCCTTCAGGATCGCGCGCGCGATCGCGACCCGCTGCCGCTGGCCGCCGGAGAGCTTGACGCCGCGCTCCCCGACCAGCGTCTCGTAACCGATCGGCAGCCGCTCGATGAACTCGTGGGCATGCGCCGCCCGGGCTGCCGCCTCGATGTCCGCGGCCGAGGCCCCGGGCCGCGCGTAGGCGATGTTCTCGCCGATGGTGCCGCTGAACAGGGCCGGCTCCTGCGGCACGACCCCGATGGCCCCCCGGAGGTCGGTCAGGCGAAGTGAGCGCACGTCGTGGCCATCGAGACGCACGTGGCCCCGGTTCACGTCCCAGAAGCGCGGCAGGAGAGAGACCAGTGTCGTCTTACCCCCGCCCGACGGGCCCACCAGGGCTACGATCTCGCCCGGAGCCACTTCCAGGTCGATTCCTTCCAGCGTCCACGGCTGGGAGTCGTCCTCATGATAGCGGAAGAACACCCGCTCGAAGGCCACCCGACCGGTCACCGGAGCCGCGAGCTGGGCCGGCCTCGGCGGGTCCGCGATCGCCGGATCCATCTCCAGGATCTCGAAGACCCGCTCCGCGGCGCCGACGGCCTCCTGATAGGCGCTGAAGCTCGAGGCCAGCGCACCGATGGAGGCCGCGATCGTGATCGTGTATAGAAGGAAGGAGACCAGGGAGCCGGCGGTGAGCTCGCCCTCGAGGACCAGGAGACCGCCCTGCCAGAGCACGAAGGTGATGCCGGCGAAGGTGGAGAGCGTCAGCATCCCGAAGAACACACCGCGCACGCGCGCCCGCTTGAGCGCGGTCCTGACGCTCGCCGCCACGCGCTCGGCATACCGGGCCCGCTCGGTGGGCTCCTGGACGAAGCTCTGGACCGTCCGAATCTGGGAGAACGCCTCCTCCGCCACGGCCGTGGCCTCGGCGAGCCGGTCCTGCACGCCGGTGGTCATCACCCGGAGCCGGCGGCCGAAGAAGATGGCCGAGCCCACCACCAGGGGCGAGACCGCGAGCGCGGTGAGGGTCAGCCGCGGCTGGAGATAGGTCAGCAGGACGACGCCACCGACCAGCGAGAGAATCTGCCGCGAGAACTCGGAGATCTGGTGGCTCAGCACGCCCTGGAGGAGGCCGACGTCGGCGGTGAGCCGGCTGGTCAGCTCTCCGGTACGCCGCTCCGCGAAGAACCCGGGCGGCATCTCGAGCAGGCGGGCGAAGAGCTCCTTGCGAAGACCGGCCACCGACTGCTCGCCGACCGCGCTCAGCAGGTAGGCCTGGGCGTAGTTGAGAACCGCTTGTACGGTGAAGAGCAGGACCAGGCCGAGCGCGATCCGGTCGAGCATCGCGCGGTCGCGATCCACGAACGCGGCATCTAGGAGGTAACGGACCGCCATCGGGAAGGCGAGCGCCAGAATCCCGCTCACGACCAGGGCGAGTGTGGCCAGCGCGAGCATTCCGCGGTACGGCTTGACCCTGGGCCAGAGCCTGACGAGGCGGCCGGGTGGAGGCAGCCGGCGGGTGGCGCTTTCGGCGATGGTCGAGGTCACGAGCCGGTATCTCGGACGAATTCACCACGCACGCATGAAGGGCACGGCGGACAGCGACAGTGGCGAATCAATGGTCGAGATGCCCGCTGACGGGGTTGTCCGCGTCGCGTGCGGCCTGATCGAGAATGAGGACCTGCTGTGGGGTCGCCCGCCGGCTGAACGGAAGCGCCCGGTCCACCCCCATGGCGACGAAGAGCAGGGCCAGGTAGAGCAGTGAGTAGCGGTACATGCCCCAGGCCACCGGGGTCACCGGCCGCTCGCGAAGCACGCGAATGCAATACCACAGGAGCCTGGCGCCGAGCAGTGCCGCCACCACGCCGTAGAACGGCCCCAGTGCGCCGAAGAAGGACGGCAGGATGGTGAGCGGCAGGAGAATGAGGGTGTAGACCAGCATCTCGTACTTGGTTCTCGCCTCCCCCCGTGCGACCGGCAGCATCGGAACCCCGGCCCGGGCATAGTCGGCCTGCTTGATGAGCGCGAGGGCCCAGAAGTGCGGCGGGGTCCAGTAGAAGATGATCGCGAAGAGATAGATCGCGGCCAGGTCCAGCCCGCCCGTCACCGCCGCCCAACCCACCAGCGGGGGGAAGGCCCCCGCCGCTCCGCCGATGACGATGTTCTGCGGGCTCGAGCGCTTGAGCCATATGGTATAGACGAACACGTAGAAGAGCAGCCCGCCGAGCGCGAGCCAGGCGCTCAGCGGATTGACCTGGTACCAGAAGACGGCAAAGGCGAGGATGGCGAGGCCGATGCCGAAGGCGAGGCCGGACGCCGGCGTGATCCTGCCCGAGGGGATGGGCCGCAGTCTCGTCCGGGTCATCTTGGTATCGATGTCCCGATCGAACCACATGTTGATCGCGTTGGCCCCGCCCGCCATCAGATAGCCGCCGATCACGACCCAGAGCACCAGGAGCGGCGCGGGGAGCCCCGCGGGGGTGATGAACATCGGCGCCACGGTGGTGACCAGCAGGAGGGAGATGATCCGCGGCTTCGTCAGCGTCACCAGATCCTGGAGGAGCGACGGGTCGTCCGAGGCTTCGGAGCGGGCGGCGCTATCGACCGGGATCGCCGGGCTCGAGGTCCGCCCGGAGTGGAAGGTGAGGATGACGAGGGCCGCCCAGATCACCGTACCGACCAGGAGGTGCAGGGCACGCAGGCCCGTGGGCAGGAGGTGAAGGACCATGGCGGCGGCCACCGCCACCTGCACCAGGGTGGCGCCCAGCACGACCGCCGCCCATAGGCGCAGCGGCGCCCCGCGCGGATGGGCCTCACGGCGCAGCCGCGCGACCAGCACGCCGAGCATGGCAAGGAAGCCGAAGGCGAGAACCCGGTGGGTCCAATGCAGGCCGGCGAGATGACCTTCCGGCGGCAGGGCGCTCCCGTTACAGAGCGGAAACCCGAGACACAGTAGCCCGGCGTCGAAGTTGGCCACCTGGGCGCCGAACAGCACCACGACGAGGCCCAGACCCGCCGTAGCCAGCACCAGACCGTGCGACCCATGCCGCTGCGACCGGGGCAATGGCACGACGGCCGGGGACGAGGCGCGCAGCGCGGTCACCAGCAGTGCCGCCAGCAGCAGCATCGC
>JACDHV010000096.1 GCA_013820855.1 Gemmatimonadales bacterium | reverse complement strand
GTCGGCCTCGGCATCGGTCTTCGCCAGCGCCACGTAGCAGCTGTTGAGCGGGATCGTGTCGGGTAGTCCGGTAAGCGACGCCGCGCGCAGCTCGCGCGCGAGATCGGCCCACACGATCCGGTGTGCCGCCGCCGCCGCCCGCGTCCTGAACAGCGCCCACGGTGGGCCGCCCATGTAATCGGTGCGCGCGCGGAGCCGAAGCATATGTGGCGCGAGATGGGCCGCCGCCAGCGGCGGGAGGCGGGGGAGAGGCGTGCCGTCGGGCCCGTGGGTCCAGAGAAGGCGCGCCCGTGGGATCGGCGAGAACGGCGCGAGGTCCCGTCCCCGGAGGGCCCACCGCAACAGCTCGCCCTCGACATCCGGAGGATCGAGAAAGATGCGGTTGGCGCCGGTCTTGACACCGAGATGGCAGGACAGGACCGAGTCGAGTCTCGGATGCTCCTGCATCACTGCGGCGAGTGCGCTGCGCAGCGGCTGCCGGCCGAGAAGCCACGGACCGCCGCCCTGAAGAGCCGACTGCGGAACGGTTGGTCCCGGTCCCAGCGACGCGCGCACCCGGTGGCGCGGCGGTGCGGCCGCCTTGCGCGCCACCAGGGCCAGCGGGTAGACCGTCGCCTCGAACGAGGCATGCGGGCTCCCGGTCAGATCGGCGACGGCCACGAGCGTCGTCCCGCCGGCGAGCGTGTGACGGGCGGACGCGCCGTATCCGGCCGCGGCGATCTTGGCGGGCACCAGCATCGCGACGACGCCGCGCGGCGCGGCGAGCTCCAGCGATCGCTCGAGGAACGCGACGGCCAGATCGGGGCGGTTGGCGTAGCCCCCGCTGCCCGAGCGCCACCACCGGTACCGGCCCGCGAGACGGCGCCGAAGGTCGGACGGCAGATCCTCGGCGCGAAGCCAGGGTGGATTCCCGATGACGAGGTCGAACCCACCGGCCGCGAAGACGTCCGCGAACTGGACCCGGTAGTCGAACCAGGGCACCTCGCCCTCGCGGGCGAGCGACCGCCGCAGCGTTCTCACCTGTCGGAGCTCCCGGCGGAGCGCGGCCAGACGCTCCGCGCCCGCGGAGCCGAGTCCCTTGCGATTGCCGAACAGATCGGCTCCCCGCGCGTTCGCCAGGCACTCGGCGATCGCATCCCGGAGGCTGGCATCCGCGCCGGCGAGCGAGGCGTCGGCGATGCGGGCCTCGGCGCGTGCGAGCTCGCGGAGTACCGCTCGCTTCTCCGGTCCCGTGGCCGTGACGATTCGCCGCCGCAGCGTGGCCAGCTCGGACGCCCGGCGCCGGTCGGGGGGGATGCGGAATCCGGAGCCCATCGGATCGAAGAGGCTGTCGCCCTGGCGGACCAGCCGGTCGAGGTTGGGGAGAGGACGGACGGACTCGGGCCGCTCCGTTGCGTCGTCCGCGATCACCGCGAGCCAGAGGCGGAGCTCGGTGAGGCGCACGGCGGCGCCGTTGCGGTCGACACCGAAGAGATTTCGCTGCAGAATGCGCCTTCTCGCCTCGGCGGGCGAGCCGTCGCCGCCCACGAGAGAGGAGAGACGGTCGAGCGCGCCGAGAAGGAAGGCGCCGGAGCCCACCGCCGGGTCGAGTATTCTGAGCCGGCGGACCGCCTGGCGCGCCGAGACGTCGCGGTCGGCGATGCGCCGCTCCGCTTCGGTCTGGGAACAGCCGACTCGGTCGGACACGAGCGCCGCGAGCCCTTCATTCAGCAAGTCGTCGACCAGCGCGGCGGGTGTGTAGTACGTTCCCGACGCGCGCCGCTCGTCCGGGGCCATCACCCCTTCGAAGACCCGCCCGAGCATGTCGGGAGCGATGCCGGCGCGCTCGCCTTCGGCGACGGTGAAGTGGAAGCGCTCGAACAGGCCGTCGAAGGCATCGCGCCACGAGGCGTCCGGTACATCGCCCCGCAACCTTCGCTCGAGGGGATGGGGCTCGAACAGGCCGCCGTTCAGGAAGGGAATCGGGCCGAAGCCCAGCGGGACGGCGCCCCGCTCGCTGAGCGGGCGATTGAGCGTGCCGAAGAAGAGCGGCCGCAGCAGGTCGCGATGGACTCTCCGCCGGCGCGCCAGACAACGATCGACCGCCTCCGCGAGAAACCGGCGATTCCCGGCCAGCCAGCCCTTCGCCTGCACGAAGTAGAGAAAGAGAACGCGGGTGAGCTGAAGCAGGGCGAGGGCGTGCCGGTCGGCCAAGGGAAGCGGGCCCGGGAGCCCGGCGGCCATGCGGCCTACCGTGGCGCGGAACTCCCGGAAGAACCGCTGGCCGGCCGCTTCGCCGCCGAGGGCATCGGCGGCCTGCGTCGCGTATCGCGTGGCGCCGGAGCGCTCGTCGAGCGAGAGTCGGCCCAGCGCCGCCAGCGCCGACCTGTCGGGCGCGTCCAGATCGATCTGAAGCCGCGGCGCTCCCTGGAGCGATACCGCGATCGTGAGCCGCCGGGCGGCCGGATCGAGACCGAGCGCGCCGCACAGCCGCCCACGGGCTGCCATTCTGCGGGCCAGCGCGCGGGCGCGCTGGTCGGCGTGCGCTCCCGAGAGTGCGTACCACGGGAAGTCTCCCGTCCGTCCGACCACGACCATCGGCTCCCGACCGCCCGGAACCGGATCCCACAGAGGCTCGTGACCGAAGGCCGCCGCGAGCGCGGGGAGATCTTCCAACGAGCGAATGCCTCGCAACAGCGCCGCCAACTGCACACGGGCTCCGGGTGGCGAAGACCCACCCTAGCCGCCGGGCTCGTCCCTTGCGGAACCCATCACCCGCGCGGAGGTGCGGAATTGCGTTCCACCGTGCCGAGTGGCTACCATCCCCGGTCGCCGAGACCCGTTCGCTCAACCCAATCAACTGTGTGGCAATGACATACGTGAAAGCAGCGCTCTGCATGTCGGCATGGCTTCTCGGCTCCACCCTGCCGGCTGCCGCTCAGGCGGTATCGGACAGCGGCACCTTCGTGGTGCGTCACTCGGGCGACACCGTGGCGACCGAGACGTTCTCGCGCCGGGAGACCACGATCCAGGGCACGCTCGCCCTCAACAACGCCAACCACACCTTCCACCGGTACACGGCCGTGCTGGCTCCGGACGCGTCGGTGCCGATGATCGACGTCGCGGTGCGCGAGGACGCCGACAGCGGGCGGGTGAAGGCGAGGCTGGTGCATCGGGCGAGAGTGATCTTCAAGGATGACAGCGCGGCGGTGGATGCGATCATGGGGCAGTCCATCGAGACCCGGGTCTTCGGGACCCAGGCAGGCGCCATTCCTTACCTCAACATGTCCTTCGCCCTGCTGGAACAGGCGATCCGGCGCTCCCGCGCCAACGGCGCCACGCTCGGGCGGGTGCCTTTCTTCAATCTGGGCGGCGGACAGACGGTCAGCGGCACCCTGGCCCCCATCGGATCGGATTCCATGTCGCTCGCGATCGGTGACGTGGAGTTTCGGCTGAGGGTTGACCCGCAGGGGCGAGTGCTCGGCGGAGCGATCCCCAAGCAGGACGTGGTGGTGGACCGGAGGTAGGGGGAGCCGGCGCGGCTCTCTCGTCAGAGCGCGGCAGGAGCCCTTCCGCATGGCGCCGAGAACCGCAGCGCGAATCGATTTCTCACCACACCGGAGGCAGCCATGTCCGTCGAGCGCACCCGCGAAACGATCGATCGCTACCTGAATTCGGGTCACAAGGACCTGAGCATGATGTCGGACGACGTGGTCTTCACCAACATGGCTACCGGCGAGGAGCACCATGGCGTGGAGGGCGTACGCCGGATGCTCGACTACATCTACCACACCGCGTTCGAGGCCAGTGCCGAGACCCGGAGCCGAATCTACGCCGAGAACCAGGCCGTGCTCGAGGGGGAGTTCGTCGGAACCCATATCGGCACGTTCGCCGGCATTCCCGCCACGCAGCGCAAGGTCCGAGTCCCGCTCTGCGTCGTGTACGACCTGGAAGCCGGAAAGATCAGCCGCGGGCGGGTGTACATGCAGGTGCCGGTGCTTCTGAAGCAGCTCGGCAGCGAGGCGGCTGAGCGGGAGGCGGCGAAGCGGTAGCGCGGAGTCGAGGGGCCGGCTAGCCTGCCGGCCCTCCCACCTGCCCGTCACCGCCTTCCCGATACGTCCTTCCCCTCCACTCCACGCGTCTCCCACCCCGCCAGGTCGATCGCCCCACGATGTAGAGTGCCATGGTGGCGCCGAGCGGATAGAGCAGCCCGTACCAGGCGGGGATCCGCATGCCGTAGCTGATCAGCATCCAGAACCCCAGCGACAGCACCGTCGCCGCCGCCGCGGCCGGTACCCAGGTCGGCCACAGGCCGCCCAACACCAGGGCGACCGGTGGCACCAGCCAGAACAGCATCGCCGCCCCCAACAGCGCCGGCACCAGCGCGCGCAGCACCGGCTCGTGGGGAAACGAGCGTCGCCCACCGAGATAGACGTTCTTCGACCAGCCCTCGATGAGCTGCGGCAGGCCCTGGTACATCCGCGTCTCCATCAGCCGCTCGGCGAAGGCGAAATGGAGCTTTCGACCGTTTCGGAAAAACGTCTGCGCCAGCGCCAGATCCTCCGCGACCTCGTGACGCACCGCCGCATGGGTGCCGATCGCCTCGTAGTCTTCCCGCCGCACGAGGATGAACTGGCCGTTGGCGATCACGTCGCGCTCGCGCCGGGCCCGGTTCACCCGCCGGGGATGGTAGCGGATTCCGAGCAGCAGCCAGATCTGGGGCATGATCACCCGCTCCCAGAACGTGACGCAGCGCTGCTGCGGCGAGACGGTCACCAGCGCCGCCTCCTCCGTGCGGAGCGCGCCGACCGCGCCTGCCAGCAGCCCGGGCTCGTGCCGAGTGTCGGCATCGGTGAAGAGGAGAAGGTCGCCGCGCGCCTCCCGATACCCCTGCGCGCAGGCCCACGGCTTTCCGTACCAGCCTTCCGGCAGCGGCTCCCCGGCAATGAGCCGGAGCCGCGCATCCGCCGCCGCGAGCCGCTCGACGATCGCCGCGGTGCCGTCGGTGCTGCGGTCGTCCACCACGATGAGCTCGAGCGGATGGTACGTGGAGGCGAGCACCGAGGTCACCACGGTCTCGATGGTCGCCGCCTCGTTCCGAGCGGGGACCACGACCGACACCAGCGTGCCGGTGGCCGGAGTGACATCGGAGAGGTTGGGCCGGTTGTTCGCCAGGCGAAGGAGGCCCGCGAACGGCACCAGCCACGGGAGTGCCGGCAGAAGCTCGGACGCGGACACCATGCCGGACGACGTCGATTATCGCTGCAGTTGCTTGACGAGGGAGTTGAACTCGTGTTCCAGCACGTCGAGCTGGCGCTCGACTTCGGCCCGGTCGTATTCTGCCCCGGCGGTCGGCACCCCGTTCTGCGCGAAGAGCGTCGCGATGAGGGCGTCGGTGTAGCCCACGACCGCCACGGCGATACCCTTGTCGATCACCCGGTTGAGGCGGAGCATGATGGCCATGCCCTGCCGCGCGCGCATGGCCCCGAGCACGGGGGCGAGATTGCGGGTGAGGAGCTCGCGGAGGAACTGGAGCTCCTCGACGACCTCACCCGCCGCCAGGCCGCGAGCCGAGGCCACCCGGCCGTAGTGCTCGCAGACGCGGAACCAGACGGTGTTGACTTCACGCCGGAGCGGGCCGACCATCTCGGCCACGACGTCGAGCAGGAGCCGGAACTCCCGCTCCACCGTGCGGCGCGGTATCGTGGGGGCGGCGGTAATGCGGTCTCCCAACCAGTCGGCCCATTGGGTGACCATCGCGTCCCGCATCTCGACGATGACGCGGCCGGCGGCGAGCAACGCTGGCTGCGAAGCACGCATCACCAGTCCCCCTTGCAAAGAAGTGTCGGCAATCTAAGGCGGAGCGACTATGGGGTCAAAAGCGTGATTCGACCACCGAGACTGGCCAGCGGCAGCCGAATCGCGCTCGTCGCACCCGCGGGGCCGCTGCTCGAGAAGGATGATCTAGCACGCGCGTCGGCGCTCTGCCGTGCGCTGGGTTACGAACCGATCCTCGGCGCCAGCACCGCGGAGCATCACGGCTACTTCGCCGGCACCGACGATCAGCGGCTCGCCGACCTGAACGACGCGATTCGCGATCCCGAGGTGAACGCCATCTGGTGCATTCGTGGCGGCTATGGCACCACCAGGATCCTCGATCGCGTCGATTTCGACGCCCTCGCCCGTCGGCCGAAGCCGCTCATCGGCTACTCCGACATCACCACGATCCTCAACGCCGCCACCCGGCACTCGGGCGTGGTGACGTTCCACGCGCCCATGGCGCGGGCCGCGATGCCCCCGTTCTCCCGCCGCCACTTCGAGCGCGTCCTCGCCTCGGCGGCACCGGCGGGTCGCCTCGAGCGCCTTCCCCAGCCGGAGGAGGTGCTGCTTCCCCGTGAGAACCGGGTCGCGACTCTGCGCGGCGGAGTGGCCGAGGGTCCGCTCGCGGGCGGCAACCTCACGCTGCTGCAGTGCCTCATCGGTACGCCTCACTTTCCGGACCTCGACGGCGCCATTCTCTTCCTGGAAGACGTGGGCGAGGATCTCTATCGGGTGGACCGCATGCTGGCGCATCTCCGCATGGCCGGCGCCCTCGCCCGGCTGGCCGGCGTCGCTGTCGGTCGCTTCACCGAGCTCGAGCGTTCCATGGCCGACGGCGCGCTGGGACTCGACGAGGTGCTGGCGACGTATCTCGTCCCCCTCGGCATTCCCGTCGCGCACGGCTTCCCCATCGGGCACATCGACGATCAGTGGACGCTGCCACTCGGCGTTCGCGCCCGCCTCGACGCCGGTGCGGGTGAGCTCGAGCTGCTGGAGGCCGCGGTGCTGGCGTGACATTCCCGCCGGCCGCGGCGATGTTCCTCCCATGGCTACGCCGACACGCACGAAACACGTCCTGAACGGGTCGCTCGGAGAGCTTCTCGTCGACGTCCACGCCGCCGGGCGCGACTCGCCCCGGCCGGCGATCGTCGTCGTCCACGGGTTCAAGGGGTTCAAGGACTGGGGCATGTTCCCGCCGCTGGCCGAGCGGCTCGCGCGCGCCGGCTTCGCGACCGTCACCTTCAATCTCAGCGGCAGCGGCGTGGACGACGCGGGCGAGTTCGTCTGGCCCGATCGCTTCGGCCGCAACACCTTTTCCGCCGAGCTCCACGATCTCGAGGTCGTGATGGACGCGCTGGTGCGAGGCAGGCTCGGCGTGACCCCACCCTCCGCCGTGGGCGTGGTGGGCCACTCCCGCGGAGGGGGCATCGCGGTGCTCCACGCCGCCGGCGACCGCCGGGTCCAGGCGCTCGTCACCTGGGCGGCGATCTCCAGCGTGGAGCGGTGGTCGCCCCGCGAGGTAGCGGAATGGCGGGAGAAGGGCGTGAAGGAGATCGTGAACGCCCGCACGGGACAGCGCCTTCCCCTGTTCACCGACGTGCTCGACGAGGTCGAGCGGAACGCGACAGGATCGCTGGACATCCTCGGCGCGGCGACCCGGCTGCAGATTCCCTGGTTCATCGCCCACGGAACCGCCGACGAGTCGGTGTCTCACCTGGAAGCGGAGGCGCTGCGCGCGGCGAGCCCGATGGCGACGACGCGGCTCGTGTCGCTAGAGGGCGCCGGCCACACCTTTGGCGCGGGGCATCCGTGGGAGCCACAGCGGCACGATACGCCGGAGTTGCGGCGGGTGTTCGACCTGACGCTCGCGTGGTTCGCGGCGCACCTGGGGTAGCCCCGAGCGCCGGACTCTTGACGCCCGTTTCCCGATCGGCGAATCTCCTTCAATGCCCATTTACAGCTACCGCTGCAGCGCCTGCGACGCCGAGTTCGACCAGCTCGTGCGCTCCGAAACCAAGGTCGCCTGTCCCCAGTGCCAGGGCCGCAAGCTCGAGCGCCTCATGGCACTTACCGCTCGCCCCGCCTCGGGAGGAAAGCAGGCGGACCTGAGCCGGCTCGGGCCGCCACCCGGCGGCGGATGCTGCGGAGGCGGCTGCCACACGCACAGCCACTGACCCCGCGGCTCGCCAGGCTGCGCGATCGCCTCGCCGTCCACCGACCGCTGGTGGATGAGCGAGGCGATCCGCTCGTCTGGGCCTCGGTGGCGGTCGTCCTCGCCCCGGATCCCGACGCCGTGCTGCTGATCCGGCGCGCCGAGCGGGTGGGAGACCCGTGGTCCGGGCATATGGCGCTCCCCGGCGGCCGTCGAGATCCCACCGAGCCTGACCTCCTGGCCACCGCCATCCGCGAGACGGCTGAAGAGGTCGGCCTCGAGCTCCGATCGGGACACCTGCTCGGCAGCCTCGACGATGTCGTACCCCGCACACCGTCCCTCCCCCCCATCGCGGTGCGGCCCTACGTCTTCGCCCTTCCGGGCCGGCCCGAGCTCATCCTCAACCATGAGGTGGCTGGCGTTCGCTGGGCTCCGCTCGACCTGCTGCTCCATCCCGGTACTCACCACACCGTCCGGGCCGAGATCCGGGGCGAGAGCCGGGAGTTTCCCGCCTATCGGCTGGACGACGCGGTCGTCTGGGGGCTGACGGAACGCGTCCTCTCCAGCCTTCTGCGGCAACTCGGGTCTTGACCTACGGCAGGACTCATCCCAGATTTAGCCTACCCTAAATCTGAGTTTCGCATGAACGCAGCGCTGCAGCACGAAACGCTTACTCGATCGGTCGAGGATTATCTCAAGGCCATCTACCGGCTTTCGCCCCAAGGCAGAGCCGCCTCGACCAGTGAGATCGCGCAGCGCCTGGAGCTGTCACCGGCATCGGTCAGCGGAATGGTCAAGCGCCTGTCCGAGCAGGGGTTGCTGGAGCACGTGCCATACAAGGGTGTTCAGCTCACCGCCGACGGCCGGCGTGCGGCGCTCCGGATGCTCCGCCGGCATCGTTTGATCGAGGCCTACCTGGTGGCGTTCCTGGGCTACACGTGGGATACCGTGCATGAGGAGGCCGAGCGGCTCGAGCATGCGGTCTCCGACACCATGGTCGAGCGCATGGCCGCGGTGCTCGGCAATCCGGCGGTCGATCCGCACGGAGACCCGATCCCCACGTCGGACGGCGACATCCACGAGACCGCCGGCATCCCCCTGTCCGAGGTTCCCGCCGGCGCCCGCGTCGAGGTGCGACAGGTGGAGGAGAGCCAGCCCGACCGGCTGCGCTATATCGCATCCCTGGGCTTGCGGCCCGGAGTGCGCTTCACCGTCGTGGACCGGCAGCCGTTTCGGGGGCCCATCACCATCGAGGTGGCGGGGCGAACCCACGTGGTCGGGAGCGAGCTGGGGCAGGTGGTACGCTGCGCCGGTGACGAGGACGCATGAGCCGCCGTCGCCCGGGTGGCAAAGGCGCCCCGGAGTCACACACCACGAACGGTCTTATCAGAGGAAGTGAGCCGATGTCCAACCGCAAATTCTCCCGCCGTGATGCCCTCAAGGCCGGCGCGCTCGGCACCGTGGGGCTGGCGGCCGGTGCCGGCGGCCTCTCGCTGCCCGCGCTCGGTCAGAGCACCGCGGCGCAGGGCCCGACCCACGGGTCGCACCACGACATGGTGACGGTTGGTCAGCTCGCGCCGGGATCCTTCGACCCCACCGCGTTCCTCACCCGCTTCGATGGGGGCAACGTCTCCCGTCTTCCGTCCGGCCAGGTGCTGCGCGAGTACGAGTTCGTGGCCGAGGACCGGGAGATCGAGGTCGCGCCTGGTGTCTTCTACCCGGCATGGACGTACAACGGACAGGTGCCCGGCCCGACCATCCGGTGCACCGAGGGCGACCGCCTTCGCATCAGATTCAGCAACAAGGGGAGCCACTCGCACAGCATCCATTTTCACGGGGTCCACCCGTCGAACATGGACGGGGCCTTCGAGCCGGTGCACCCGGGCCGCAGCTTCGTCTACGAGTTCGACGCCGAGCCCTTCGGGCTTCACCTGTACCACTGCCACACCGTGCCGATCAAGCGGCACATCCACAAGGGTCTCTACGGCGCCTTCATCGTGGACCCCAAGGGGGGACGGCCGCCCGCGCACGAGATGGTCATGGTGATGAATGCGTTCGACACCAACTTCGACAACGAGAACGAGATCTACGCCGTCAACACGGTGGCGTTTCACTACCAGAAGCACCCCATTGTGATCCGGCAGCACGAGCTCGTCCGGGTGTACGTGGTGAACGTGACCGAGTTCGACCTGCTCAACTCGTTCCATCTCCACGGCAACCTCTACCGGCTGTACCGCACCGGCACCGATCTCGAGCGCTACGAGTTCACCGACATGGTGTCCATGGCGCAGGGCGAGCGGGCCATCCTGGAGTTCAGCTACAAGCACCCCGGGCCGTTCATGTTCCATGCCCACCAGAGCGAGTTCGCCGAGCTGGGGTGGAGCGGAGTGTTCCTGGTGCAGGAGGTGCCCCATGCCTGAGCTCGAGAGCCCTCCCCAGCGGGGTCGCGCGCCGGCGCCTCCGCTCTCGCCCGAGCCGCCCCGGCAGGGAGGAGTGCCGCTCTGGCTCAAGGGGCTCGCGCCACTCGTCCTGCTGGCCGGACTGGTCTTCCTCTTCCTTCGCGTGGGCCCGGTCGGCGTGTTCCGGGCGACCTTCCCGCCTGTCGAGGAGCTCAGCCTGGAGCGGATCCGCCTTCCGGAGCCGGGCGTGCTGGAGGTGCGCGTGGTGAACGGCGGCCCGGAGGCGGTCACCATCGCGCAGATCATGGTGGACGACGCGAACTGGGTTCATACCCTGGACGGAAGTCGCCGGCTCGAGCGGCTCGAGCGGCGGACGGTTCGGATTCCATATCCCTGGGTGGAGGGAGAGCCGCACACGGTCACGCTGCTGACCAGTACCGGTCTCACGTTCTCCACCACGCTGGCCGTCGCGACCCAGTCGCCGGCGGTGGACGCGCGCTACCTGGGCACCTTCGCGCTCCTCGGAGTCTACGCGGGCGTGATCCCGGTGTTCATCGGGCTCCTGTGGCTGCCGTTCGTGCGCTCCGTCGAGCGGCGGTGGATCGACTTCTTCCTGAGTCTGACCATCGGCCTGCTCGTGTTCCTCGGAGTGGATGCCCTCGAGGAGGCGCTCGCCACCTCCGCGCTCGTCCCCGGCGCCTACCAGGGCCCGGCGCTCGTGCTCTTCGGCCTGCTCGGGACACCGCTCGTCATCGGCGCGCTGGGCCAGTGGCGCGCCCGGGCGCGGGGCCGGCGCTCGCCGCTCTGGGTGGCCGGGCTCATCGCCTTCGGCATCGGGCTCCACAATCTCGGTGAAGGGCTCGCCATCGGCACGTCGTACGCCACCGGGGAGATCGCCCTCGGCACCTTTCTGGTGATCGGGTTTCTGCTGCACAACACGACCGAAGGGCTCGGCATCGTGACTCCGCTCGCCGGCGAGCGGCCGCGCATCCGCACCCTCCTGCTGCTCGGCGCGCTCGCGGGGGTGCCCACGGTCATTGGGGCGTGGATCGGCGGGTTCACCTACTCGCCGCTCTGGAGCACGCTGTTCTTCGCCATCGGCGCCGGGGCCATCGTGGTGGTGGTCTCCGAGCTGTGGCGCCTCTTCGCCCACCGGTCGCCGGGGGGCCTTCTCGCGCCCCTCAACGCGGCGGGCGTGCTCGTGGGAATGCTGATCATGTACGCCACCGGGCTGTTGGTGACGGCGTGATGGCGGGGCCGGGGCCGGAGCCCCGCCGTATCACCCCCGGCACGGCGAAGGCGGCGGAGAACGCTATGCCTCAATTCACCCCTCGCAAGGTGGCGTGCGGTCTGCTCGCCGCAACGGTGCTGCTCGCGCCGTTCCCAGCCGCCGCTCAGGCTCCGCCACACATCGCAGACAACAGCTTTCTTATCGAAGAGGCCTACAACCAGGAAGCCGGCGTGGTGCAGCACGTCAGCACGTTTTCGCGCGCCGAGGATGACGGCTCGTGGGAGTACGGCTTCACTCAGGAGTGGCCGTACCGCGGCATACGGCATCAACTGAGCTATACCGTGCCGATCATCGACCCCGATGGCCGCGGCACCGGGGTGGGCGACATCCTGCTCAACTACCGCTACCAGCTCGCCGGTCGCGACGACCACCCGCTCTTCGTGGCGCCGCGGCTTTCCCTGGTGCTGCCGACCGGCAGCGAAAACGCCGGC
>JACDHV010000095.1:3393-12129 GCA_013820855.1 Gemmatimonadales bacterium | reverse complement strand
GGCGGAGGAGGACGACCGCCGTTCCGCCGTTCCGCCGTTCCGCCAAGTGCTGTTCGTCACCGGCAAGCTCGCCGAGCCCGCGCTCCGGCGGGTGCTGGACGAGATGCGCCCGGAGTTCGACGCGCAGGTGGCGGTCATGAAGATCACGGTCGCGGCGCTCATGACGACGCCGTGGATCGCCCGCTTCTTGGAGGTACCACCCGGCACGGATCTGGTGCTCATCCCCGGACTCTGCGAGGGAGACGTCGAGATCCTCCAGACGCGGTTCGGCGTGCGGGTGGAGAAAGGCCCCAAGGACCTGCGCGAGATCCCGCGCCACTTCGGACGGGCGGCCGCCGCGGCGGAGTACGGCGCCCATCGCATCGAGATCCTCGCCGAGATCAACAACGCGCCCAGACTCTCCCGCGACCAGATCCTGGCGGCCGCCGACTACTTCCGCGCGAGCGGCGCCGACCTCATCGACCTCGGCTGTACCCCCGGACTTCCATTCCCCGATCTTGGAGACGTCGTGCGGGCGCTCCGTGGTGGCGGCATGCGGGTCAGCATCGACAGCTTCGATCCGTGGGAGATCCGGACCGGGGTCGAGGCCGGCGCCGAGATGGTGCTCAGCCTCAACCAGTCCAATCTCGAGGTCGGCCGGGAGCTGCAGGGCACCGGGGCCACGGCCGTGGTGATCCCCAACCTCGGCGAGGGGCTCGAGACGCTCGACCCGAGCATCGAGGCGCTGGAGGGATGGGGCGTCTCCTACCTGATCGACCCGATCATCGAGCCCATCGGGTTCGGCTTCATGGCCTCGCTGGAGCGGTACGCCGAGGTGCGCCGCCGCTATCCCCAGACCGGGCAGCTCATGGGCATCGGCAACATCACGGAGCTGACCAGCGCCGACAGCACCGGCGTCAACGCCGTGCTCGTCGCGATCTGCGAGGAGCTTGGTGTGCGCGCGGTGCTCACGACCGAGGTCATCCCGTGGGCTCGGGGCGCGGTGAAGGAGATCGACATCGCCCGCCGGCTGATGCACCATGCGATCAGCCATCGGACGCTGCCCAAGGGTGTGGACGACCGTCTGGTGACGGTGAAGGACCCCGAGATCCTGGAGTACGACGAGGCCGAGCTGCGCCGTCTTCACGAGGCGGTCACCGACCCCAACTTCCGGATTTTCGCGGACCGTAGCACGATCACCGTCTTCAACGACTCGATCTTCATCCGCGGCGACGACATCCAGGAGATCTTCTCGCGGCTCGGGGTGGACGAGGCGACCCACGCCTTCTACCTCGGCCGGGAGCTGATGAAGGCCAAGCTCGCCATCACGCTGGGCAAGACGTACCGCCAGGAGGGCGCGCTCGCCTGGGGATACCTGACCCCGCCGGACGACGTGCGGTCCGAGCACGTGAAGCTGACCGCGAGGAAACGAGGCCGCCGGGCAGAGCCACGCGGCGGCCGGGCGTGAGCGGGAGGCTCCCGCTGGTCGAAGCGCTGGAGGGGATTGGAGATCCGGCCGACGTGGCCGCGCGCTTCATGGATCTCCCGTACCTCCTCCTTCTCGACAGCGCGGCAGGTTCCGGCGGCCCGGCCGAGGCGCGCGCGCGCGGCCGCTTCTCCTTTCTCGCGGCCGACCCCGCGGTCGTGGTGCGCAGCAAGGGGAAGGTCACCGAGGTCCTGGAGCGCGGCACCTGGCGCGCGGCGGAAGGCGACGCGCTCCACGTGATGCGCGGCATGCTGCGCGATACCGAGATGGAGCCCGTGTCAGGCTTGCCGCCGTTCCAGGGTGGGGCGGCAGGGTACATCGGCTACGACTACGGCGCGGTGCTGGAACGGCTCCCACCCACCCGGTACGACGACCTCGCGCTGTACGACGTGATGCTCGGCCTGTACGACTGGGTGATCGCCTGGGATCACCACGCCGGGGCCGCGTGGATCGTCTCCCTGGGGGTGCCGGCATGCGGCCCCGAGCGGGAGAGAAGGGCGCGGGAGCGGCTCACGATGGTGGCCGGCCGGCTCGCGGGGCCTCGGCGGAGCCCGCCTGCCGAGCGCGTCGCGCCGCGAGTGCCCCCCACCGACGCCGCTCCGTCCTATGCCGTGACCTCCACCGATGCCGCCGCCGCCATCGGACTGCGCTCCACCTTCACCCACCGGGGCTATCTCGACGCCGTGGCGAAGGTGCGGGAGTACATCGTCGCCGGCGACATCTTCCAGGCCAATCTGTCGCAGCGGTTCCAGGCCCCGTTGCGGGAGCCGCCGTTCGAGCTGTATCGCCGGCTCCGGACGAGGAATCCCGCGCCTTTCGCCGCCTACCTCGGCTTCGGCGACCTGGCCGTCCTGAGTGCCTCACCCGAGCGCTTCCTGCGGCTCGACCGCGAGCGACGGGTGGAGACCCGGCCGATCAAGGGCACCCGCCCGCGCGGGCTCATCCCGATGCACGATGCCGCGCTCGGCCGCGCGCTCGCCGAGAGCGAGAAGGACCGCGCCGAGAACGTCATGATCGTGGACCTGCTGCGCAACGACCTGAGCCGGGTGTGCCGGCCGGGGACCGTCGGGGTGCCGGAGCTGTTCGCCCTGGAGCACCATCCCACGGTGCACCACCTGGTATCGACGGTGGTGGGCGACCTGGAGCCGGACGCCGATGCCATCGACCTGGTGCGGGCGTCGTTTCCCGGCGGCTCGATCACCGGCGCTCCGAAGGTGCGCGCCATGGAGATCATCGCGGAGCTGGAGCCGACGCGGCGGGGCGTGTACTGCGGCTCGATCGGATACATCGGAAGCACCGGGGTGATGGACACGAGCATCGTGATCCGGACGTTCGTGGCCGTCGGGGGCGAACTATACTTCCAGGCCGGTGGCGGCATCGTGGCCGACTCCGATCCGGAGCTGGAGTACCGGGAAACGCTCGACAAGGCCGAGGGCCTCATCGAGACGCTGGCAGCCTCATGATTCTCCTGATCGACAACTACGACTCCTTCGTCTACAACCTCGCGCGCTACGTGCGCGAGCTGGGCGAGACCCCGCTGGTCAGGCGAAACGATGCGCTGTCGGTTGACGACATCCTCGAGCTTGCGCCGTCGCACATCGTCATCTCACCGGGACCCTGCTCGCCGGCGGAGGCGGGCATCTCGACCGACGTGATCCGGCGTATCGGGCGGACCATTCCCGTGCTCGGCGTCTGCCTTGGGCACCAGTGCATCGGCGCGGCGTACGGCGGGGAGATCGTGCGCGCCGGACGCCCGATGCACGGCAAGACCTCACGGATCCATCACCGCGGCAGCGACCTGTTCACGGGGCTTCCGAGTCCCTTTCTCGCATCGCGCTATCACTCGCTGGTAATCTCTCCCGCCTCGGTGCCCCCGGAGCTGGAGGTCACCGCGACGTCCGAGGACGGCGAGATCATGGCCGTGAAGCACGCCACCCACCCCGTGTACGGCGTCCAGTTCCACCCGGAGTCCGTGCTCACCGAGCACGGCTACCGGATGCTCGATCACTTTCTCCACGGCGTGCCGTCCACGCCGCGCGAACTGCCGCCCGTCGCCGACCGGGCGCTGGCCGCGCCCCGGCTCGAGACCGCCACGCTCGCCGCGGCTCCCCCACCCGTGGATCTGGTGCGGTGATCATCGAGACCATCGTCACGTCAGTGGCCCCGGACGGCGCCATCAATTTCGCTCCCATGGGCGTCGAGTGGAGTGAATCCTCGCTCGTGCTCAAGCCGTTCCTGGAAACCACCACCTTCGGGAACGTGAGCGGCGGCGGCGCGGCGGTCGTCAACCTCACCGACGACGTCATGCTCTTCGCGCAGGCGGCGATCTCGAGCCCGCAGTTCCCATCGTTCCCGGCGGAAGTGGTGCGCGGCGTGGTGCTGGAGGCGGCCTGTTCGTGGCGGGAGCTGGAGGTGGTCGGGGTGGACGACACCCCGCCGCGCTCGCGCATCGACACGCGGGTGGTCCACCAGGGACGGCGGCGCGAGTTCCTCGGCTTCAATCGGGCCCGCCACGCCGTGCTCGAGGCGGCGATTCTGGCGACCCGCACCCATCTCATTCCGGCCGACGAGATCGGGCAGGAGTTCGCCAAACTCCAGATCATCGTGGACAAGACCGCCGGCCCGCGCGAGCGGGAGGCGATGGCTCTGCTCACCGAGCATGTCCGCGGCCGATAGCGTCTACGTGGAGGCGGGTGCCCGGCTCCACTTCGGCGTGCTGGATCTCCGGGGCGCGCTGGGGCGGAGGTTTGGCGGGCTGGGTGCGGCGATTCCCTCCCCGTCGCTCCTCCTGGAAGCGGCACGCACGAGCGGCGGCGTGTCGGCGGCCGGACCGGACTCGGAGCGGGCGGCCGAGTTCGCGCGCCGCTTTCTGGACTTTCACGGAGCGCGAGGTGGGGCGCGGCTGGTCGTCCACCGGAGCATTCCGGCGCACAGCGGCCTCGGCTCGGGCACCCAATTGGGCCTGTCGGTGGCGCGCGCGCTGGCCGAATTGTATGGTCTGCCGACACAGCCTGCCGACCTGGCGCGTGCGGTCGCACGCGGGCGCCGCTCCGCGATCGGCACCTGGGCCTTCGCGCTCGGGGGATTCATCGTGGAGGGCGGTCGCCGGCCGGAGGAAGACGGTATCGCGCCGCTCATCGGCCGGTTCGAGGTGCCGGAGCAGTGGCGCTGCGTGGTGGCCGTGCCCCCCGGCAGTCCGGGGCTCAGCGGCGAGGCGGAGGCGATGGCGTTCGAGCGGCTTCCGCCGCCGGCCGCCGGGGAGGTGGAGCGAGTCTCGCATCTAGTGTTGATGCAGCTCCTTCCCTCCCTGATCGAGGGCGATCTGTCGGGCTTCGGGGAGGCGCTGTCGGCGGTGCAGCGGATCACCGGCGCCTGGTTCGCGCCGCAACAAGGGGGAGTTTTCGCTCCGGGCGAAGGCGAGGCGCTCGTCCGCCGGATGTCCGGGTGGGGCGCCGCAGGGGTCGGACAGAGCTCGTGGGGGCCGGCCGTCTACGGCCTCGTGGCGGACGCGGACGAGGGGCGCGCGCTGGCCGCGCGCTGCCGGGACTTCCTCGGGGGAAACGGACTGGTATGTGAGAGCGGATTCGCCCGGGGAGGCGCGCAGGTTGGCCGGGGCGCACCCCCCGGCCGTGACTGATTGACAGTTCATTTTTCAGGCTGTATACTGGCCCACCTAAGCCTCCCCTACTCGGCGACTTGGCCGGTTCCGGTAGCGGGTCTGCGCAATCCGATTTCAGCGCGCCACGCGGCACCGGCAGGAACCGGAAGCAGCTCCAGTGGTAACTTTGAGGGAGCCGCCTCCCCCTGCGTTGAGTCCATTCTGATACTACGTGGTACAGCGGCGTCGCTGAGGAATATGATGGGCGTATTCCCGTTGGCGGACACCATGACTTTTCATTCCACTGATCCGTCGCTCCGCGGCGGCAATAGCCGCGCGCCGAACAACTGGTGGACGGGCAATGCCTGGTGGCATGCCCACCCGCCGACGCCACCTCACCGCCACGCCGCCGCAGCGCGCTCTCCGATCCGCTACATTACAGGCATTGTCAATCCACCCGCCCCTACCCGGTGCCCCGGCACCGACCCGTCGTGTCGCGTCGAGAGCGTGGGGCGTTACATCCGGCGAGGCCCAACCTATCGTATAACCGATCGGACCGTAGGATTGCCCGCAGAGCGCGGGCCGCCGCTCGCCACCTCCCGTGTGCCGGCCCATTAATCATCGGCACGCATGCGGCACTCGAGCCCAGATACCGCTCCTGCAGTTCTCGCGTTCGCAGCAGGTGGCATCCGAATGCAGTAGAGCAGTAGAATCACCCTTCATCCTGAGGTCAGTTATGAACAGTTTCACGCAGAAGGTGCTGTCTGGCGGGATCGCGGCGGGCCTGTCGTTGGCCGTCGTGGCCTCCGCCAACGCCCAGGCGGCGCGCTCTGGGGCCTGGACCCGGAATGCGCCCGAGGGCGAATGGCACATGACGGGCCGTGATTACGGCTTGCAGCGCTTCAGCCCGCTCAAGCAGATCACGACCTCGAACGTCGCCGAGTTGCGGCCGGTCTGGACGCTCTCGACCGGAACGCTGCGCGGGCACGAGGGCAATCCCCTCGTCGTCGGCAACGTGATGTACGTGAACACCAGCTTCCCCAACATCGTGTACGCGCTCGACCTCTCCAAGCCGGGCGCGCCCCAGATCTGGAAGCACGTGCCCAACCAGTCTCCCGACGCGATTCCCATCGCCTGCTGCGACCTGGTGAACCGCGGCGTCGAGTATCACCCCAGCGGGAAGGTCTTCATCCAGCTCCTCCAGGGCGAGCTGCTCGCGCTCGACGCGAAAACCGGCAAGGAACTGTGGAAGGCGAGGCACCCCGACAAGTCGGGCGCCGGCACCGAGGCGACCGGCTACAAGCAGGGCGCCACGATGACCAACGCCCCGATCGTGATCAAGGACATCGTGATCGCTGGCATCTCGGGCGGTGAGTTCGGCGTCCGCGGCCGCGTTTCGGCGTTCAACGTCAACGACGGCAAGCACCTGTGGACGGCGTATTCAACCGGCCCGGACTCGGAAGTCATGATCCAGGGCGACGCCAACGCCAACTATGCGAGCCATAAGGGCAAGGATCTCGGCGTCTCCACCTGGGAAGGCGACGAGTGGAAGCGGGGCGGCGGCACCACCTGGGGCTGGTACTCCTACGACCCCGAGCTGAACCTCTTCTACTACAGCACGGGTAACCCGGGCACCTGGAATCCTGACCAGCGCCCCGGCGACAACAAGTGGTCGATGACCATCTTCGCCCGCAACCCGGAGACCGGGATGGCGAAGTGGGCCTACCAGATGACGCCGCACGACGAGTGGGATTACGACGGCGTCAACGAGAACATCCTCTTCGATCAGGGCGGGCAGAAGCTGCTGGCGCACTTCGACCGTAACGGCTTCGGCTATACGCTCGATCGCACCAACGGCAAGCTCGTCGTCGCCCAGCCCTACGGTCCGGTCAACTGGGCCAAGCGGGTCGACCTGAAGACCGGCGTGCCGGAGAAGGACCCCCGCTACGGCACCACCTCGAAGAAGAACACCGAGGGCATCTGCCCCGCGGCCATCGGCTTCAAGGATCAGCAGCCCGCGGCGTACTCGCCGATCACCGGCCACTTCTACGTGCCGGCCAACCACATCTGCATGGACTATGAGGGTGTGGAAGTGAAGTACACCGCCGGTCAGCCGTACGTCGGCGCGATCGTGCGGATGTTCCCGGGCCCGGGCGGCCACCGCGGCCGTTTCATCGCCTGGGATCCGATGAAGGGTAAGGTCGTCTGGGAGGCCAAGGAGAACCTCGCGGCGTACGGCGGGGCGCTCACCACCGCCAGCGGCCTGGTCTTCTACGGCACCATGGAGGGCTGGCTCAAGGCTCTCGACGTGAAGTCCGGGAAGACCCTGTGGCAGTTCAAGACCCCGTCGGGCATCATCGGCAACCCGATGACCTACAACGGGCCGGACGGTCAGCAGTACGTGTCCGTCCTCTCCGGCATCGGCGGCTGGGCCGGCATCGGCGTGGCCGCGGGTATCGGCGCTGAGGATCCGACCGCCGGTCTCGGCGCGCTCGGCGCCTTCGGCGACGCGGGCAGCTTCAGCAACCAGGGCGGCGTTCTCACCGTCTTCGGGCTGAAGAACCAGACCGCCAGGTAATTCTGGGCCACCGGGGGCCGGAGGGATTTCCTCCGGCCCCGGTGGGGGTAGATTACGAGTAGTGAACGGCGCCGGGGTGCTGTCCGCCCCGGCGCCGTTCGTTCCACTGGGCGCGTCGCGCGAGGCTCGGGACCGAGCCCGGACGGTGCCCCTCAGGAAACGGGCAGGTTCGTAATGTACCGAGCTACTTTGCTTCGCTCCCTCGTCTTCGCCGGCCTGCTTGGCGGGCTTGCTGCCTCGCCGGCCGTCGCGCAACGCCCGGGTCCGCTGCAGCCCGGCGTGCTCCGGGTCTGCGCCGATCCCGACAACATGCCTTTCTCGAATCAGAAGGGCGAAGGATTCGAGAACAAGATCGCCGAGTTCATCGCCTCGGAGTGGAAGTCCAAGCTGGAGTACGTCTGGTACCCGGTTCGGCGGGGATACTTCCGGATCCTGAACGGCAGGTACTGTGACCTCATCGTGCAGGCCCCCGGCGGTCTGGACATGGCCGGCACGACCGACGCCTATTACCGCTCGGGCTACGTGTTCGTGACGCGAACAGACGGCAAGCTGAAGGACATCACTTCGCTCGCCGATCCCCGTCTCAAGCAGGCGCGGATCGGCGTCACCCTGCTCCCCTCCGACGAGCAACTGCCCCCCACGATGGCCCTGAGCCACTACGGCGTGGTCGGGAATCTCCGGGGCTTCCAGGGCATGTACAACGACGACGATCGGCCCGAGGACGTGATCGAGGCGGTGGCGAACGATGAAGTGGACGTGGCGATCGTGTGGGGCCCGCTCGCCGGCTATTTCGCCAAGCAGTCCTCGGTGCCGCTTCGGATTCACCCGCTGGGCGAGCGCGACTCCCTGGCCGACGTGCCCTTCCGCTACGACATCGCCATGGCTGTCCGCCGGGCGGATCGGGAACTACAGGACAGCCTCAAGAAGACCCTCGAGCAGAAGGCGCCGCAGATTCAGGCGATTCTCCGGGACTACGGTGTGCCGACGTTCCCGATCGAGAAGTCGGGCGGCGTCAAGGCCGACTCGGCCCGGGCCACTCGCCCGAGCTGATTCGCCACGAGGGCACGAGACCAGCTCTTCGATTCATCCGCCGCC
>JACDHV010000095.1:0-3383 GCA_013820855.1 Gemmatimonadales bacterium | reverse complement strand
GCCGGAGCCCGCAACGGGCTCCGGCGGATGCAAATCCCCGTCATGGACTGAAAGGATCGTCTCTCAGCATGCGCACACCCCGCTCCGCCGGGCTCCGCCGGCTGGTCATGGGTGCCGGTATCCTCGTGGCGGCCGGCACGGTGAGTTCCAGCGTGGAGGCCCAGGAGCTCCGCGACCAGTACCACCAAGCACCCCGGGATACGGTATCACAGGAAGTGTACGACGGTTGGAAGCAGTTCAACCTGAATTGCGCCCGGTGTCACGGGGAGGACGTGCTGGGCACGACCATCGCCCCTCACCTGATCATCTCGTTGAAGCCGGAAGGCCCGATCAACACCAAGGAGGCGTTCATCCAGGTGGTCTGCGCCGGCCGGCCAGACAAGGGTATGCCCGCCTGGTGCCCCCTCGGCATGGATCCCGGCACCATCGAGAAGATCTACGCCTACGTGAAGTCTCGAAGCGACGGCAAGATGTCGCCCGGACGACCCGCGCGAAAAGGCTGAGCCCGGCCCGGCGGCGCCGGTCGGTGGCAGGCGGGCAGCACGAACGAAGGGGGGCTCCCGTGAGCCCCCCTTCGGTTTTCGGATCGGGTACACCGACATGGTGACGCAGTCCGCCTGCCCGGGTACAAGATCGCATGGCCAAGTCGCCGGATGGTGCCTATGTTCCGAAATCGGGCCTGCCGCCCTCGGTGGGAGCAGGACGCACACTCCGGATGCCGGTGAGGTGTCATGGGAACTGGAATCGTCGCGGGGCTCTGGATGGTCGGCATGCTCCGCTCGATGGCTCCCATGGTCGCCGACACGCCCATGGTCCGGCTCGACGCTGCGGAGCTGGCCAAGCGGCTGGCCGCGACGCCCGACAACGCGCCACCCGATCTGGCGGGCGTGAACCTCAGCGGGCTCGATCTCACCGGCGTGGACTTCAAGGGTGCCAATCTCACCGGGGCTTGGCTCACCGGGACCAAGCTGGCGGGCGCCAACCTCTTCAGCTGCGACCTGACGGACGCGGTGGCGAGCGACGCGGTGCTCACCAAGGCGAACATGGACGGCACGGTGCTGCGCCGAGCCGACTTCCAGCGCGCGAACATGGAAGGGGCCAGCCTCTTCGCCACGATCCTGGAGATGACCAACCTGGCCGGCGCCAACCTCGACAGCACCCGGATCATCGGGTACCTCAGAAGCGCCAATCTGGCCGGGGCCAGTCTCCGGAACTCCAACGCCGGCGCCGATCCGGGCAACCAGTCCATGGGCGTCATGCGCGCGACCTTCGTCGGCGCGGACCTCACGGACGCGGATCTGAGCGGCGCCAACCTCTACAAGGCCGACTTTTCTCACGCGACCCTGATCGGCGCGAAGCTCCAGGGAGCCAACCTCGAGAACAGCGACCTGGTGCAGACCGACTTCAGCCGAGCGGACCTGACCGGCGCGCGATTGGCGAACTCGAACATCGAGGGCGCCATTTTCCGGGGGGCCACCGGCGTATCACGAACTCAGGGCCTCGATCGAGCCCGCAACCGGGACAAGGCGATCTTCGATGACTCATGACCACACACGACCGAATATCAGGGTAGCCCTTCTTGCGCTGCTGGCCGGCTTCGGGCTCGCCGCGTGCGGGGGCGATGGGGCGCGGCGCTCCGACGGCGCGGGCGACGCGGCGGCTGGTGTCTCCGAGACTCCGGGAGGGGAGCTCGCCTACGTCACGAACGAAGGATCGGGCGAGCTCACGATCATCGACACCTCGAACGACAGCGTCGTGGGTACCATTCCGGTCGGTACCCGTCCTCGCGGCATCCGGCTGAGCGAGGACGGCCGCACCGTGTTCGTGGCGCTCAGCGGATCGCCGCGCTGCCCGCCCACCATGCCCGACGAGGAATGTGAGAAGCTCAAGGCCGACAAGTCCAAGGACGGCATCGGCGTGATCGACGTGACAACGCGGAAAGTGACCAAGGTCCTGCCGGGCGGCTCCGACCCGGAGGCGTTCGACATCAGCAAGGACGGCACCCGGCTCTTCGTCTCCAACGAGGACGCGGACTCCGCCACCATCGTGGACATCGAGAGCGGGAAGATCCTGAGGACCGTCGCCGTCGGGCGCGAGCCGGAGGGCGTGGAGCTGCACCCGAGTGGCGAAACCGTCTGGGTCACCGGTGAGACCGACCACGACGTCACCGTGCTCGACACCGAGAGCGGGAAGGTGATCACCAGGATCAGCGTGGGCGAGCGGCCCCGCGATCTGGTGTTCACCGACGACGGGAGCCGGGCCTACGTCACCGGGGAAAATGCCGGCACCGTCACCGTGGTGGACGCGAAAGCCCACAAGGTCCTCAAGACCTTGACAATGCCGGAGGGCTCCAGGCCCATGGGCGTCGAGCTGTCGCCCGACCAGACGCGGCTGTACGTCGCCAACGGCCGCGGCGGGTCGGTGTCCGTGGTCGACGTCGCCACTGATTCGATCCTCGCCAGCGTGGACGTAGGCGTCAGGCCGTGGGGTATCGCGCTCACCGGCGACGGGCGCAAGCTCTACACCGCCAACGGCCCGTCCAACGATGTCACGGTGGTCGATACCGAGAGCATGAAGGTCCTGAAGAAGATCCCCGCAGGCGAGCTCCCCTGGGGCGTCGTGGTCGGCCGGGCACCGTGACCCGGGCGGCGGTCCTCGGGGTTGCCCTGCTGGCGCTGGGCGCCAGCCGGGCGCCTCGCGCCTTCCGGTTCGAGCCCGATGCCCAGGCCGAGCTCCGCCGGCTCTGGGTCGCCAGCAGCGAGGCCAAGACAGAGCGGGTCGCCTGCCTGACAGGTGACATCCGGGGCGACACCGTGAGGGTCACCCGCATCCTTCCCCTCACAGGCTGGGCCGACTCGCTGACCGCCTCGGCCCGACAGTCGCTCGACACCTGCGCACCGCCGCGCTGGCAGGGCACGGTGCACACGCATGTCGCGCTGCGCGACGGGACCCGGCCCTACTCCAGGTTCTCGGGCGCCGACCGGGGGGTCAATCGGATATGGTGGCGACGCTGGAAGGTCGATGGTGTGTTCTGCGTCCTCTTCTCGGCCACCGACGCCTACTGCGAGATAGACGGGCCGAGGGGTCTGGCCATCTTTCCCAGGTCCACCTACTGAGCCGCGGCGCGCGTGTGGTCCTTGCCGGGTGGCTCGGACTGGCGGCGCCCTGGGCGGCCGCCAGGGCGCAGGGCCCCGCCGCGTCGGCCGGCTTCCGTTTCAGCCGTGAGGCGGGCGCCAGCCTCCGCGCGCTGTGGGAGGAGAGCGTCGCGGTGCAGCAGGAGCGGGTGGCCTGCCTCGCGGCCGATGTTCGCGGTGATACGGTCTACGTGAGCCGCATCCTCCCGGTCGAGCCCGAGGCCGCCGACTCCATGGGCGTCTCCGCCA
>JACDHV010000094.1 GCA_013820855.1 Gemmatimonadales bacterium | reverse complement strand
ACCCCGAGCTGACCCGCCGCTGGCTGGTCGAGTTTCTGCGCGACGAGGTGCAGCGACGCCGCGGATTCGAGAAGGCGGTGATCGGCCTCTCGGGGGGCGTGGACAGCTCGCTGGCGGCGTTTCTCGCAGCGGAAGCGCTCGGCGCCGAGCACGTGATCGGCGTGCGGATGCCGTATCGCACATCCAGCCCCGAGAGCCTGGAGCACGCCCAGCTCGTGATCGACACCCTCGGCATCGAGAGCCGCACGGTGGACATCAGCGCGGCGGTGGACGGGCTGGCGTCGGCGCTCGGCGACACCCCCGAGCCGGGCCGCCTCGGCAACATCATGGCTCGGGCGCGCATGATCACTCTCTTCGACATCTCCGCCTCGCGGCGCGCGCTCCCGCTCGGCACCGGGAACAAGACCGAACGGCTTCTCGGCTACTTCACCTGGCACGCCGACGACTCGCCACCGGTCAACCCGCTCGGCGACCTGTTCAAGACCCAGGTGTGGGCCCTCGCGCGTCACGTGCGGGTGCCCGACGTGATCGTCTCCAAGCCGGCCAGCGCCGACCTCATCCAGGGCCAGACCGACGAGGGCGATTTCGGCATCTCCTACCCGCGGGCCGACGCCATCCTCCACTGGATCCTGCTCGGCTACCGCGACGCCGAGATCGTCCCCTTCGGCTTCACCGAGGAAGAGCTGGCCCTGGTGCGCCGGCGTCTCGACTCGACCCACTGGAAGCGCCGCCTGCCGACCGTCGCCATGCTCAGCGGCACCGCCATCGGGGAGTATTATCTGAGGCCGGTGGACTACTGACCGCAACTGCGGCAGCGAACGGTAAAGAGTGAAAGGGCCCCCCCTCATGGAATCCACCTCCCGGCCCATGTCGCACTCGACCGGCACCATCACCACCTTCGTCATGCCGCACATGCAGAACATCCGGGGCGATCTCTTCGGCGGAGAGCTGATGGCGCTGGTGGACCAGGCGGCGGCGGTCGCCGCGATCCGGCACGCGGGCGGGCCGGCGGTGACGGCGAGGATCGACCGGGTGGACTTCAAGGAGCGGATCCCGGTCGGCGCGCTGGTCACCTGCATCGCCACCGTGGACTTCGTCGGCAACTCCTCGATGGACATCACGGTGGACGTGTATGCGGAGAAGGTGAGCACCGGCGACCGGCGACACACCAATACCGCCCACGTGGTGTTCGTCGCCCTCGACGAGGAGGGCAAGCCCAAGCGGGTGCCCCGGCTGATGCCGGAGTCGGACGCAGACCGCGAACGCTACGCCAGGGCGGAGGAGCACCGGCGCACCCAGAAGCGGAGGTGAGCGCGGCGGGCGTCACCCTGGTGCTGAGCGGCGGCGGCGCCAAGACCGCCGCCCATGTGGGAGCCGCGCGCGCGGTCGAGGAGGCCGGGCTGATCCCGGTGCGCTACGTCGCCACCTCGATGGGTGCGGTGATCGCCGCGGCGCTCGCGGGAGGCGCCGACCGCGAGCCCCTGCTCGCCCGGCTCGCCGACGCGGGGCGCGCCGGCGTGGTGCGCGACCCGCTCGCGCTGGTGAGCGGACTCTTCGCCCGGTCGCTCCTGCGGGCCGCGCCGTTTCGCCGGGCGGTCGAGCAGATCGTTCCCGCGCGGCGGTTCGCGGAGCTCTCGGTTCCGGTGACCGTGAGCGTGGTGGACCTCGACACCGGCGAGCTGCTGCTCTTCGGCGCGGGGGGCGACGACGCGCCCCTGGTGGACGTGCTCTGCGCGAGCTGCGCGCTGCCACTCTATTTCCCGGCGGAGATGCTGGCCGGCAGGCGCTGCGGTGACGGCGGCCTGCGGGGGCCGCTGCCGCTCGATGTGGCGGCGCGCCTCGGGACGGAGAGGGTGGTGGCGGTGGACGTGGGACCGGGGTTCGACGCGCCCTCGGCACCGGGCAGCGCTCCGCCGGTGGTGCGGGCTCACGACGACGCGATCGGCGCCCTCATGGCCCACGCGACCGCCGCGCAGCTCGCGCTGTGGCGCGCGGACCCTGGCCGGCCGCCGCTGCTCTACGTGCGGCCGCGGGTGGAGCGGGACGCCACCTTCCGCGTGGATCTCGTGCGCCGGTACGCCGAGGAGGGCTATCGGGCCGCGCGCGAGGCGCTGGCGGCCGGGCGACGGGCTTGACCGGCATCACCGAGGGGGCAGATTCAGCCACATGAAAGCTTCGGAAGCGATGGTATCGGATCCGCACGTGGCGGTCGCCGGCGCGATGGCCAGCGAGGTGGCGATCATGCTCAAGACCCGCAACATCTCGGTGGTGCCGGTGGTGGACGACCACCGCACCCGCCGCTTTCTCGGCACCCTGAGCGACCGGGATCTCGTCACCCGATGTCTCGCGGAGGGGAAGCATCCCTGGCACACCAGGGCCGATACGCTGATGCGGACCAACTCTCCGGTGGTCGATCCCGACCAGGAGCTCGAGGGCTACAGGATCCGCATGGACCTCGACCCCAGTGAATCCCATCTCCGGCCGACGATCACTGTGGTGGACGGGGACCGCAGGGTGCTGGGCTTCATCAGCCATCCGGAGCAGGTGGAGGGGGTGGAGATCGTGTGGGGCTGAGTATGGACGGGAACGACTCAGGTTATTGTTCACGCATTACCAGCAAGGACCAGCCGCATGCCCGAGTTCAGGCTCTTCAGCCTCCCTGAGGCGGAGCGCACCCTTCCCCTGGTGCGCAGGATCGTCCAGGATCTCACCCTGGAGTACCCCGGCTGGCGCGCCGCGGTCGCGCGGTTCGAGCTGCTGACCGGCGGTGCCCGGGCCGACTGGGGCGAGACCGGGGAGCTGCTCGAGGCCCGGGAGGACGTGGCCCGCCACGCCGACCGGATCAACCGCTACCTCCAGGAGCTCGAGGCGATCGGCTGCGTCTTCAAGGGATTCGACGCCGGTCTGGTGGACTTCTACTCGCTTCGGGAGGACCGGCCGATCTTCCTCTGCTGGAAGCTGGGCGAGGAGCGCATCACCCACTGGCACGAGATCGACGCGGGCTTCTCCGGTCGGCAGCCGATCGACGGCACCATCCTGTCCGCGATGACTTCGTGATCCGCCTCTGGGTCCTGCTGCACATCGTCGGCTTCACCCTGTGGATCGGCGGGGCACTCGCCTCCATGGTGGCCGGGATCGCCGCCAAGGGCGAGGAGCGGGTCGGTCTGGGCGCCGTGGTCCGGGCACAGTCGGCGGTGCAGAAGGTGGTCGTCGCGCCCGGCGCGCTGCTCGCGGTGCTCTCGGGGCTGATGCTCACCTTCGTCAGGACCGGCGGGAGTGGCGGCGAGATCGGGTTCAGCTTCTGGCTGGTGCTGATGCAGGGCGCGGGGCTGGTCGGGGCGCTGATCGTGCTGCTGGTCGGGTTGCCGACCTCGTCGAAGCTGGCGCGGATCCACCCGGTGGGCCCGAACGAAGCCTACTTCGACGAGCTGCGGCAGCGGCAGCGGATCGCGGGGTCCATCGCGGGCGTGTTTGCGCTGGCGGCGCTGGTCGGGGGGGCGATGCTGGCGTAGGAGTCGCCCTGTTCCCTGTCTACCGTTTGCCGTTCACGCTTTTCCTGCTCCCCGTCACGCAACACCGCCGCACCGGGCACTCGCCGCACCGTGCGACCCTCGCGGTACACACGACCGCCCCCAGCTCCATGATCGCCTGATTGAACGACCACGCCGAGCGCCTGCCGGCGACGAGAGCTTCGGCTGTCTCCCAGATGCGGCGCGACGCCGGCGGGCCGCCGAGCCTGGGGTGGAACGCCCGTCTGATCACCCGGGCCACGTTGGTATCGACCGCGGGCGTCGCCTTCTCGTACGCGAAGCAGGCCACCGCGCCCGCGGTGTACCGCCCGACGCCGGGCAATCGGCGCAGCGCCGCGGGCTCGTCCGGCACCACGCCTCCATGCTCACCCACGACCGCCTGCGCCAGCCGGTGCAGGTTCGCCGCCCGCCGGTAGTAGCCGAGCCCCTCCCAGCTCTCCCGCACCGTGGCCGCGGGGGCGGCCGCCAGCGCGTGGATCGAGGGGTGGCGCTCGAGGAAGCGGTGGTAGTACGCCTCGACCCTCGACACCTGCGTCTGCTGGAGCATGAACTCCGACACCACGATGTGATACGGATCCCGGGTCCGCCGCCAGGGAAGGTCGCGGCCGTGGCGGCGGAACCAGCGGAGCAGCCGACGGCGGAACTCCACCGCGTGGAGCATGCGGTCAGCCCTAGACTTACGTGGCATGGGGGGCGAAGATACGTCCGGTCGATCCCAGCCGCCATCGGACAACTGACACGCCATGGACGCCCAGACATTCGATCTCCGCCGCTTCGTCGGCCGCTGGACGCTCAACGCCATGTCCCACGTCGGCCGGGTGTCACTGATGCTGTGGGACGCCTTCCGAAGCCTCACCGAGTGGCGGGTCTGGCTGCCGCGGACCATGACCGAGGCGTGGAACATCGGGGTCGGCAGCCTTTTCATCGTGCTGCTCATCTCCGGCTTCGCCGGCGCGGTGACGGCGCTCCAGGCGCGCTATCAGTTCACCGGCACGATTCCCATCTACTATCTCGCCGGCGTGGTCGTGGAGTCCATCGTCCTGGAGCTGGGTCCGGTGCTCACCGGCCTGGTGCTCGCGGGCCGGATCGGCGCGCGCTACGCCGCGGAGCTGGGAACGATGAGGGTGACCGAACAGATCGACGCGCTGGAGAGCCTGGGCCGCTCGCCGGCATCGCACCTCATCGTTCCGCGGGTGCTGGCCGGGCTCATCATGATCCCGGTGCTCGTCGTCCTGGCCAACGTGATGGGGATCTTCGCCGGCTGGTTCTCGATGACGATGGTCCTGCCGATCACCAACGAGGACTTCACCTACGGCGCCCGCTATTTCTGGCGCCCGTTCGACGCCATCTACTCGGTCATCAAGGCGTTCTTCTTTGCCGGCTCGATCACCATCATCGCGTGCTACATGGGCTTCAACACCAAGCAGGGGGCCGAAGGCGTCGGCCGGGCCACGACCGGCGCCGTGGTCAGCAGCTCGGTGCTCATCCTGCTGCTCGACGTCCTCCTCGCCAACCTGCTGCTCACCAAATGATCGTGCTTCGCGACGTGCACAAGCGCTTCGGCAGCCAGGTGGTGCTGGATGGCGTGAACCTCGACGTGCAGGAGGGCGAGACGCTGGCGCTGCTCGGCCCGTCCGGCACCGGCAAGAGCGTCCTTCTCAAGCATATCATCGGGCTCATCCGCCCCGACTCGGGCACCGTCATGGTGGATGACGCGCACGTCGGCAGGCTGAAGCGGAAGGAGCTCGCGGCGCTCCGTTCCCGGATCGGCTACGTCTTCCAGAACGGCGCGCTCTTCGATTCGATGAACGTGCTGGAGAATGTCCGGCTCGGCATCACCGATGGGGACAAGTACCGGGACGAGGAGTACGCTCGGCAGCGTGTCGCCGAGTGCCTCAAGCTGGTCAACCTCGCGCCGGACGTCATGGCGAAGTTTCCCGCCGAGCTGTCGGGCGGGATGCGGAAGCGGGTGGGAATCGCCAGGGCGATCGCCGGAAGCCCCAAGTACCTGCTCTACGACGAGCCCACCTCGGGCCTCGACCCGGTGAACGCCGATGTGATCGACAGTCTGGTCAAACGGCTCGACAACGAGCTGGGTGTCACCAGCGTCATGGTGACGCACGACGTGCGAGGCGCCTTCCGCACTGCCGACCGGCTGGCGCTGCTCACCGGGGGGCAGATCGTGCAGCAGGGCAGCCAGGAGGAATTCCTCAAGTCGGGGGATCCCAAGGTCCAGGAATTCCTGGAGCGCGACTTCCCGGACGCCACTTTCGCCGCATGAGAGCGACATGGATGTGAGCTATAAGAGAGAAGTCACCGTCGGCGGCCTCGTGATCCTCGCGATCGTGCTGTTCATCCTGGGATCGAGCTGGCTGAAAGGCAGCTCGATCACGGCGTCCGAGGACGAGTTCTGGCGCATTCAGTTTCAGACCGCCGGCAACCTCAAGGCCAGCTCGGTGGTGAGGATCTCGGGCGTTGCAGTGGGCACGGTGGAGCGGATCCGGCTGGCGGACGTGGGAAAGGTGATCGTGTCGGTGACGCTGCCCGACAACATCGTCCCCAAGGTGGACGCAACGGCCAAGATCGTCCCGGTCGGGTTCGTCGGCGACGCGGCGATCGAGTTCCACCCCGGTAGCGCGCCGCAACCCCTGTCGCGCGAGCGGGTGATCGTCGGCTCGCAGGAGGCCGGGCTGACGGACCTCGCCGAGAGCCTGGGCGACCGCGCCGACAGCGTGCTTCTCGGCGCGCAGCAGATCGTCAACAAGCGCACGGCCGACGAGCTGTACGCCACGCTCACCGCGCTGCAGGGCACGCTCAAGGCGGCGGAACGGACGATGGGCGTCTACGGCGACCCGAACAAAGGCCCCACCGCACAGCTCACGAAGACCATGGCCTCGCTGGAGCAGGTCACCGCCCGGCTCGACAGCACCCTGGCCGATCCGGCGCTCTCGCGCACGCTCAACCGCGCGGACACGCTCACCGGCAACCTGGCGACGATGACCGCGCAGTTCACCTCCACCGGCGCCCGCCTCGACAGCCTGCTGCTGGGCGTGAACCGGGGGCAGGGCACGCTCGGCAAGTTCGCCACGGACACGGGAGTCTACCAGGACATCCGGCACCTCTCGCAGAGCATGCAGGAGCTGCTGGACGAGCTCAAGAAGAATCCCGGAAAGATTCCGGTTACGGTGAAGCTCTTCTAGGTCCGGCGGTGGCAGTCCGCCCGGCCGGCTTACATTCTCCCCCATGCTCACCGCCACCTTCCTCGGCACCGGCGCCGCCACGCCGACGATCGACCGGAACGTCTCGGGCCTCGCCGTGCAGCGCGAGGGGGAGACCATCCTGTTCGACCTGGGGGAGGGAAGCCAGCGGCAGATGATGCGGTACGGCGTGGGGTTCTCGTTCGCCGAGATCTTCTTCAGCCACTACCACGCCGACCACATCCTGGGTGTGACGGGCCTCCTCCGAACCATGGGCCTCCAGGACCGCTCCGCTCCCCTGACCCTGTACGGCCCGCGCAACGCTCAGCGGATTCTCGGCGCCTGCATCTCCCTCGGCATCGAGCGCAACAAGTTCCCGATCGAGATTCGCGAGATTCGCCCCGGCGACCGGCTCACGCGCGACGCGTACGACATCATGGTCTTCGAGACCGACCACCGTCCGGACACCGTGGGCTACGCGCTGGTCGAGCACACGCGGCTGGGCCGGTTCAATCCCGACCGGGCGCGCGAGCTGGGCGTACCCGAGGGTCCGCTCTGGGGGCGGCTGCACAAGGGCGAGGCGATCGTGCTGGAGGATGGACGCGGCGTCTCGCCGGCCGACCTCGTCGGCTCGCCGCGGCGGGGCCGGACGCTGGTGTACTCGGGCGACACGCGGCCGAGCCTCGAGCTGATTCAGGTGGCGCGCGGCGCGGACCTGCTGATTCACGAGGCCACCTTCGGCAGCGACGAGCTGGAGCGGGCCAGGGAGACCGGCCACTCGACCGCGGCGGAGGCGGCGCGGGTGGCGGTCGAGGCGGGGGTGCGGCGGCTCGCGCTCACCCACATCAGCGCGCGCTATACCCGTGACGCGCCAGAGCTGCTCGCGGAGGCGCGGGCGATCTTTCCCGAGACGATCGTCGCGCGCGACGGCATGGTGATCGACGTGCCGTTCCCCGAGTAGGCGCCGCCGCTCCCATGGCGAGGAGCCCGGCGACCTACGAGATCGCGCTGCTGGCGTCGCTGGTGGCCGTCCTGATCTGGTCGGGCATCGAGCCGCACGACCGCTTCACCTGGTTCCTGGAGGTCGCCCCGGTGCTGATCGGGGTGCCGATGCTGATCTACCTCCGGCCCCGCTTTCGCCGTTGGCCTGCGTGGTGGCGAAGTCGACTGCTCGCGGCCGGCGTGGATCCGGAGGTCGTCGGTCATCGGGCGGGCGCGCCCCACCCGACTTCCGCCGCGCGCACGATGTTGCGCAGCATTCCGGCGAACACCATGCGGTGAATGCCCCACAGCCCGTACCAGTAGAGCAGCCCGCGGACGCCGACGGGGTCGAAGAGTGCCGTCTGGCGGATCAGACTTCCACTGCCGTCGGGAGTGACCTCGAACTGGAGCCAGGCCCGGCCCGGCAGGCGCATCTCGGCGGCGAGGCGAAGCAGCCGGCCGGGCTCGACCGCCTGGACCCGCCAGAAGTCCAGCGTGTCCCCGGTCGCCAGCGACTCGGGGTCGCGCCGGCCGCGGCGCAGCCCGGGGCCGCCCACCGCCAGGTCGAGCAGCCCCCGCAGCCGCCAGAGACCGTTTCCATAGTACCAGCCGGCGTCGCCGCCGATCCGGGCGATGGGCCGGAACGCCTGTTCCGGCGTGCAGCCGACCCATGCCGCGCGAGAATCCACCCGGCGGGACCCGAACTTGATGCCGCCCCACCCGCGGGGAGCGCGCCGGGAGGAGAGCGCGTCGGACCAGCGCGTGGCGGCGAATCCGAGGTCCTCGTTGACCAGCGCGCGGGCCAGCACCTCGCGGATCCCGCGGGGCCGTACGTGGAAGTCGCGGAGCGCCCGGCCGTCATGGACCACCGTCGCGTTCCGTACCCCGTCGATCAGCTCGCGGCCCACCTGCGCGTACACCGGCGAGACGAGGGCCAGCCACAGGCTCGAGAGCCGGGGCGTGAGCAGCGGCACGGGGACCATCACGCGCCGGAGCCCCCGCAGCCTGGCATACTCCCGCATGAGGTCGCCATAGGAGACCCGGTCGGGGCCGCCGATCTCGTAGACGACGCTCTCTCCGGAGGGCCGATCGAGCGCCGCGACCAGATAGGCGACGAGATCCTCGATGCCGATCGGCTGAGTCGGGGTGTCCACCCAGCTCGGCGTCACCATCGCCGGAAGCTTCTCCACCAGCGCACGAACCAGCTCGAAGGAGAGACTCCCCGAGCCGATCACGATCGAGGCGCGGAACTCGATCGTCGGGACGCCCGACTCGCGAAGGATGCGGCCGACCTCCTGCCGGCTCGCGAGATGGCGGGACAGGTGCTCGCCCCGTCCGAGGCCGCCGAGATAGACGATCCGGCGCACACCCGCCTCGCGGGCGGCTCGCGCGAACGACTCCGCGCCCCTGCGATCGTTCTCCGCGTAGTCGTGCGAGGAGGCCATGGAGTGGATCAGGTAGTACGCGGTGTGCACGCCGCGAAGCGCCTCGGCCAGCGACTCCGACTTCAGCACGTCGCCGGGGACGACCTCGGTGCCCGCGGCCACCCGGGAGCGGAGGTACTCCGGCCGGCGCGCCATGCAGCGGAGCGGGTGCCCGCCGGCTTCGAGCGCGCGGCGCAGCCGGCCCCCGACGTAGCCGCTGGCGCCGGTGAGGAGGGTGACACCACCCTCGCGGATCATTCCGCCTTCTCCGCCGCCAGTCGGCGGAGCAGGGCCCGGAAGTCGGGCAGCGACGCGAGCACCAGCGCCCCAGCCGCCTCCGCCTGGGACCGGATCTCGGGCGTCGCGGCGCCTCCCACGAGCAGCGGTACGCGGGTGGGAAGGCCGGCGCGCATCTCGCGCAGCGCGCCGAGGAGGTCGCCACCCTTGGGCACGTGCACGGCGCTGATCGCCACCGCTTGGGCGTCCGTCTGGCGGACCGCGCTGACCAGATCGGCCACGGGCAGATCGGGGCCGAGGTACGTCACCCCCCATCCCTCGGCGGCGGCGCTGGCCGCGACCATCAGCGCTCCCAGCTCATGCACCTGGCTCGGCGGCGTGGCCACCACCAGCCGCGGCGCGGTGCCTCTCACCTCGTAGACCCGGAACAACCAGCCCAGCACTCGGCGGAACACCGCCGTCGCCATGTGCTCCTGCGCGACGGAGACCGATCGCTCGGCCCAGCCGTGCCCGATGCGGACGAGCGTGGGTGCCACTACCTCGTCGAGGAAGACCGGCACGCCAAGTGTGACCGCGGCCCGCTCGAGCACCGCCTGAAGCTCGACCGCGTCGAGCCGGCGTGTGGCCTGCATCGCCGCGGCGATGGAGTCGCCCACGCTGGCGGCCCGCATCTGGTCCGCCTCGTCGCCAGCGAGGTGGGGCCGGACCATACGTCCCTCTCCGGCGATTTCCTCGTCGAGCCGATCGAGCTCGTCGAGCGGGAGGGAGGCGATCCGGCGGATAGCGTGCCCCCGATCGGTCAGCCGCCGGAGCCGGAGGAGTCGCTCGATGTCGAGCTCGGAGTAGAGGCGCTGGCCGCCCTCGGTCCTGGTGGGCTGCACCACCCCATAGCGCCGCTCCCAGGCCCGCAGGACGTGAGGGGACAGTCCGGTACGGAGGGATACCAACCGGACGGGGTAGCGTGGGGTCTGGAGCTCTGCTGCGTTCGTCACGACCAGATATTACGGAGCTGTCTAAGTAATGTCAAGCTTAATACCTAGATTATAGCTTGACAAACGGCTAATGCCGGTTAGTTTGTTGGACAGGTGTTAGACAGATAACTCATCGGAGAGGACAATATGAGAAAGCTGGACGTAGTCGCCGCCGTGCTGCTGGTCGTGGGCGGCATCAACTGGGGAGTGGTCGGACTGACCGGTTCGGACATCGTGGGCACCATCTTCGGCAACCTGAGCCCCGTCAGCCGGACGGTCTACCTCTTGGTCGGCGTCGCGGCGCTGTATCAGGCGGTGCAATGGAAGGCGATTCAGCAGCGTTGGCAGCCGGCCTTCGCCACCAAGTAAATCACCTGACCATCGATTCTCGCGGTGATGGTGGGGAATGCCAGCGTGACCCAGGCCGACATCCCGGCCAGCAACGGGGTGATTCACGTCATCGATACGGTCCTGCTGCCGGAGTGAACGAGTCATCCCTCGATCCGCTCGGGATGACGGCGCGGACACTACCAGGTGCGAGTGACGCCGGCGGGCACCAAGACCGTGGCGATCGACAGCGGCACTCTCACTCTGGCTAGCGGGCAGGTGCGGACCGCGATCGCGGTGGACGCCGCAGGCGGCGGCGCGCCCTTCGGCCTGTTGCTGCTCGAGGACCGGAACTAGGCGCGGCACGGTGCCGCGCACATCAACATTCGACAGTCACGATTCGGGAGGAGCAGGACAATGAGGAATTCGCACACCGGGACCGCTCTGCTATCGGGTCTCATGCTGCTCGGCATCGCATCGGCCGCCGAGGCTCAGTCGCCGGACCGCCGGGCCACGCTCGAGCTGCGCGGCGGCCTCAACGCGCCGACGTTCGACATCTCGGATGCCGTGGACGCGGGTCCGAGCGTTGGAGTGGGAGCCGCGGTACGAGTCGCGCCGAAGGTCTGGTTGATGGGAGACGCCGACCTCGGGTTCCACTCGGGGGCAGACGTGGCCGGCGTCGGGGAGACCCCGGACGTCAAGGTCTACCACTACATGGCGAAGCTCGGCTACGAGCTGGTGTCCGAGGGGCAGTCACCCTGGTCCGTCATCGTGAACGCCGGCGGCGGGGCCATGACCTTCGACGTGGACGGCGGGGCCTCCAACACGTATCCCGCCATCAATGTCGGGGCCAAGATCGGGTACCGGCTGAGTCCGCGGGTCACCTTCCTGCTGAGCCCCCAGGGCGACATCGCGTTCGCCGACGAGGACGAGCTGGGCACCAGCAACGCGTGGGTATGGCCCTTCACGGCCGGAGTCCGCATCGGGCTTTAGCGCTCCATAGCGGCCCGAGCAGGCTTGGCACCGACTCCGGCGGCGACTACCATGCAGGCCGCATGCTTCGCTTCCGCGTCGGCGCCCTCCTCGTCATCATATGCACGGCCACCGGGTGCGGCGACTCGCCGCGCACGGTGGCCGATGCTCGTGACTCCGTGTCCGCCGCGCCGCCGCCGCCTCCCGAGCCCAAGGTCTGGGAGCCTCGACCGGTGGTGGCGCCGCGCGACACCACCCGGGACAGCCTCGCCGCCGACACGACCGCGGTGGACACCCTCGGCGACACGGCGTCGGCGGGGCGCGACACCGTGCCGCTCCGCACTCGTGCCCGGGGCCCCCGACCCTTCGTCCTGAGCCCGGCCGACAGCGCCAGGTGGCCGGTGCGGGGCCCCGAGCCGCTGCCCGGCGCGCTACTTCCCGAGCACCGCATCATCGCCTACTACGGCAATCCACGCTCGACCCGGATGGGGATCATGGGCCAGGTGCCGCCCGACTCCATGCTGCCGAGGCTGGAGAAGG
>JACDHV010000277.1 GCA_013820855.1 Gemmatimonadales bacterium | reverse complement strand
ACCCAAAGGTATTCCAGTCCACCTGCTCGATGCCCTGCTCCCGCAGGTAGCGCGCCGCGGGCCCGTTCTTGGGGATCGACCCCGCGGGGGAGATGTGGTCGGTCGTGACCGAGTCGCCCAGGACGGCGAGCACCCGCGCGCCGGTAATGTCGCGGAGCGGCGCCGGCTGCCGGGGCAGGTTCACGAAGAAGGGAGGCTCTTGCACGTAGGTGGATTTGGGGTCCCAAACGTAGCGGCTGCCCTGGGGCACTTGGAGGCCCTTCCAGATCTCGTCGCCTTCGAAGACCGATCCGTAACGCCGCTCGAACAGCTCCGGCTTCAGTGAGGCGGCCATCGCCGCCTGAATCTCTTCCGCCGACGGCCAGATTTCGCGCAGAAAGACGGGCTCGCCATCCCGACCGGTGCCGAGCGGCTCCCGGGTCAGGTCGAGGTCGACCCTGCCGGCCAGCGCGAACGCCACCACCAGCATCGGCGAGGCGAGGTAGTTGGCACGCACCTGCGGATGCACCCGCGCCTCGAAGTTGCGGTTGCCGCTCAGCACGGCCGCGGTCACCAGCGAGTGCTCGTCGATGAGATCGGCGATCATCTCCGGGAGTGGACCGCTGTTGCCGATGCAGGTCGTGCATCCGTACCCGACCACGTTGAAGCGGAGCTGGTCGAGGTACGGCAGAAGTCCCGAGCCCTCGAGGTAATCGGTGACGACGCGGGATCCGGGTGCCAGGCTGCTCTTCACCCAGGGGCGAGTCTCGAGTCCCCGCTCGACGGCCTTCTTGGCGAGGAGGCCGGCCCCGATCATTACCGAGGGGTTCGAGGTGTTGGTGCAGCTGGTGATCGCGGCGATCACCACGGCCCCATCGTGCAGCGAGATGTCGTTGCCTTCGAGGACACCGGCCACCGCGGGCGGCGCGTCG
This sequence comes from Gemmatimonadales bacterium, assembly GCA_013820855.1. Lineage (GTDB taxonomy): Bacteria > Gemmatimonadota > Gemmatimonadetes > Gemmatimonadales > GWC2-71-9 > CAVVWJ01. Next base: position 2,939 of record JACDHV010000277.1, on the reverse strand, counting down.
GGGTCCACCAGGTCATCGGTAGCTTCGGCTCCGCGCTCGCCGATGGTGACGCTGGCGCCACCCTCGCCGACCCAGCGCGAGTAGGCGCTCTCCGCGAGCTCCTTCCTGGCGGCGGGGACCGTCGGGCTCATGAGTCCCGGCAGGTTCACGATGAAGTCGCGCTTGAGCTCATTCAGCGGAACCCGGTCCTGCGGCCGGCGGGGACCGGCGAGGCTCGGGACGATGGTGGAGAGGTCGAGCTCGAGGGTGCTGCTGAACACCGGATCGGGGGTGGCGTCGGTCCGGAAGAGGTTCTGCTCCTTGCAGTAGCGCTCGACTCGCTCGACCGTGGTTCGACTCCGGCCGGTCCGCTCGAGATAGCGGAGCGTCTCGGCGTCCACCGGGAAGAAGCCCATGGTCGCGCCGTACTCGGGCGCCATGTTGGCGATGGTGGCGCGATCGGCGAGCCCCAGGCTGGAGAGTCCGGGGCCGTAGAACTCGACGAACTTGTCCACCACGCCGCTCTTCCGCAGCATCTGGGTGGCGGTCAGCACCAGGTCGGTGGCGGTGGTGCCGACCGGCAGCGCGCCGGTGAGCCGCATCCCCACCACCTCGGGGATGAGCATGAAGTAGGGCTGCCCCAGCATGACGGCCTCGGCCTCGATGCCGCCGACTCCCCAGCCCAGCACGCCGAGGCCGTTGATCATGGTGGTATGGGAATCGGTGCCCACCAGCGTATCGGGATAGGCCGTGGGCTCGCCGAACTGGTCGCGGAGCTGCACCACGGGAGCCAGATACTCGAGGTTCACCTGGTGCACGATGCCGGTACCGGGCGGAACTACCCTGAAGTTGCGGAACGCGACCTGCGCGAACTTGAGGAGCTGATAGCGCTCGACGTTGCGCTCGAGCTCGAGCTGCACGTTCAGCCGGAACGCGTTGTCGGAGCCGTAGTGGTCCACCTGGACCGAGTGATCGATCACCAGGTCGCAGGGCACCACGGGATTGATGCGGTCGGGATCGCCCTGCATGCGTGCCATCGCGTCGCGCATGGCGGCGAGGTCCACCACGCAGGGCACGCCGGTGAAGTCCTGCAACACGACACGCGCCGGCATGAACGGGAACTCGCTCCGGGAAGCGCCCTGCCGGTGCCAGCCGCCGAGCTGCTGCACGTGTTCCTCGGTGACCAGGCCGCGGCCGGCGTTCCGGAGCGTATTCTCCAGCAGGACGCGGATGGAGAACGGCAGGCGGTCGAGCTCGGCGATTCCCTGGCGCGCCAACTCGCCGAGCCGGTAGACGGCGGCGTGTTCACTTCCCAGGCGCACCGTTGCGCGGGACCCGAAAGGGTTGATCGAATCAGCGGGCATCGGCGTTCCGGATTGGGTTGAGCGGCGGTCGCTGTGGTCAATATATGTGCTTGCCGGCGGGGCGGGGCAGCGGACGCCCGCTCCGTCTATGATCCTATGCATGTCTCTGCCGATCCCGCACGCCATCAACCGCCGCGACGAAGGCCTCCTGATCGAGTGGGATACCGCCGGCCATCGGGCCTGGTATCCCGCGCGAGCCCTTCGGCTCGCCTGTCCCTGTGCCGCCTGCGTGGACGAAATGAGCGGACGGCCGCTGCTCGACCCCGCGTCGGTGCCGGGCGACATCCGCCCGGTGTCGCTCGCCCTGGTTGGCGCCTACGGCCTGAAGGTTGACTGGAGCGACGGCCACGGTACCGGCATCTACACTTTCGAGCGCCTCCTGGCCTCCTGCCCCTGCGACGGGTGCGCCAGCGGACCCGCGGGGCACGGGTGACGCCGGACACATCCTCAGCGTGGCCCGCGGGTCTAAGGTGAACAGGCCGCCTTCGGCGGCATTCACCCGCAGCATGGGAGCGCCGATGCACGCTCAGGAACACTCAACGGTCCGCGAGGGGCTCGTCGCCGGCCTGCTGGGCGCCACGGTCGTGGCCGCCTGGTATTTCGTCTTCGACATGGCCGCCGGACGGCCGTTCCATACCCCGAACGTGCTGGGCAAAGTGTTCTTCCAGGGCGACCTCCAGCCGGGTGCGCGGGAGGTGGTCCCCGGTGTGGTGGCGGGCTACACGGTGCTCCATCTGCTGATGTTCGTGGCGGTCGGCATGCTGCTGACGCTGCTGGTGCATCTGGCCGTCCGCAACCTGTCGTTGAGAATGGGGCTGTGGATTGGTCTCGTCGTCTCGTTCTGCTTCTTCGCCGGACTCACCTACATGCTCACCACCTCCACCGGCGAGCGGGTTCCGCTCTGGTCGGTGGTGGGAGGCACCCTGGCCGGAGTGGGCGCCATGGGCTGGTACCTGGTGCGGGGGCATCCCCAGCTGAAGGCCGACGCCCAGGTCGGCGACGACTCCCCGCCCCATGCCCCCGGGGCGCCTCGCGTCGGATGATGCCGCGGTACCCGCTGTCTTGCGCGCAGCGTGCCGGACCCGCGCTGTGACAGGGTAGCTCTCGCCGCCCGGAGGTCCGCATGCAGGAGCGTTCCATTCGATGGGCGCCGAAGGCACGGACGTCGGCGTCATCGGCGCTCTCGCCGTCGCACTCTGGTTCCTCGTTCTCGACACCATCGCAGGCCGTCCGCTGCTCACCCCGAGTCTGCTGGGGCAGGTCGTCCTGCTCGGAGACTCGACGCCCGACACCGGAAATATCGTGTTCGTGGCGGTGCTGCTCTACACCGCGTTCCACTTCATGGTCTTCGCGCTGCTCGGCATGGGGGCTGGTGGCTCTGGTCCACTGGGGCACCGAGAACTCCGTGGTACGGTACGCGCTACTCCCCGTGTTCCTGGCGTTCGAGGTGCTCTTCTACGGGCTGCTGGAGGTGCTGTCGGAAGGCACCGGGGAGCTGTTCCCCTTCTGGGCGGTGGTGTCCGCCAACACGCTGGCGGCAATCAGCATGGGCCTCTACCTCTGGATCCGTCATCCGGCGTTTCGCCGCTCGATTCA
>JACDHV010000093.1 GCA_013820855.1 Gemmatimonadales bacterium | reverse complement strand
AAGGTTCCCCGACCGGCGCCCTCTCGTCCCGCCGTTCCGCCGTTCCGCCGTTCCGCCCTAACGTGGATCCCCCGAGCGGACCCACTTGTTCGGCGTGCCCTCCAGGGCCCCGCCCTCGGGTCTCCAGAGGACGACTTCCTCGATCTTGCGGGCCAGCTCGAAATCCTTGTCGGTGATGCCGCCGGCGGCGTGGTTCTGGAGCTTCACCGTAATGCGGCCCCAGGTCACCGACAGGTCGGGATGGTGGTACGCCGCCTCCGCCAGGTAGCCTACCGCGTTCACCAGCATGAGGGTCGTCGGCCAGCCGTCGGTCTTGTACACCCGCCGGATCCAGCCGTCCTCGTAGTACCAGCCCTGGAGATCCTTCAGCTTCTCCGCGATCTCCGTCTCGTTGTAGGTACGTTCCTTTGTCGCAGGCATGTGCCCTCCTTGAGTGCCGCGTAAACTGTTGAATACGCGTCGGTATCAGCCGCCGCTTTCAGCCCTGTTCAGACCACTCCGCCATTCACCCTGATCATCTGCCCCGTGATGAACTTCGCGTCGTCGGACGCGAGAAACAGGGCCGCCCCGGCGATGTCCTCCGGCGCGCCCCACCGCTTGAGGGGCGTCAGATCGACGACCTTCTTCCGGAAAGCGGCGTCGGCCCCCTCTCCGAACGCTGTCTCCACGAATCCCGGCGCCAGAACGTTGACCCGGATGTCGGGCGCGACCTCGCGCGCGAACGATTTGCTGAAGCTCATCACCGCGCCCTTCGCGGCGGAGTAGAGCACCGGGTTCTCGCCGGCCATGCCGAGGTTCACGTGGTCCCACGACATGTTGATGATCACGCCCGGCCGGCCCTGCTCCCGCATCAGCCCGGCCGCCGCCCACGAGGCCAGCACGGTACCCCGCACGTCCACGGCCAGCAGCAGGTCGAGCTTCTGAAGCAGCGTGAGCCGCGTCGCGTCGCCGGTGAGGATGTCGGCGCCCGCGTTGTTGATCCAGACGTCCACCCGGCCGAAACGTGCGCGCGCCTCGCGAGCCAGCGTGGCGACGTCCTCCTCGCGGGCGATATCGACCTGAAGGACCTCGACCCGCCGCCCGGTGGTGGCGAGCTCCCGCGCGGTATCGTCGGCGCCCCGGCGATTCCGCCGATACGAGATCAGCACGTCCGCTCCCGCACCGGCGCACCGCTTGGCGATCGCGCGGCCGATCCCGCTGGATCCGCCGGTGAGCACGACGCACCTTCCTTCCAGGGTCACGCCGCCTCCCCGCCGCAAAGAGTCGTGACTAACTTCATAAATCCTAACATATCAGAGCGTTAGCATCTCACAAGGGAGTCGTCGTGCTGTTGCTCGTAAGCGTGCGTGGCGAGGACGAGGTCGCGGCGGCTCTGGTCGGAGGCGCCGACATCATCGACGCCAAGGACCCGGCGCGCGGCGCACTGGGCCCGGTCTCACCGGCGACCCTCCGGGCGATCGCGGCGCGCGTGCCGGAGACGGTCGCCTTCGGCGCGGCCCTGGGCGACTTCGGGTCGCCGGACGCGGTCCGGCGCGCGGTGGCGGGCGTGGCCATCTCCCCACGCCGGACCGCGACCTACGTGAAGCTGGGATTCGCGGGGGAGCGTTCCGAGGCCGTGGTGACCTCGCTGATCGCCGCCGCGCTCGGCGCGGCGGGACCCGGCATGATGGTGGTGCCCGTCGCGTACGCCGACCATGAGCGGGCGGGCTCGCCGGCGCCGGAGGCCGTGCTGCGCGCGACGCTGTCGGCTGGAGCGCGGGGGTACCTGATCGACACGTGGGCAAAAGACGGGAGAGGGCTCCTCGACTGCATCGCCCTGGGCCGGCTGCGCACGCTGTCCGGAGCCGTGCGTGCGGCCGGGCTCCTGCTGGCGATCGCGGGCAGCCTCACACCGGCGGCGCTCGACCGGCTGGCGGGGCTGGCCGACGTGGTCGGGGTCCGCGGCGCCGCGTGTCGTGGCGGAAGGGATGGCCGGGTGGATGCCGACTTGGTCCGGCGGCTCCGCGTTCGGCTGCACGGCACCCTGCCGGCGGCCGCCGAGGCTTCATGAGTGCCCGCTCGCGTCGCGAGTAGTTGGCTGCGGCTTGGCAGAACGCGAGGGGGGCCCCGCGCGCGTGTGTTCCTTGAGTGTGTAACCGCCACAATACAGAGAAGATGGGAGACGCCTCGCAGGGGCATGGCTATTGCCCTGCCTGTCGGCTTCAGCCCGGACGCACTCATTGACCTCATCGGCCCAGACGGCACGCCTATCCAACCGACATGAATCCGTCCCGTCATACCGGGCCCCTGAAAAGCAGATTCGGCCGGCGGCTCCTGCTCCTCTTCGTCGGCTGCGCCGTGGTCCCCACCGCCGTGGTGGCGACGGTGTCCTACCGGCACGTCACGCAGTATCTCGTCGCGCAGAGCGAGACCCGCCTCCACCAGGCCAGCAAGACCTTCGGCGCCGCGATCTTCGAGCGACTGCTGCTGCTCGACGCCTCACTCAGGAACATTCCGGCGCAGACCCTCCTCCGCCCACCGGCGCCGGCGAATTCAAGCGCGGCCGCCGTTCCCGGTTCCGATCCCGCGATCGCCGATCGGTTCACGGCGCTCGAGTTCGTCGGTGACGACGGGAGGCGGGTCTCGCTTTCCGGCCGGCTCGCGGAGCTGCCGCGGCTGAGCCAGCGAAATCAGGCGGACCTCGCTGACGGGCTTCCGCTTCTGTTGGCCGAGCATCAGGACGGCCGTCCCACGAGGACCTACATGGTGCGGCGCGTCGGCGGGCCGAGCGACCGTGGGTGGGGCCTGCTGGTCGGGGAGATCGACGCGGACTACCTCTGGGCGACGTCCGATCAGAGCCTGATCGCGGCGGGCACGATCCTCACCGTGAAGGACGACAGTGGCCACGTGCTCATGAGCTCGGTGGCCGGCGTGCACTCCACGTTCCATACCCTGGGGCTCGATGCCCGGCCCGATGCCGACTCCCTCGCGAGCTTCGACCGCGAGCCGTACGTCTCGTCCACCTGGCCGATCCTGCTCGACGAAGTGTTCGCCGCGCCGACCTGGAACCTGATTCTCGGCCACTCGAAGCACGAAGTTCTCGGACCCGTGGTCCGCTTCGCAGACACCCTGCTCCTGATCGTGGCGGTGTCCACGACGCTTGTGCTGTTGCTGAGCCTGGAGCGCATCCGGCGGAGCCTGATCCCCCTCAGGGAGCTGCAGGAGGGCACCCGCCGCATCGCGGGGCACGATTTCGGAAGCCGCGTCTCGATCAGAAGCGGGGACGAGTTCGAGCAGCTGGGGGCGTCGTTCAACGCGATGGCGGTCCAGCTCGACCGGCAATTCCAGGCGCTGGCCACCGCGGCCGAGATCGACCGGGCGGTGCTTTCCGCCACCAGTGCCGGCGAGATCGTGGGAACGCTGCTCGCGCGGCTGCCGGACGTGTATCCCTGCGGGGCGGTGACCGTGACGTTGATGGCGCCGGACGGCGCGAAGTCGCTTCCCAGCCTGGTGCACGACTACTCCGACGGCAGTCGCGCGCAGGTGCGGGTGGATCTTCGCTCCGAGCACGTTCAGGAGCTGCTCGACGGTCCGGATGCCGCGTTCATCACGATAGCCGAGGGCGGGCGGATCCCCCCTTACGTCGCGCCGCTCGCCGACCTGGGGCGCCACGAGTTCTTCGTGCTCCCGCTTCAGTTTCAGCGCCACCTGGTCGGGGTCATCGCCGTCGCGGCTCGATCCGGGGAGGTCGCCGACGCCGACGCGCGAGTTCAGGTCCGACGACTCGCCGACCAGGCAGCCGTCGCGCTGGCCAATGCCCGGATGCTGGAGCAGGTGCGCAGCCTCGCCTACTTCGACAGCCTGACCGGCCTGCCCAACCGCCTGTCCTACAAGGAGCGCCTGGGCAACGCGCTGGAGCAGGCCCATCGGAGTGGAAGCCTCGTCGCCGCCTTCTTCATCGACCTCGACCACTTCAGCCGGATCAACGACAGCCTGGGCCACGAGGCCGGCGACCAGCTGCTCCAGCAGGTCGCGGCCCGGCTCCGGGCTTCATGTCGGGACCGCGCCGACGAGGTCGGCCCCGCGAGCGAAGCCATGGACCCGGAGGTCGCGCGCCTCGGTGGTGACGAGTTCACCGTCCTGATGCCTGGACTCGACAATCCGGAGGACGCGGGGAAGCTCGCCCGGCGCATTCTGTCGAGCCTGGCGCATCCGTTCCGGGTCGAGGGCCACGAGATCTTCGTGAACGCGAGCATCGGCATCGCGGTCTATCCCTTCGACGGGAAGGACCTCGAGGCCCTGCTCATGCACGCCGACACGGCGATGTACAAGGCGAAGGAGCAGGGCGGCAACAGCTACCAGACCTATTCGCGCTCGATGAACGCCACGGCGCTCCAGCGGCTCACCCTGGAGAACTCCCTGCGCCGCGCGCTGGAGCGGGAGGAGTTCGAGCTCCACTACCAGCCGATCGTCGGTGCCCGAAGCGGAAGCCCGGTCGCCGCCGAAGCGCTGGTCCGCTGGCGGCACCCCGACCTCGGCCTGCTGCTGCCTTCCGAGTTCATCGGCCTGGCGGAAGAGAACGGGTTGATCGTGCCGCTGGGCGAATGGGTCATGCACGCCGCGTGCGCCCAGAACCTCGCATGGCAGCGGATGGGCCTGGCGCCGATCCGGGTCGTCGTGAACCTCTCCAGCCGGCAGCTCACCCGGAGCATGACCGACACCGTGGCCCGGATCCTTCGCGACACCGGCCTGGAGTCCCGCTACCTCGGACTCGAGCTGACCGAGACCGCCCTGGTGAACCACCAGAAGGAGGGCGCCGAAACCCTGCACGCCCTGCGCGCGATGGGACTGCACCTCTCGGTGGACGACTTCGGCACCGGATACTCGTCCTTCAGCTACCTCAAGCACTTCCCCCTCGACACCCTCAAGATCGATCGCGCGTTCATCCGCGAGATCACCAGCGATTCCGATGATGCCGCGATCTCGACGGCCATCATCGCGCTGGGTCACGCGCTGGGGCTCACGGTGACGGCCGAAGGGGTGGAGACCGAGGCGCAGGTGACGGTGTTGCGGGAGCAGGGCTGCGATGAGATGCAGGGCTACTTCTTCAGCCGTCCGGTCACGGGCGATCGACTGGCGGACCTGCTGGGGACGAAGCGGAACGGCTCGAAGCCGGCGTCGCGGACCGCCCGCGCCGCGGGAGCGGCGTGAGCCGGAGGTAGCGACGGACGGCCGCGCCACGCCGTCGCTTCGCTCACGGTGATACGTCCGCGAAACGGACCCACGACGTCACGCGGACCTCGAGCCCTGCCGGCACTACGGTCGTGAAGCATCGGTCCACCGCCGTCGCATCGGTCTCCGCCGGCTTCACCAGCACCAGACGACTCGCGTCGAGAGCGCCGGCGACGAATGCCGCCACGCTGTCGCTCGTCGCATCCCAGCTGTGCGGCAGCGGATCGGCGGCCCGCAACCAGCGGGACGGCGCCAGCACCGCGACCCGCCGCATCGACAGCGCTGCCGCGATCGAGCCGGGCTCCTCCACCACCACCGCTCCCGCGATCCGCTCCGCCAGGAGGTGGGCGTACTGATCCATGGCGAGCACGGCCATCCAGTGTGCCGCATGGGCGGACAATCCGGAGCCGCGGTCGATCTCGCGAACCAGGTCCGCGAAGGGGCCGCCGCCCGGCACGACCACGATGGCCTCGCGTCGCGCTCGCGCGCCGACGGTGGCGCACACCGCCTCCAGCGCGCCGGGCACGCCGAGCAGTCCGCCTCCGACCTTGATGACGACCGGCCCAGCCGTCATGCCGTGGCGGCCGCGTCGGCCAGCAGCCACGCGACCGCGGCGGCCGGTGCCGCCCGGGCGGCACCGCCGATCCGGTCGGCCAGGGGCGACACGTCGAGCCCCAGGCGGGAGGCGGCTTCCGCACCGATGAAATCGCCGAGCCCGGTCACCACGGCCTCGGCGATACTCGAATGGCGGGCCAGCACCCGGCGGATAGCATCGGTGATGGTGGAGACCTGCGCCTCCGCCAGCGCGCGGGCGATGGTCCCGACCGCCTCCTCGTCCAGCGTTTCCGCGTCGGCGCAGACCGCGCGGGCGAGCCGCTCGCCGGCGAACTCGCGGGTCGGCGGACGGCCATCGGCCGTGGGCACACTGTAGTCGCCGGCGTCCAGGGCGCCCAGCCAGAGATACACGTCGCCCATCAGCGCGAACCCTTCGGCGGCGAGCGGACAGAGCCCACCCCAGAGCGGGACCAGCCGGGTCACCGTCTCGACCGGTGTGCGGAGGGCCCCCGTATACACCAGCTCGCCGCTCAGCAGGCGCTCCGGGTCCGTCCGGCCAACGGTCCGGGGCTCGCCGGCGAGAACAGGGATGAGGTCGGTGGAGGTTGTTCCGATGTCCACCAGCAGGCAGTCGGGCGTCTGCCGCCCCACGTACCTGGCGGTCGCGGCCCAGTTGGAGGCGGCGACTTCGAGCGGTCGCGCTCTGGCATCCACGGGATCCAGGAAGCGACCGTCCACGCCGTAGACCTGCACGCGATGACCGGGAAATGCCTCGGCCATGGCGTCGAGCACGAACCCGACACCCTCACGCTTGGTTCGAAAGCCTCGGGAGAGCTCGGCCGTCATCGTCACCGCGTGCGTCACGAGCCCGGGGCCGAGATCCGCCGCCAACCTCCGCAGCGTGGACACCAGCGCCGCCGAGTCGCGCGCCATCTCCAGGGGAACCGACAGGAACCGGGAGACCGAGAGCCGCCCGTGTTCCGACTCGACCAGGGCGGCCTTGGTGTTCGAGCCGCCGATGTCCCAGCCGAGCACCGCGATGCCGTGCGGGCTGGTCGTCGGCGGAGCGGTTGGGCTAAGATGGGTCATGCAGCTGATCCCAGTGATCGATCTGGCGCGCGGCGTGGCGGTTCAGGCCAGGGCAGGGGACCGCGCGCGGTACCGGCCGGTCGAATCGGCTCTGACGCCCGGGGCGGCCGGCGATCCCCTCGCTCTTGCTCAAGCCTACCGCGACATCGTGGGCGCCCGCGAGTGCTACGTCGCCGATCTCGACGCCATCCAGGGCGGCGCGGTCCAGCAGGTCGCATGGCGGGGCCTGGCGGCCGGCGCCAGCCCCTGCGGGCTGTGGGTGGACGCCGGCATCGGCGACGCAACCCGGGCGCTGGTGGTGCTGGCGCTCGGCGCCGCGCGGGTGGTCGTCGGGCTCGAGACCCTTCGCGCGCTCGACGACCTGGAGGGCATCGTCGCTGCCGCCCGTCCCGAACGCGTGGTCTTCAGCCTCGATCTCCGGCTGGGCCGTCCCGTGCTGCATCCGTCCGGTCTCGGTGAAGGCATCGCTCCGACGGTGGTGGAGATCGCGGAACGTGCGGTGCAGGCCGGCGTTCGGACGCTGCTGGTGCTGGATGTGGGTCGGGTGGGAACCGGCCTTGGGGTGGATCTCGCGCTGCTGGAGGAGCTCCGCCGGCGTTTTCCATCCGAGCGGCTCCTCGCCGGTGGGGGGGTCGGCGCCCGGAGCGATCTCGACCGGATTCGCGAGACCGGCTGCGATGGTGTGCTGGTGGCGACGGCACTCCACACGGGGCTGGTCTGCGCCGGGGACGTGGCGGCGCTCGCGGCGCCGTCCACCGCTCAGTCCATCCCCAGCACCTCGCTGTAGGTGGCCGACTGCCCGTAGTTCTCCTCGACCTCGATCTCGAGCCGGGTGAGGTGCCGGTAGCCGCCGCGGCCCAGCTCCTCGCGCACCCGAGTGCCCAGGTACTGGGCCAGCATCTCCGCGGTACTGTTGGGAATGGGGAGGAGGATGCAGTCGGCGCGCGGAAACACGTAGGTCGGCTCGCCGAAGTAGTCTACCGCGAGCCGATCGCCCTCGTCCCGGTAGGAGAGCTTGGGGTTGAGCTTCGGCAGCAGCACCTTGTGATCGATCTCGTCCACCAGTCGGCGGGTGATCTGCTTCAGCACGCTGAAATCGAGAACGAAGAGGGTCTCGGGGTCCACCGAGCCCTCGACCGCGACGCCCACCCTGTAGTTGTGCCCGTGCAGCGTCTCGCACTGGTGGCCGCGGAAGGTGATGAAATGCGCGGAGGCGAAGACCAGGTAGTCCTTGCTCACCTGCACGCGAAAGCTGCTCGACACGGCGATCCTCTCGTCAGCGGTCCCAGCCAGCCTCAATGATAACGACGAACAACGCGGCGCAGGTCAGATCGGCGGTGGTGCCGGGATTGCGGGTGTTGCGCGGATCGCGAAGCTCCGCGTCGAGCGCCGCGAGGGCCGCCCTCCCCTCCGGCGTGGCGGTGCCGCCCGCGGACACGATTTCCCGCGCCCACCCGGTCACCCGCGACGCCTCCGCCCGGCCCAGCTTCCGCGCGATATGTGTGTCGGGCGCCGCTGCGAGGAGCGCGAGGAAGCACTCCACCGTCGCCTCGGACCAGGTGAGGCTCCGCGCCCTGGCGTCGGCCAGCGCCGGCGCGCCCACCTCGAAGGTGAGCGCGAACCGGGTGGTGTACTCCCGCGCGATCGCGTCCCGTTCGGCGGCGAGCGCCATCGCCTCGCGCAGCGTCACCGTCGGCGGGGCCGCGACATCCTCGGCGGTTGCGGCGCCCAGTCCCCCCGGACGTGCCAGCCTGATGGCCGCGTACGCCTCGGCCGCGTCCGCGACCGTGGTCTCGTCGAGCACCGCGGCGAGCCGTTCTCTCAGTGCGCCGCCGTCACGCGCCGCCGCGCGGGCCAGCGGAGCGAGCAGGAGCACGATGCCGAGATTGGTGTTCGAGCGGGTCCAGCGCGCGGTCGCCTCGCGCGCGGCGCGGATCGTGGCGCCGAGCGGGCGCTCGCCCGCGGCGGCGAGCGCGGGGCCGATGGCGACGGCGCTGGCGAGGAAATCCTCGTAGCGGGTGTCGTGAAAGTGGCGGTCGGGCGAGACGTTGCCCGGCTTCGGCGCGCTGACCTCGAGCAGGCAGGCAAGCTGCGCCGCGGCCGCGATCTCCTCCCCCGTCACGGACCCCGCCGGACGATGTGGTCCACCAGCGCGCCGGCGACGTCGATGCTTGTGGCGTCCTGGAGCCCGCGCCAGCCGGGAATGCCGTTCACCTCGAGCACGTACATCGTGCCGTCCCGCGCAGGGAGCAGGTCCACGCCGGCGTACTCCGCGCCCACGGCCGCGGCCGCGTGGACCGCGAGCGCCGCCCAGGGGTCCGCGAGTTTGGCGGGCAGCGCCTGCCCGCCGCGGGAGATGTTGGTCCGCCACCCGTCCGCCCGCCGCTCGATGGCGCCGAGCACCCGGCCGCCCACGACGAAGACCCGGTAATCGCGGCCCTCGTGGTCGATGGTTCGCTGGAGGTAGTAGACGCCCCGGATCGTTTCGACCGTCCGGAAGACGCGATAGGCCATCTCCTCGTCAGCGACCCGTACCATGCCGAGGCCCATCGATCCGAAGAGCGGCTTGACGATCACGTCACCCAGGGCCCGGAACGCGGCCATGGCCTCGTCGGGGCTCTCGCAGACCACCGTGTCCGGGGTCGGGATTCCGCACTGCTCCAGCAGGGACGAGGTCCAGAACTTGTCTACCGTCCGCTCGATGGCGCGGGCGGAGTTCATGACCCGCACGCCACGCTCCTCCAGCCGGTGCAGCGCATCCACCCGGAAGATGATCTGCTCGAGCGTTCCCGACGGGATGATGCGCGCCAGGACCGCGTCGGCCCGGTCCAGCTCGGCCGTGCCGCTCCGGAGGCCGGAACGCGCGCCGATCCACGCGGTCAGCCCCTCGTAAGGCAGGATCGCGGCGGTGTGCCCGCGCTCGTCGAGCGCGCGGGTCAGCTCCCGGGTGTGCCACCCCTGCCGCGACGCGAGGACTGCGACGTGCACGCGCTAGCGGGTCTCCACCGCGATGAGCCCGTCGAGCCCGCCGGTGGCGAAGTTGGGGAGATCGCCGGCCACCTTCTTGAAGCCGGGGGTCGCGATGCCCTGCTTGAGCGCGTCCATGGAGGGGAAGTACAGCTCGGCCGGGCGGTACAGCGCGGGCGCCGAGCCGTCGAGATTCGAGGCGAACTTGGTCAGCTCCGCCCTCGTGAAGCCGATCTCCTGCTGGTTGGCGCCGACCAGCGGCACGTGGGTCTCGGCGTAGTACTTCTCGAAGGCCGCGGTGTCGGTGGGCTGCTTGTAGAGCACGGTGGCGATCGCCATGGGCTCGCCTTCCGGCGCCTCGGCGGGGCCGCTGGTCTCGACCGCGAGGAGGCCGGTCAGGCCGCCGCTGGCGAAGTTGGCCAGGTCGTCCGCCACCTTCTTGAAGCCGGGCGTGGCCATGCCTCGCCTCGCGGCCTCCACCGACGGAAAGTACAGTTCCGCCTGCCGGTAGTAGGCCGGCTTCGAGCCGTCGAGATTGCTCGTGAATCGCGTGAGGTCGGCCCGGGTGAAGCCGATCTCCCGCTGATTGGTCGACACGAGCGGCACATGGGTCTCACGGTAGTATTTCTCGAAGGCGGCGGTGTCCTTCGGCGTGTTGTAGATGACCGTCACGATGGCGGCCGGCCCCGCCGCCGCCGCGGCGGACTCCGCACCGCCCGGTGCGCCGGCGCTTCTGTCGTCCGACCCGCCGCACGCCGTGGCGAGCGCCAGCGAAGTGACCAGCGACCAACTCGGGTGAGACCGCATGGCAATGCTCCTGTAGATGGAGGTGTCCTACGACCGGGGATGGAGACTGGTCTCGAGGATCTCGGGGTTGAGGTGCCCGGCGTGGAAGGTGCGTCCGGTCTCCGCGCTAGTGAGCCAGACTTCGGCCGGACTGAAGAGCAGCGGGTCGATCTTGTAGAAGTCGCCCTCATAGCGCTGAAAGATGTCGTAGAAGGGCGTCCCGTAGTCGCGCGAGGCCGTCGCCGGCACTTTCGACGCGAGCTCGGCGAGCTCTTCGTCCCCGGCGCGGATCGTGTAGCGCGCCTGGCCGCCGTACAGGATGCAGTCGTTGGTGCGACCGATGGCCTTGAGGTCGTTCCTGGCGACCGGCGGGATCGGCGCGGTGCCGTACCCGCTCACCACCCGCCGCACGTCGAAGCCGAGGGTCTCCATCTTGTGGAGCCCGGTCTCGAGGATCCGGGCGGAGATCTGGACCCCGCCGGCGAGGCTCGCGGTCGGTGCCACGACGAAGGTGAACCTCGCGGGCTCGAGCCGTGCCTTCTCCGCCACCCAGGCCGCCACCGCCTCGTCGGGCAGCGCGCGGGCCTCGAGCACCAGCACGCCCCGCTCGGCATTCTCCTCGTATCCGAGTTTTGTGAAGAGCTCCTTCTCGACCCGGGCGTGGGCCCGGAGCGGTCCCGACCCCATGGCGAAGTACTTGTCCACCGAGATCGACCACCCCGCGTACTGTGACGCCATGCAGGAGACCGCGGGGTGATCGGTCGAGACCAGCACTCCGGGCCACGACTGGGCACCGACCTGCACCATCGTGTACGCGATGTCGCTCAGACCGCCCATGCAGATCTCCGCGATGGCGAGGCCCGCGCCGTAGCCGCCCTCGGCCTCGACACCCGCATCGATGACGCGGGCGCCGCTGCCCAGGATGCGGCTCCGCACGCGGAGCATCGCCGCCTCGTCCACCATCGCATCCGCGAGCTCCGCGGCGCGCTCGTTCATGCGCAGGCCGGTCAGTCTGGTGTCCATGCGAGAATCTCTCCCCTTCCCAGGTCGGCGAGATCGCCGCTGTAGCGGCGATAGAAGCCAGACACGTAGCGCTCGTCCACCGCGAGCTGGTAGCGCTTCCGGAGACGAAGCAGCGTGAGCCGGAGGTGATCCGGCCGGTAGGTGCAGGCATAGCGGTAGGTGGGCGGGATCGGCACCAGGCCCATGGCCACGATCGAGCCGCGCTTGGACCAGCGTCCCGGCGCCGCTCCGGTGCCGCCGAACACGACGACGGTGCCGGCGATCATCCCGGGGCCCGCGTGACTCGCGACGTCACCCGCGACGACGAGAAGGCCGCGTCGCATGCGTGTCCCCGGCCCCGCCCCGGCACGGCCCCGGACGAGCAGCTCGCCTCCGCACATGCCCCGGCGCGCGTCGCCTTCCGCGCCGCCGGCACGCGCACCGGCATCGCCGCGCACGTCGATGACGCCGCCCGACATGCCGATGCCCGTCTCGTCACCGACGCTTCCTTCCACCACGACTTCACCTTCGGCCAGCCCAGCTCCGAGGCGATCGGCCCTGCCGAGATCGCCTTCGAAGCGAATCCGGCCCGCGGGAGCTCCCGCGACCTCGAAGAGATCGCC
>JACDHV010000092.1:1027-12293 GCA_013820855.1 Gemmatimonadales bacterium | reverse complement strand
AGGAAGGCCGACGCCGGTCGTTGCGGCTCGCCTGATTCCGCCGTCCTCCCGGATGGCGCCGCTCACGCCGGAGGAGCTCCAGGCGGACGTCCGCGAGTCGGACCTCGTCGCGGAGTACGGGCAGGCCGTGGATCGGGAGAGCGCGCGGGAGATGCTCGCGGAGCGCATGGCGCGGACCGAGGCGCCCGCGGCCGAGGAGCCCCGGACGGAGCCCGGGAAAGGCCGTGGAGCGGGGAAGACCGCGGCGAAGGCCGTCGGGGCGGGCATGATCGGCGCGCTCACCACGACGATCGGCCGGACGGTGGGGCGAGAGGTGGTACGAGGGCTGTTCGGGCTGTTGGGTGTGAAGCCGCCGCGCGCCAGGCGCACGACGAAGAGCAGATGGTGACGCGGCCCGCTCACGCCATCGTCACGACGACAGCACCAGCCGCACGTAATTCTTCTTGCCCTTGCGCAGGATGACGAAGGGCTCGTCGGCCGGCCCGTGCAGATCGTTCGGGCCCAGGGTCGCATCGATCCGGTCGATCGCCTGCCCGTTGAGATAGAAGCCCCGCCCCTCGATCCCCCGCCGCGCGTCGGCCTTCGAGCTCGCGAGCCCGCTCGCGAGGAGCGCCTCGAGGATCGGCCGCTCGAGCACCTCGGTGCGTGCGACCGACCGGGTCGGCATCTCCGGCAGCGACTCGAGGTCGAGCGCTCCCCCGAAGAGCGCCGCGCTCGCCTGGACCGCCTGCTCGGTGGCCTCCACTCCGTGGACCGTCGCCGTGACCTCGCGCGCCAGCAGCCGCTGGGCGGTGCGCCGTCCGGGATCGGCCGCGTGCTCGGCCATCGCGGCGGCGATCTGGTCGAGCCGCAGGAAGGTGAAGAGCTTGAGGTAGCGCTCCACGTCGCGGTCGTCGCTGTTGACCCAGAACTGAAAGAACTGGTAGGGGCTGGTGCGCGCCGCATCCAGCCAGACGCTGCCCGCCTCGCTCTTGCCGAACTTGGCGCCGGTGGCGGTGGTGAGGAGCGGAAAGACGAGCCCGTGCGCCTGGGCGCCCTCCCGCCGGCCGATCAGCTCGGCGCCGGCGGTGATGTTGCCCCACTGGTCGCTGCCGCCCATCTGAAGCTCGCAGCGCTCGGTTCGCCACAGATGCCAGAAGTCGTACGCCTGGATCAGCATGTAGCTGAACTCGGTGTACGTGATCCCCACGTCCATCCGGCTGCGCACCGACTCCTTCTGGAGCATGTAGCTGAGCGTGAAGTGCTTGCCGGTGTCGCGCAGGAAGCTCATGAGCCGGATGTCGCGCAGCCAGTCGGCGTTGTTCCGCATCCGGGCGGCGTTGGAGCCCTCGAACGAGAGGAACCGCACGAGCTGGCGCCCCAGCCCCTGCGCGTTGCGGTCGATCTGGTCGAGGCTCAGCACGGGCCGCTCCTCCCGCTTCCCGCTGGGATCGCCCACCATGCCGGTGCCGGCGCCGACGAGCGCGATCGGGGTGTGCCCGAAGCGCTGCAGCCACGCCAGCCCCATCACCGGCACGAGACTTCCGACGTGGAGCGAGTCCGCGGTGGGATCGAACCCGACGTAGGCCGTGACCGGGCCCTGGGACAGCCGTTCGGCCAGCCCCGGGGTCCCGTCCTGGATGAATCCGCGGGCGCTCAGCGTGCTCAGCAGATCTGGCATAGGCGGGTATCGTACCCGCTGGAAACGGGCCTCGCAACAGGCTAGTTTGCCACCATGGCCCGCCGGCTCAACTCTCTTGGCGCGCGCGTCAGGCTTTCGCCACGCGCGCGTCGCACCATCATGGTGTCGTTCCTCGCGGCGGTCGCCTTCGGCCTGGCCGTCCTGATGGCCGCCTGGAACCGCGCCTGCGCGGGCAACAGCTGCCCCTCCATCGCCGAGCTGGGCGGGTACGATCCCAATCAGGCCTCCAAGGTGTACGCGGCGGACGGCCGGCTCATCACCGACCTGGGTCAGGAGCGCCGGACGGTGGTGCCCCTCGGCGAGATGTCGCCCGTGGTCAAGGCGGCCTTCATCGCCACCGAGGACAAGCGCTTTTACGAGCACAACGGGATCGACTGGTACCGGGTCCTCGGCGCCATCAAGAACAACATCACCGAGATGCGGGTCGCCGAGGGATTCTCGACGATCACCATGCAGCTCGCGCGCAACGTCTGGACCGAGGACATCAGCGGCCGCGACAAGTCGCTCCGGCGGAAGCTGCGCGAAGCGACAGTGGCGCGCGAGATCGAGGAGAAGTATCCCAAGGACAAGATCCTGGAGCTGTATCTCAATCAGATCGACCTGGGCAACCGCGCCTTCGGCGTCGAGGCGGCCTCCCAACGCTACTTCGGTAAGTCGGTTCGCGACCTGAACGTGGCCGAGGCCGCCACCCTCGCCGCGATTCCCAAGGCCCCGTCCCGCTACAACCCGCGCAAGCATCCCAATCTCAACGTCCAGCGCCGCAACACGGTGCTCAATCTGCTGCGCGACAACGGGCTCCTCAGCCCCGTCGAGACCGAGCGGTGGAAGGCGCATCCGCTGCTGCTCTCCTCCAGCTCGGACTTCAGCGGCACTGCCGAATATTTCGTGGAGTTCGTCCGCCAGCAGCTCGACGCGCGCTTCGGCTCCGACCTCTACCGCTCGGGCTACCGCATCTACACCACCCTCGACCTCGACACCCAGCAGGCGGCGGAGCGCGCGCTCGAGGCGCGGCTCGAGGCGATCGAGAGCGGCGCCGACGGCAAGTTCGAGCACCCTACATATCAGCAGTACCAGAACTCGAAGGCCGACGAGGGTGAGGAGCCCGACCGCACCACCACGCCCTACCTTCAGGGCCTGATGGTGACCATCGAGGCCAAAACCGGCCAGATCCGGGCGATGATCGGCGGCCGCGACTTCGACGACAGCAAGTTCAACCGCGCCACCCAGGCACTCCGCCAGCCCGGTTCCACGTTCAAGCCGATCACCTACGCGGCCGCCGTCGAGGCGGGGTATCCGCTGTCGCACGTGATGGTGGACGACTCGCTCAGTCTGCTGGTCAAGCCCGACGAGCCGCCCTGGACCCCGCAGAACTACGATCTCGAGTTCGACGGGCCCATGACGTTGCGCCGGGCGCTCTATCTGTCGCGGAACATCATCGCCATCAAGCTCGGCATGGAGCTGGGCGAGCAGGCGGTGGTGAGCGAGGCCGCCAAGTTCGGCATCAGCACGCGGGTGCCGGCGGTGCCCTCGATCCACATCGGCTCGGCCGACGTGATCCCCCTCGAGATGATCGCCGCCTACAGCACCTTCGCCAATCTCGGCGTCCGGACGGTGCCCAACTCGATACTGCGGGTGGAGGACCGGAGCGGAAAGATCATCTGGCAGCCGACCGTGCGCACCGTCGCCGTGCTCGACAGTGCCCACGCCTGGCTCATGACCGACGCGCTACGGGACGTGGTCCGCCACGGCACCGCGGTGGGATCGGTGGGCTCGCGAATCAATTTTCCGGCCGGCGGCAAGACCGGAACGACCAACGACGGATTCGACGTGTGGTTCATCGGGTTCACGCCCGATCTCGTCACCGGCGTGTGGATCGGCTTCGACCAGCCCCGGAAGATCAAGTCGAACGCGCAGGGCGGCGTGCTCGCGGCGCCCGCCTGGACCGCCATGATGCGCGAGGTCTACGAGCGGCGGGCCGTTCCTGCCGCGTGGCGGCGGCCCTCCGGTCTCTCCGCGCTGGACATCGACAAGACCACGGGCTACAAGGCCACGCCGTTCTGCCCCAAGGACGTCCACTACATCGAGTCGTTCATTCCCGGCACGGAGCCGACCGGCTTCTGCCCGATCCATTCGCCGTTCGGCAACGTCGGCGGCATCATGGGCGGAACGGGGCCGGCCCCGGCGGGCGGCGAGGCGCCATCCACGGCGCCGGCGATCGGCGTGCCGCAGGGCGACACCATCGGTGCGCCGCTCGCTCCCGCCCAGTCGGCCCCCAGGGTCGGCACGGGAGTGATGGGCGGCTCGGGCCCGGCAGCCAACCAGCGGCAGTAGAATGCCCGCGCGCCGCATCGCGGCCCGCTGGGTGCTGCCGATCGCCCTACCCCCGATCAAGCATGGCGCGGTGCTGGTCGGCCTGGACGGCCGGGTCGTCGCGGTGGGTCCCGATGCCGCGGTGCCCCGCCCGCCGGACGTTCCCGGCGAAGACTTCGGCGACGCCATCGTGCTGCCGGGCCTGGTCAACACCCACACGCATCTCGAGCTGACCGGCTTCGATCTCGGTCGGCCGGAGCCCGAGTTCGGCGATTGGATCGGCCGGGTACGGGCGGTCAAGGAAACCCGCTCCACGGAGGAGTTCCTCGCCGCGGCGAGGCTGGGCCTGGCGGAGTGCTACGCCATGGGCGTGACCACCGTGGCGGACACCGGAGACTCCGGGGCGGTCGTCCGCGCGATGGCGGAGGCGGGCGCGTCGGGCATCGCGTACCAGGAAGTCTTCGGCCCCCACCCGGAGCAGCTGGCGGATTCGCTGGCGGCACTCCGGGCCCGGGCCGAAGAGGCGGCTCGGCTCGCCGGCGGCCGGGTGTGGTGGGGGCTCTCTCCCCACGCGCCCTACACCGTGAGCGGACCCCTGTACGCGGCGGTGGCGCGGTGGGCCGCGCGCGACCGCCTGCCGTTGGCGGTGCACCTGGCGGAATCGGCAGCCGAATCGGAGCTGCTCGAGCGCGGGTCGGGCCGCTTCGCCGATGCCTGGCGCCGGCGCGGGATACCGCTGCCGAGCGAACCCGGATGCTCGCCGGTCGAGTGGCTCGACCGTCACGGCGTGCTCGGCGAGCGCACGCTCTGCATCCACGTGGTTCAGGCCGGCGCGGCCGATCTCGCACGATTGGCGCTGCGCGGTTGCGCCATCGCGCATTGTCCGCTGAGCAACGCGGCGCACGGTCACGGCGCGGCGCCGCTCGCCGGCTTCCTGAGCCACGGACTGCGGGTCGGAGTGGGCACCGACTCCGGACTGAGCGTGTCGCGCCTCGACCTCCTCGCCGAGGCCAGGGCCGCCAGGGACCTTGCCCGTCTCGACGCCGGCTCCGCGCTCGCGCTCTGCACCCTCGGCGGGGCCGCGGCGCTCGGGCTCGACGCCGAGGTCGGCAGCCTCGAGGCCGGGAAGTGGGGCGACTGCGTGGTGCTCCGTCCCCGCTCGGCCGCCGGGTCACCCGTCGAGCGGGCGCTGGAGTCGGGACGGGACGATGTGATCGCCACCTTCGCAGGAGGACGGAACGTGTACCGAGCCGAAGCGGTGCGGTCATGAAGATCCAGCGTCATGCCGCGATCCTCCGTGTCGTCCGCGAGCGCCGGATCGAGAGCCAGGACGAGCTGCGGGAGGCGCTGTCGGAGGAGGGCTTCGTGGTCACCCAGGCGACCCTTTCCCGCGACATCCGGGAGCTGGGGCTGGCCAAGCTGGCCGACCCGCAGGGCGGCGCCTACTACGCGCATCCCCACAGGGCCGCGCTCCGCCCCGACCTCGCCCAGGTTTTGCCGGCGCTGCTGGTGAGCGTGGACGGCGTCGGGCCGTTGCTCGTGCTCAAGACGGCGAGTGGCTCGGCGGGCGCGGTGACGGAGGCACTGGACCAGGCGGGGTGGGGCGAGATCATGGGCACGATCGCCGGAGACGACACCGTCCTGGTGATCACCCGAAGCCAGAAGCTCCGGGAAGCGATCGCCTCCAGGATCGAGGACCTGGTCAGGAAGTAGCGTACCGGGGCAACCGCCGGGAGCGGAAGCTCCTGAGGCGAAGTTCCCTTGCCGCGCCTTTCGGGCGTCGTTACGATTTTATGGAACGATGGCGCGGTTTAACCAGAGTCGCGCTACCGGTTCCGTGTGTCCGCCCCCTCGGTCTTGCCCCGGAGAGCAGCGTGCGGTGTCTGGCGTTGAACGCCTCCTTCGAGCCGTTGACGATGGTCCCTGTGCGGCGAGCCTTGCGCCTCGTCATCGAGGGCAAGGCGGAGATCGTCGAGGCGGACAGCGACGTCGTTCGAAGTGAGCGGCTCACGCTGCCCAAACCCGCGATCATCCGCCTCGTCAGGTTCGTGCACGTCCCCCGCCGCTTTCGTCGCCAGGTCACCAACACATTCCTCTTCGCCCGCGACGGGTACCGCTGCCAGTACTGCCATCGGGGCCACGGCGAGCTCCGCCATCGCGAGTGCCTGACGCGCGACCACCTCATTCCGCTCTCGCGCGGCGGCGACAACGAGTGGACCAACGTGGTGACCGCCTGCAGCAGCTGCAACACACGCAAGGGCAATCATCTGCCCGGGGAGTGCGGGATGCATCCGTGGGCCGTTCCCCGGGAGCCGCACTTCGTCCACCTCTCGTGGGCGGTGCGCCGCCTCTCCTCCCAGCAGGCGAAGTACATCAAGATGTTCTACGGCAACGAGGCGCTGAAGGCGCTCGGAGGGGTGGTCGCGGAGGTGTGAAGCGACGATCGTCACCTCACCGCGAACCGCCTCGTTCTCGCCTCCAGCCGCAGACTCGGCAAGCCCGCCAGACGCAGCAGGAACCGGGTCGCACCGCGTCCCAGGGCGTCGCCGATGCCTTCCCGCCCCCGGGCGCTCTCCAGATCCCCCTCCAGAAACCGCTCCAGCTCGTCCAGGTCGGCGTCGGACAGCGTCGACACCTCCAGCGTGGCGGTGTAGTAGTAGCTGCCGGCCTCGGTCGGGCCGACGTTGATCTGGTAGGCGAAGGCGAGCGCGGCGGTGAGCGCATCGAGCGTGGCGTAACGCCGCTCCTGGACCCGGCTGCCGAAGATGGTCAGCATGGTGTACTGGTCGAGCAGGGGCTCGTGCCGCACGACGACGTCCCAGTACACCTGCCGGGTGAGCTGGTCCAGCCAGCCGTTCCGCGAGCGCCAGATCTCGACCCGGTAGTGCAGGCGCACGGGCAGCCCCGAGCGGAGCGTGGAGAGCCAGCGGCCGTCCCCCAGGAGGTTCTCCGACCGCACCACCGGCGCGCGGGTGCCACTTGGCGCCGTGTCGGGTGTGAGCCGCACGTCCAGGCGCACGGAGTTGCCGGTCTGCGCCTGCCCCTCGCGTGGGGTCGCGAATGCCAGAGTCGCCACAAGGATCGCGAGGGAAGCCCGGAGCCGGCCCGCCACTAGAATCGGCGCTGGAGCCGGACCAGGAACCTGACCGACTCGTCCTCGGAGACTCCCTTCGCGATGTACGCACCGATCTCGCCGGCATCCAGGCCCACGCCCACGTCGACCTTCCACTCGCTGAACGAGGGGATCCGGTTCACCGGGACCTGTCCGGGTCCGCTCCCGGCCAGCCAGGCCTTGCCCGCGTCGGCGAGGAGCACCAGATCCGCCTCCTCGATCCCGATGAACCGCCGGGTGCCGGTCTCGCTCTGCGGCGTGCGGAAGCCGAGGTTGAGCCCCAGCCTGGTGCGGACCTCGATCTGGGCGGTCAGTACCCGGTCGCAGAGCGCGGGCAGCCCGGCATCGGTGAACCCGCTCGGCGCACAGGTGAAGGCCCGGAAGTCGTAGCCGGGCAGCAGGTCGGGCCCCCCGAGGGAGACCCGCCTCTGCACCGGTAATCGGTCGCCTCCCACCCACCCGTCGCCCCGCAGCCGGGTGTTGATCCGCAGATACGGAGTGATCCGGCTATAGCGGCGCACGTCGAAGGACACCCGGTCGTAGGCGTATCGCCGCCCGAGCGGCACCTCGGGCCGGACCACTCGCGGTAAAACGACGGGCTTGACGTCGCCCGAGCTCGAATGCTCGAAGCGCGCCTGGACCAGCCAGCCGGTGCTCGGCTGGTACCGCTCGTTGCGGGAGTCGAAGCCGAGGTGAATTCCGGTGGTGATGTAGTGGCCGTCGTCGATCGGAACGTTGCGCCGCCAGCGGTCGCTGTTCCGGAAGAGGGACCAGGGGTCGGTCGCGCGAACCGTGCGCTCTTCGTCCCGCCGGCGCGAGAGCTCGAGCCGGAGCGGACGGGCCAGCTGGATCCAGGCGAGTCCGCCGTACCCGCGCCGGTCGAAGTAGTCGCGGTAGTCGCGCTGCAGCAGGAAGGCCGACCAGCCCGACTCGCCGGGGGAGAGCGGTTGGTCCTCGATGGACCCCAGCTCGCTGTACACCCGCCCCGCCAGCCCCAGGCGGCCGAAGCGGAGCTCACCGCGCGCCTGGTAGCCGAAGTCGGCGAGCCGCGTGTCGCTGCCCGCCGTGCGGAGAATGCCCAGAAGGTCGAGCTTGAGCGCCGAGCGCCTGCCGGTGCGGAGGTCGAAGGTGGGGCCGAAGAAGATCGGCAGCCCTTCCACCCGGTTGTAGGTTCCGCCCGTCGCGAGCAGCAGGGTGGTTCGCACCTTGCCCGTCTGAAAGCTCGTGCGGGCCGCCGCCAGATCGCCGATCGGACGTCTGCGCTCGCGAATCTCCAGCAGACCCTCGTCCGTGCGCGCCACCGGCGCGGCGTCCCAGTAGACCCGCTGCCGCCCCTCGTGACGCGCGCCGGCGGCGTGGATCAACCTGCCTCCGATCACCAGGATGTCGCCGCGGACGTCCGCGCCCGGCAGGAGGTGCAGGGTGCCGTTGGCCACGGCGATCGGACCCTCGACCCGTCCCGCCACACGAAGGGTGCCGCGGTGCAGCGCCAGCCGACCCACGAATCTGCTTCCGGTGGGGAAGGTGACGTCACCCTGCACCCTGGTGGTGGTGGAGTCGTTGTAGAACTCGATGAGCTCCGCCACGATATCGGACGGCGGGCCCACCCGCTCCAGGCTGTCGGCCGCCGGCGCATCGGGATCGATCACGATCACGCTGTCCTGGGCACCCAGCGCGGGAGGCAGCGCCAGCAGGAGGAGCAACCCGGCGAGCGGTCTCACGCGTCTCCCTCCGTGGTCTTCTCGATGCCGAGGCGGCGCATCCGCCGGTAGAGATTGGCACGATCGGTCCGCAGCACGCGCGCCGCTTCGGCGACGTTTCCCTCCGCCTGCGCCATCGCGGCCGTGATCATGCCCCGCTCGAATTCGTCGAGCGCCTCGGACAGCGGGAGGCCCCCGGTTCCCGAGGGCGCCTGCACGGATGGTCCGCCCCGAATCACTCCCCGCACGGCGGCCGCGTCCACCGTCGGGCCGCAGAGGATGCTGAGCCGCTCCACGAGATTCGCCAGCTCGCGCACGTTGCCGGGCCAGGAGTACGCGCTGAGCGCCTCGAACGCCGCGGGCGTAAACGTCACCGCCCGCCGGGGACGGACCCGTTCGGCGAGGTGCGCGACCAGTACCGGAAGATCCTCCAGCCGCTCCCGCAGCGGGGGCAGCGAGATCGGGAACACGTTCAGCCGGAAGAAGAGATCCTCTCGGAAGTTGCCCTCCGCGACCTGCTCCTCCAGCCGGCGGTTGGTGGCCGACACCACGCGCACGTCGGTCCGGAGCGTGGTCTCCGCGCCGATCCGCTGCAGCTCGCCGGTCTCCAGCGTCCGCAGGAGCTTGGCCTGCGCCTCCGCGCTGAGGTCGCCGATCTCATCGAGGAACAGGGTGCCCTCGTGCGCCAGCTCGAAGCGGCCCAGGCGCCGCTCGGTCGCGCCGGTGAAGGCTCCGCGCTCGTGCCCGAACATCTCCGACTCGACCAGGTCGCGGGGAATCGCCGCGCAGTTCACCGTGACGAACGCCCGGCTGACCCGCCGGCTCGCGGCGTGCACCGCCGCGGCCACCAGCTCCTTGCCGGTGCCCGACTCGCCGGTGACGAGCACGCGCGCCTCGGTCGGTCCGACCCGCTCGATCAGTGCCCGCACCCGCTGCATCACGGCGCTGTCGCCGATCAGATTGGCGCGGCGCGCCAGCTCGGCCTGGAGCGCGCGGTTCTGCGCCCGGGTCCGGTCGAGCTCCAGCGCGGCGCGGACGGTCACCAGCACCGCCTCGGGCGTGAGCGGCTTCTCCAGGAACTGGAAGGCGCCGAGCTTCACCGCCCGTACCGCGTCGGTGAGCTGCGCCTTGCCGCTCATCATGATCACGGGTGTGAGCCTGCCCCGCTCCCGCAGCCGGGCGAGCGTCTCCAGGCCGTCGGGACCGGGCGGCATGAGCAGGTCGAGCAGGATGACGTCGGGATCGGCCTGATCCACCAACAGCAGCGCCGCGTTGCCGTTGGGCGCCTCCGCCACGGTGAGCCCCTCGTCCCGGAGCAGCGCGCCCAGCATCCGCCGGATGTTGGCCTCGTCGTCCACCAGCAGGACCTGGCCGGACGCGGTCGTCACGGGTGGCGGAGCCTCACCACGAAGGTGGCCCCGCCTCCGGGGGTGCGCTCGACGGCGATGGTGCCCCGGTGCAGCTCGACGGTCTGTTTCGCGAGCGCGAGGCCGAGGCCGGTCCCGCCTTCCTTGCCGGTGCAGTACGGGTCGAAGATGCGCCCCTCGATCTCCGGCGGAATGCCCGGTCCGTGATCGCGAATCGCGATCCGCGCGCCGCCGTTGTCCGGTCCGGCGGAGATCTCGATCTCCCCCTCGCCGCCGGTGGCCTCGACGGCGTTGCGGATGATGTTGCTGAATGCCCGGCGCAACGGGTCGTAGTGACCTTCGATCACCGGTGTGGCCGGGTCAAGCGTCAGGCGGGACGCCATGGTGGGGGGAAGCGAGGTGCGAGCCAGCTCCTCCAGCAGCTCGACGAGATCCACCGCCGCCGCCGGCCCTTCGGGCAACCGGCCGAACTCGGTGAACTCGCGAGCCAGTTGCTCCAGTCGCTCCGATTCGGCGGTGATCACCTCGATCGCCTCCTGGGTGGCGGGCGTGGCGGAGCGGGCGAGCTGCGCCACGGCCAGCCGGATCGGCGTCAGCGGGTTGCGCATCTCGTGGGCGACCCGCCGGGCGGTCTCCCGAAACGCCCGCAGCCGCTCGGCCTCGATCTCCTGCGCGCGCCCGTGCTCCATGGCGAGGGCCATTTCCCTGAGGGCCGTGCGGAGCGCGGCGAACTCCGGGGCGCCCCGCCGCGGACTGTCCGGCGGAAGCGGCTCCATACGCATGATGTGGCCGGTCCACCCGATCAGCTCCTCGATCGGCCGGCTGAGCTGGCGCGACAGGTGACCGCCGAGTCGCACGGAGGCGTAGACCGCCGCCGCGCCCAGCAGGAAGACCGCCAGGCCGAGACCCGCGTAGTAGTAGCGCCCGTACGTCTCGGCACGCTGGAACTGCCCGATGGCGGTGTTGAGCGTCGCCGCGTGCGCCGAGAGCGCGGCCTTTTCCTCCGCGGCCAGACCCGTCGAGTCCAGCGTTCGAAGGAGGGCACGGCCCGTCGCACCCACCTCCTCCAGCGCCTCGCGAGGGCCCGCGGCCGGCG
>JACDHV010000092.1:0-1017 GCA_013820855.1 Gemmatimonadales bacterium | reverse complement strand
GGCCGGCGTGGCGGAGCGGATCGTGATGCCCCAACCGAGGATCGCCGCGGCCGTCGGAGCGGCGCCGAGACAGATCAGGATGAGAAGTATGCGCTGATGGAAGGAGAGCCGCATCGGCTCTGAAGATAAGCCGCGAACCGGCAGAGGGCCCAGCCGAGGATCGCCCCCAGCGATCCGCCGAGCCATTCGGCCCAGGGTGTCGGCGCGTACCCGGCAACCAGCGGGAGCACACCCAGCCCGGCCACGAGTGACGCGGCAACCACTCCCCACCCCCACGCCGGCCGCCCGACGAACCCGGCCCAGTAACCGACCGGAAGCATGAGCGCCCCCAGCCACATCGCGGCGAGCGTGCGGAGCCGGGTGCCCGGCTGCAGCCGCCACCAGAGGAGGTTGATCCACCCGAGCGAGGGGCGGAGCATCACTTCGGCCGACCGCCGTTGCCCCGGGTACTGCGACGAGATCCAGAGTCGATGTCCGTCTCGCCCCGCGCGCAGGTCGAAGGTGGTTCCCGCGTCGCGGGGAAAGGCATCGGGAAGCTGCAGGGTCACCGCCGAGAACCGAAGGCGCCGGCTCAGCGTCGGCACGTTGAACACGGCGGAATTGCCGTCCTGCGCGAGGGCGAGCACCGGCTCCCCCCCGGCCCTGACCGCATGCACTACCGCTCGCCCGCCCGTGGGAGCGCCCGCGGCGCCCTCGATGTGAACCGATGTGTGTCCTCCGGCCAGCGCCGCCCGGACCGAGGCGCCGTCGGCCAGGTCGTCGTCGCAGGGCAGGGGGATTCCATCGATCCTGACGGAGCGCAGCGTCCCGCTCCAGGTACCAAACGCCGGCGAGTAGGACGTACAATCGCTCCGGAGGCGCCCGGGCCGCACACTGGGCAGGAAGCCGATAGCGGAGAGGGTCAGCACCACGAGCTGGAAGGCGGCGGCGCCGAGGAGCAGTCGTCTCGCGAGCACCGGATCGGGCACGAGCGCTCGTGGCAGATGCGGCGCCAGCGCCGCGGCAACGGCCGCTCCG
>JACDHV010000276.1 GCA_013820855.1 Gemmatimonadales bacterium | reverse complement strand
GTGCTGCTGGTCGAGCTCGACGGCGGCGCCGACGCGGTCGAGGCCGAGGCCGCCACCGTGGCGGCCATCCTGCGGGAGCGCGGGGCGCGCGAGGTGCGCAGCGCCTCCACGCCGGCCGATCGGGCACGGCTCTGGCAGGGACGGAAGAAGGCGTTCGGCGCCATGGGGCGGATCGCCCCCGACCTGGCGGTGCAGGACGCCGTGGTGCCGCGCTCCGCGCTGCCCGACATCATGGACCGGATCGAGGAGATCCGCGGCCGCCACGGGCTCGCCATCAGCAACGTCTTTCACGCCGGAGACGGAAACCTGCACCCGAACATCAGCTTCGACCGCCGTGACCCGGTGCTCGCGGACCGGGTGCAGGTGGCCTGCCGGGAGATCATGGCGGCCTGCGTGGCGGCGGGCGGCAGCATCACCGGCGAGCACGGCGTGGGCTCCGACAAGATCGACTACATGCCCCTCATCTTCGACGGCGACACGCTGGCCGCGATGCGCGCGGTGCGTCACGCCTTCGATCCCTTCGAGCGGGCCAATCCCGGCAAGGTCGTTCCGCTGCACGCCTGCCGCGAGTGGCGCGCGACCCCGGCGGCGCGATGAGCGACGTCGTCTTCGGCCGGCTTCGCGCGCTGCTCGGCACCGCCGGCGTGGAGCGCGACCCGTCCGGCCGCCCGCGCGCAACGCCCGAATCGCCCGACGCCCTATCGCTGGTCTGCCGGCTGGCCCACGACGAGGGCTGGAAGATCCGGGTCGAGGGCAACGGCACCTGGCTCCCGCCCGACGCCCCGGCCGAGCTCGCGGTCAGTACCCGCGCGCTCGACCGGGTGCTGTCGGTGAGCCCGGCCGACCTGGTGGCGACCGTGCAGGCGGGAACGCCGCTCGAGGCCCTGCGCCGCCGGCTCGCCGACGAGGGCATGTGGCTCGCCCTCGATCCGCCCGGCCGGCCCGAGCGGAGCCTCGGCTCGGTCGTCGCCACCGGGACCTCGGGGCCGCTCCGACACGGCTTCGGCCCGGTGCGCGACCACGTGCTCGGCTGCACGGTGGCGACCGGCGACGGCCGCCTGGTCCGCGCCGGCGGCCGGGTGGTGAAGAACGTGGCGGGGTACGATCTCACCAAGCTCCAGGTCGGCGGCTTCGGCGGCTTCGGGATCATCGCCGAGGTGCACCTCAGGCTCCGCGCGCTGCCGCGCGCCGACGTCACGGTGATCGCCCGCGGGTCGCGCGACGCGCTCACCTCGGCGGCGCGCGACCTCCTGGCCGAGCAGCTCCTTCCCGCCGCCCTCGAGCTGCTCTCCCCCGCGCTCGCCGGCGAGCCCGAGTGGACCCTCGCGGCCCGGTTCGCCGGCACCGACGCGGCGGTACAGGCCGACGTGCGCCGGCTCGGCGCCCGGGGTGACCCGGTGTGGCAGCCGCTCGCGGCGGACCGCACCGCGGCGTTCTGGAGCCTCGTCGCGCGCGGCAGCCTCGGCGGGGCGATCACCCTCCGGCTCGGCGCGCTGGGCGACGGGATCGACGACACCATCGACCTGCTGGCCCACGACCTCGACGAGGGCCTGCTGAGCGCCGGCGCCGGCGTCGGGATGATCCGCTGGACCGGCGATGCCCCGGTGGAGCGCCTCCGCGCCGTGCGGCGCGCCGCGGCCGCGCGCGAGATCCCGATGACGCTCGAGCGCGCGCCCTGGCCGGTGCGCCACGCCCTGGGCCACTTCGGCGCCTACCGCGAGGGCGTGGGCCAGCTCGTCGGCCGCCTGCGCGACAGCTTCGATCCGGGCCACTCGCTGAGCGTGGCCCTGGAGGGGGCGGAGTGATGGCGGCGGAACGGCGGAACGGCGGCACGGCGGAAGGGTCACCCGAAGGGCGGAGGCCGGACGTAGCTGGGGAGCATTCTTCCGCCGTTCCGCCGTTCCGCCGTTCCGCCGAGCCATCAGACCCCCTGGCTCCCTGCGTGCACTGCGGGTTCTGCCTTCCCGCCTGCCCCACCTACATCGCCACCGGCGACGAGGCGGACAGTCCGCGCGGCCGCATCGTGCTGATGCGGACGCTGGAGCGGAACGAGATCGGCGCGGACGACGCGGCGCTGACCCAGCACCTCGACGCCTGCCTCGGCTGCCGGGGATGCGAGCCGGTCTGTCCCTCCGGCGTCGCCTACGGCCGCGGGCTGGAGCAGGCGCGGGCGCGGCTCTTCGAAGAGCGCGGCCTTCCGCCGCTCGCCCGCACGGTGCTCGGCGTGTTCCGCCACGCGGCGCTGTGGCGCCCGCTGTTCACCGCGGCCCGCGCGCTCAGGGCCGCCGGGCTGCCGCGGCTCATGGCGGGGACGGGACGCTTCGGGTTCGGCATGGGAATGCTGGAGGCGAGCCGGCGGCGGCGCTGGCCGGAAGACAACGGGCGGCACGAGGCCGGCGCACCCGGCGCGCCATCGGCGGGTGCATCCGACGGCGGCGTCCCCGGTGCCGCGGTGCCGGCGCCTCCTCGCCCCACAGTCGCCCTCTTCCGCGGCTGCGTCATGGACACCCTGTTTCGCCACGTCAACGACGCCACCCGCCGCGTGCTGGAGTTCAACGGCTACGACGTGATCGACGTCGAGGGGCAGGCGTGCTGCGGCGCGCTGCACGAGCACGCCGGCGACCGCGCCGGCACCGCCGCGCTGGCCCGCCTGAACCTGGCGGCGCTGAGCGACTCGGCCGATTACATCGTGACCAACAGCGCGGGATGCGGCGCCCTCCTCAAGGACTACGGCCATCTCCTGCACGACGACGCGGCGGCGGTGGCGCTGGCGGCGAAAGTGCGCGACGTCAGCGAGCTGCTCGCCGCCGCCGGTCCGCGGCCGGGCGCGCCGCTCGCGCTCGACGTCGCCTACGACGCGCCGTGTCATCTCCAGCACGCCCAGCGGGTGCACGATGCGCCGCTCGCCGTCCTCCGCGCGATCCCGGGACTCCGGCTGCGCCTGCTGCCGGGCTCCGACCAGTGCTGCGGCAGCGCGGGCATCTACTCGGTGCTGCGGCCCGCGATGGCGCGCGCAGTGCTGGCCACGAAGATCGAGGCGATCGCGGCGGCCGAGCCGAGGCCGCGGGTCGTGGCCACCGGAAATCCCGGGTGCCTCATGCAGATCGGCGCCGGGCTCATCGCCGCCGGGCTCGACATCGCGGTCGCCCATCCGGTCGAGCTGCTGGATGAGAGCTATCGGAGGCTGTCAAGTCTCCCTTCCCCCTCCCGTCCCGACCGCCTATCTGTTCATCAATGGCCTCCGGCATTCTCTTCGACTTCAACGGCGTCCTCATCGACGACGAGCCGCAGCACTGCGACGCGCTGATCGCCACGCTCGCCGAGTACGGCTACCCCCTCGATCGCGACACGTATTACCGCGACTATCTCGGCTTCGACGACCGCGAGTGCTTCCGGTTCACCTTCGCGCGCAACGGCGAGGCGGTGGACGAGTCGCGGCTGCAGGAGGCGATCGAGCGGAAGAACGGCCACTATGAGCGCGCCATCCGGGCCGACATGCGCCTGGTGCCCGGCGCGGTGGACTTCGTCGAGTCGGCCGCGCTCGACGGGCTCCAGCTCGCCATCGTGTCCGGCGCCCTGCGGCGGGAGATCGCCTTGGTGCTCGACCTCTCGGGGCTCGGGCCCCACTTCGCCGAGATCGTGGCCGCCGAGGACGTGAGCGCCTGCAAGCCCGACCCCCAGGGTTTCAACCGGGCCCGCCAGGCGCTCGGCGTCCCGGCCGCGCGCTGCATGGTGGTCGAGGATTCGCTGCCCGGCCTCGCCGCCGCCCGGGCGGCGGGACTGCGCTGCGCCATGCTCTCGACCTCGCACGGCGCGGAGGCGCTCGCCGGCGGCGACGGCGTGGTCGCGGCGACGATGGACGGCATCCCGGAGAACGTCCCGGGCGTGACGTCGCG
>JACDHV010000275.1 GCA_013820855.1 Gemmatimonadales bacterium | reverse complement strand
AGCTCACGCGGCCTCCTGCGAGAGCCGCGGCTCGAGCTCGGCGGCCCAGCGCGCGAGTCCCCTGGCGTCGGGCAGCGCGCCGCTGCCGAAGCGCGCCTCGTCGAGCCGGCGAAGCACGTCGCCGAGCTCGGTGAGCGGCCAGTCCGGCCGCTGCCGGGCGACCGTCGCCAGCACCTCGTCGGTATCGAGCGACGGCAGCGCCGCGGGAATCCGGGCGGCGAGTGCCGTCCGCAGCCGCGTGGTGGCCGCCGCCGCCACCGCCCGGGGCTCACCGGCGTCGGCCCACCGCTCGAGCGGCGGCTTTGCCGGTCCGGCCGTGCTGCCGGTCGTGGGGCGGCCGGGCACCCCCCCGGCGGGCCGGCCCCGGCGGCGCCACCACCAGTGGATCGGCGCGAGCAGCGCGATGGCCACGACGAGGAGCAGGATGAGCGGGAGCGGGGTCGTCGCCGGCCGAGGCACGAAATCGGCCCGCGGTTGGGGGCGCAGACTGGTGTCGGTGGCCGGCCGAGGCAGCACGCTCGCGATTCGGACCGTTACCGCTTCGGGGCGGAGGGAATCCACGCGGCCGTCCGGGGAGAGGAGCAGCGGACCGGGCACCTGCACCGTGTGAAATCCCGCGCGCCAGACCGCGATGGGGTACGAGACGTCCGCCGATCCTCCCCGCAGCGATATGCGCGGAGGCCCCAGCAGCTCGACGGGCTCGGCGACCTCCCAATCGGAGGCGCGCAGGCTCCGCCCGGCGGGGAGCGCGATGGTACGGGTGACCCAGATCGTATCTCCCACCGTCGGCAGGATGGCCTGCAGCGGAAGATCGGTCATCCCCGATGGATCCGGCGCGCGCGCCGGGCGAAGGCCCGCCGCAGCGGCAGGGCGTAATCCTGGCCGGTCTCGAGAGCCACTTCGTCGGCGCCGATCGAGGTCAGGGTCCGGCTGCGCTCGTCACGCCGTCTGGTGGCGAGTCCGGTGATCCGCGTTCGCACGTCGCGGCTCCCGGTATCGACCAGCACCCGGCGGCCGGATTCGGCGTCCAGCATCTCGATCCATCCCGCGTCCGGCAGCACGTGCTCGCGCGGATCGTCCACCGTGATCGCCACGACCTCGTGCCGCGCGGCCAGCTGCCGCAGCGGGCGCTCCCACCCCTCGGCGATGAAGTCGGACAGCACGACCACGATGCTGTGGTGCCGGAGCAGGCGGCTGGCGTAGGACAGGCTGGCCGCGAGATTGGTGCGCCGGCCCGCGGGCTCGAAGGCGACGAGGTCGCGGATGACCCGGAGCGCGTGGCGGCGCCCCTTTCGCGGTGGGATCACGCGCTCCACCTGGTCCGCGAAGAGCAGCGCGCCGACCCGGTCGTTGTGGAACGCCGCGGCCAGCGCGAGCACCGCGGCGACTTCCACGGCGAGCGCCGCCTTGGTCACGGGCTCGCCGAAGCGGGTGGAGCCCGATTGATCCACCAGGAGCATGAGCGTCAGCTCGCGCTCCTCCGTGAACGTCTTCACGTACGGGGTCCCCAGCCGGGCCGATACGTTCCAGTCGATCGTGCGGAAGTCGTCACCCGCCTCGTAGGAGCGTACCTCGGCGAACTCCATGCCCTGCCCCCGGAACACCGACCGGTACTCGCCGGCGAACAGCGTGCCGACCAGCCCGCGCGTCCGCAGCTCGATAGCCTTCACCTGTTTCAAGATCTCGGGGGAGACGGGCATGGTCGGAACAGCGTGAAAGGTGAAAAGCGAAAGGTGAAACGGAAAGCACCGGAGTCGAGGCCCTCCTCACCTCTCACTGTTCACTGTTCACGCTTTCATGGGACCCTTACCGCGCCGAGGACTTTCGCCACGACATCGTCGGTTGTGAGATCCTCGGCCTCGGCTTCGAAGGTGAGGACGATGCGATGGCGCAGGACGTCGGGTGCGAGGGCGCGCACATCCTCCGGCACGACGTAAGCGCGCCCGCGGAGGAACGCGTGGGCTCGCGCCGCCTGCGCGAGCGCGATGGAGGCGCGGGGCGACCCGCCGAAGGCGATGAGCGGCTTGAGCTCCAGCAGCCCGACACTGCCGGGGTCGCGGGTGGCCCGGACCAGATCCACGATGTAGTCCACCACCTTCTGATCCATGTAGAGCTCGGCGATGGCCGCCCGGGCCGAAAGGATGGCCCGGGGCTGGAGGAGCCGCTCGACCGCGATCTCCTGCCCACCGCTCATGCGGAGGAGCACTTCCTTCTCCTCGTCGCGGCTCGGGTAGCCCACCCGCACCTTGAGCATGAACCGGTCGAGCTGCGCCTCCGGCAACGGGTAGGTGCCTTCGTTCTCGATCGGGTTCTGCGTCGCCAGCACCATGAACGGCTCGTCCAGCGGGAACGTGGTGCCGCCGATGGTGACCTGATGCTCCTGCATCGCCTCCAGCAGCGCGGCCTGCACCTTGGCGGGGGCCCGGTTGATTTCGTCGGCCAGGATGATCTGGGCGAAGAGCGGCCCTTTCTTCACGTGGAACTCCTGGGTCTTCTGGTCGAAGACCATGGTGCCGATCAGGTCGGCCGGCAGGAGGTCGGGCGTGAACTGGATCCGGGAGAACGAGGCGTGGATGATCTCGGACAGCGTGCGGACCGCGAGCGTCTTTGCCAGCCCGGGCACTCCCTCGAGGAGTATATGGCCGCCGGTCAGAAGCCCGATGAGCAGGCGCTCGACCATGGCGTCCTGCCCGACGATCCGGCGCGATACCTCTTTGAGGATGCGGGGGACCGGCAGCGTCTCCGCTGGCATCTCCGTCAGCTTCGGCGCGCTCACGCTCGGGGGCTCCTGGGAATCGATGTAGGAAAGATAGTCGTTGTCGGGATGCGGCTACCGGCACCCGCTCGCGAGGAAAATCTCCCCCGTCGGGGGCGCCGCGGCGGATCTGCTCAGCAAGAATCGTGAAAACCGCCCCACACCCCGACGCCCCGGTGCGGACCCCGGTTTCACTCCGCCTCCGGGGTCAGCCGCACCGCCTTGTACAATGCAGCCTCCTCGCGCGGTGTGAGAGGCCGGTAGCGGCCGGGGGCGAGGTCGCCCAGCCGGACGGGCCCGTAGGACAGGCGTGCCAGACGGTCCACCCGAAGCCCCATGGCTTCGGCCCAGCGCCGCACGATCCGGTTGCGCCCTTCGGTCAGGGTGACGTCGAGGATGCTCCGCCCCTCGGAGCCCGGCCGCACCCGCACCTCGCTGGTGGCGACGGGGCGCCCGTCCACCACGACCTTCTCCCGCACGGCGGCTGCGATCTCCGCGGTGGGGCGGCCGTGTACCAGCGCGGTGTAGCGGCGGTCGATGCGGTAGCGAGGGTGGGTGAGCCGGTGCACCGCTTCGCCGTCGGTGGTGAGGAGCAGGAGACCCGTGGTGTTCACGTCGAGCCGGCCCACGTAGGTGAGCCCGGCGGTATCGGGAATGAAGTCGAAGACGGTGCGGCGGCCTTCCTCGTCCGAGGCCGTGGTGACCACCCCCATCGGCTTGTGAAAGGCGAGCCAGCGCCTCGGTCGCTGCTTGACCTGTCGCCCCGACACGGTGATCCGCTGCCGGTCGGGATCCACCTTCATGCCGATCGTGGCGACCGCGCCGTCCACCCGCACCTTGCCCTGCTCGATCAGCTCTTCGGCGGCCCGGCGCGAAGCGACCCCCGCGCGGGCGAGCGCCCGCTGGAGCCGCATCTCGGTCACGACTCCGCCTCGACATAGGCCGCGGCGTCGTCGTCGCCTTCGGCAACCGCGTGGTGCGAATGGAGCGCGATGGTCAACTCCTCCGCTCGCGGGAGGTCGGCGAGATCGCGCAGGCCGAGGAGCTCGAGAAACATCGGCGCGGTGCCGTAGAGCATCGGCCGGCCCAGCGCCTCGCTCCGGCCGACCACCTCGATCAGTCCCCGCTCCTGGAGCGAGCGCAGCACGCC
>JACDHV010000091.1 GCA_013820855.1 Gemmatimonadales bacterium | reverse complement strand
GGGTCTTCCGCGCGGGCCACAGCGGTGGACTGGAGGAAATGCAACGCGAAGGCGATCGCCTCGGCCTGGTGCTCCGAGACACTGTTGTGGCCGTAGCGGCGGCTGTCCGGGATCGGCGCGATGCCCTGCCACAGGGTGCGCAGCTGCACCGGGGCGCGAGCCTGCCACCGGTGCGCCAGCTCGTGCGCCACCGCGTGACGGAGCTGCTCCTCGCTGCTCATCCGCGCGGGGTCGAGCGCGAGCGAGTCGCGCGAGGCGATGTATTCGCCGAGGCGCCCCGCGCGGCGACCGCGATCGCTCACGAGACCGGCGGGGCGTGCCGGCCGGCCGAACAGTGCGAACAGGGTGTCGGCGTAGGCGCTGCGCTCGATCGAGCGGGTCACCAGCCAGATGGCCGCCGTGTCCCGCGGGTTGACGATGGGACGGTCGGGCCGCCGGGTGCGCGATGCGAGGCTGTCGAGCCAGTGCGGCCGCTCGGCGACATCCAGGAGCGGACCCGGAGTTTCGGTGCCGAACACCCCACCGTCCACCCGAAAGACGTACACCGGCCGCCCGAGCGCCGAGTCGGCGTAGGCCAGCGACACCATCGGGGCGCGCCACCGGCGGCCTTCGCGCTCGCGGACCGGCCCCACCAACGGATAGGTCTGAGCCAGGCGGCCATCCACCGAGAGGAAGACCAGTCCGGTGTCGGAGACGATGAACCGGCCGGGACGCGGGGGCAGGCCGCGCGGTGAGAGAAACCCGCCGATCTCCGCTCCCACCGGAAGCGCCGTCGCCGGCTTCCGCTCACGCGCGCCGGCGGCGGCCGGCGCGGGGCGCGCGCTGTCGGCCTCGCTCGGGCCGGTGTAACCCTCCGCACCACCGGACTCGGGCGGGCCCGCGACCGAAGTCGCGAGCACCAGGGCGAGAAGCAGTCCGTGAGCGGCGCGCATCCGGATCAGCGGTGGGCGTAACCCGCCGGCTGGGCCGGCGGCACGTCGGAAGCGCTCGCGGGATCCACCCAGGTGGTCTGCACCAGGACGGCCACGAGCAGCAGGATCAGGAGGATCATCGATCCCAGAATGGCTGCGGCGGCCCGCTCGGGGACGGGAGTCACTGCGGCGGTCGGCGGTGCGCTGGAGTCGGCGGACACTGGTCGGGCTCCGGTCTCTGTAGGGGGTGGGTGATCGTCAGCCGGGAATGCGGAGCCGCGTGCCGGCCCTGAGCGCGTGCTCGTTCCGGATCGAGTTGGCCCGCCGCAGCGCCGTCATCGACACCCGGTAGCGTTGCGCGATGCCGCTCAGTGTCTCGCCCCGCCGCACGCGGTGCGTGCGGGAGCCCGCCGAGTGGTGCGGCCGCCGCTCGCCGGTGGCGCGGACGGCGAGAGCCGACGGGATGGCGACCGCCGGGATGGTGAGCCGGGTGCCCGTGGTCGGACGGGCGCCCTGCTTCGGGTTCGCCGCGCGGAGGTCCGCCAGCGGGATTCGGTAGTTGGCGGCGATTTTGGTCAGAGTCTCCTGCTTGCGCACCACGTGGGTGAGGTACTGGACCCGTTCCTCGGGCGCGAGCTTCGCGTACCCGTCGGCCACGGCCGGACCGGTGCCCGCGGGAAGCCTGACGACCGACATGGTGCGCGGGGGCGTCGCCAGCCGGAGGTATTGGGGGTTGAGATCGCGGATCTCGCCCAGGGTCACGTCGGCGAGCCGGGCCACAACGTCGAGGCCCGTCGGGTCGGTGACCACCAGGGAGTCGTAGGCGAACCGCTCGACCGGGGAGGTCGCGATCCCGTAGCGCGCGGGCTGCTTCGCGATGATCGCGGCGGCGATGAGCTTGGGGACGTAGTCGCGGGTCTCGTTCGCGAGGAGATCGGACTCCGCGAGCCGGAAGAAGGCGGCGTTGCCGTCTTCCAGGTCCGGTTCCGCGGTCTCGACCGGCTCCAGCTTGCCGAGACTGCGTGACACCTTCCCGGCGCCGGCGTTGTAGGCCGCGGCCGCGAGGTAGAGCGAGCCGAACCGCTCGCGCAGGTCGCGGAGATGGCGGGCCGCCGCGTCGGTGGCCTTCACCGGGTCCCGGCGCTCGTCCACCCAGGTGTCGACCCGCAGACCGTAGCCACGGCCCGTGCCGCGCATGAACTGCCACATCCCCACGGCATACGCCCGGCTCACGGCATCGCTCGAGTACCCGCTCTCGATCAGCGCCAGGTAGAAGAGGTCGCCGGGGAGACCCTCCGCCTCGAATCGCTCGCGGATCATCGGCTCGTAACGGGCCCCCCGGTCGAGCACGACCGCGAGCCGGGTCGCCGGGATCCTACGGAAGTAGCTCAGGTAGTACTCGACGCGGGGATGGGTGGCGTAGGTGCTGACGTCGATGTCCCAGGTGACGTCCTCCGCGTCGAGCGGCGCGACGTCGCCGCCGGGCGCGCGCGACGCCAGCTCGCCGAGGAATTCGACATCGGGTTGCTGACTCGGGAGCGGACCGACCGTCAGTGGGGAGAGCGAGTCGTGCACGGGAGCGGGGATCGGTGCCAGCGATGGCGCCGGCGGCAGGCCGGGGGCGCACGCACCGAGGACGACGACTCCGATGGAGAGGTTCAGCAGTCGCTGCATGCCGGCCGTTGAGAGAGTTCCGAGGTGGGGTTGACCCGTCCGTTTTGAAGGCACAAAACGGGCCATGGGTGGGCTACGGCTAAGTAGATGGGAGAGAAGTAATTGCGAAGGGTAATTCAGATGACCGATGGGGCGCGCTCGGGCAAATGTCAAAGCGCTCCGCAATTCGCCTTTTCACGCACCGCCGAGGTCGGTGATCCAGAGGGAGTAGACCTCGGCGCCGACCGGCTGCCCTGCCTCCCCAACGACCGTCGTCACGGAGAGCCGTACCCGGCCGTCGCGAGTGACGTCCAGTCGCATGAATCCGGCCGCCTCTCGGTGGAACAGCGAGCCCTCTATCGGGCGCACCACACTGGCATGACCCAGAATTCCGGCGCCGCTCACCAGTTGGTAGGCGGCATTGGTGACCCGAGGCCGGCCGCCGCGGATAACCTGCAGGTCGTGGTCGTGCCCCGACGCGATGACCAGCGGCGGGTATCGGCCGAAGGCCCGCTCGAAGGCCCGCCGCATGTCCTGATACTTCTTGCCGGTGACGTCCTGGTTGGAGATCCCCATCTTGCGGGCGAAGGGGTACAGCGATCCGATCAGAGGCAACGGCACCCAGAGCCAGCGCTTGTAGTTGCGCAGGGGGAAGAGGTGGTCCATGAGGGTGAAGGAGCCGCCGTGGATGCCGCCCGAGCGCATCGGATGATGGGTGAGCACGATCGCATGCCGGGTGCCCTTGTCGCGTAGAGCGCCGGCGAGCGAGTCGGCCACCTCGTCGTAGGTGCGCGTGGGGCAGGGCGCCGCGTCCCCGTAGGGCTTCACGTCGTTGTGCACCCACCACTCGGAATCCATGGCGATGAGCCGCACCCGGGTGCCGAGGTCCAGCACGTCCGGGCCGGGGCACCCGCCGGACGGGGCGAGCCGGACGTCGCCGCCGCCGAACTTGCGGACCAGCGTGTCCTGCCGAAGAATGGAATTCCACCCGTCCCGCCCCTGCCGGTCCCAGTCGTGGTTGCCGGGAATCAGGATACCCTGGGCGCCGCCCCGCCGGATCGCGAGGACCTGAGCGGCGAGCCTCCTCTCCGCGTCGTCGCGGTTCGGGTGGCCCAGAGGCGGCACGCCCCGGGGGTACACGTTGTCACCTAGGAAGACGACGAACTGGCGTACCGGGTGGAGGGAGTCCGACTGGAGCGCCAGCTCCTGGAGCACGGGCTCGCCGTCGTACGCGGAGCTGCCGGCGTCGCCGATGAGAAAGATCGAGAGCTCGATGCTGTCTTTCGGCGGCACCGGCGCCGGGACCAGCGTGGCGGGCTGGAGCGCGGGTGTGCAGGCGGCGGCCGCGAGTGCCGCCGCCACATACGTTGCCGCCCTAGCGGCGATACGCATAGCCCGTGATCGTCGCCGTCTTTCCCGCCGCCTCGTCGCTGATGAACAGCGTCAGGTCCGGGCCGATCGCGAGGCCTTCCGGCTGCCGGTGACGCTCCGCGCTCAGCCTGCCGCCTCCCAGCACCTTCCCGGTCGAGTCGATCTCGGCGAAGACCCGCTGGGGTCCCGCGACCATCAGATAGGTCCCGGTGCGCGGGTGCCGTGCAATGGCCGATCCGGAGAAGCGCCTGCTGCCGGTCGCCCGCTCGAGCTCGGACTCCGCCACGGTGATCCTCGGCTCCGGCTCGAACCGCCCGGTCTCGGGCGAGAATGCCACGATCACGACCTGCCCGTTCCATCGCTTTCCACTGGTCTGTTTGCAGAGCAGGAGCAGCGAGGCGGAGGCTTCGTCCCAGGTCACGCCTTCGACCTCGCAGGTGCGGCCGAGCCCCCGGTGTCTGCGGACCGGCGGCTTGGTCTCGCCGTCCGCACCTTCCCGCGCTTCGATGACCTCGCCGGCGCTGGTCACCAGGAAGACGCGGTCACCGACCACTTCCATATCCTCGAAATCACCCAGGAGTGGGCCGGATGCCCCGCCGACGCCGAACCGCTTCACCGGTCGGCCGTGGGCCGGATCGATCTCGTACACCACCGCTGCCTCATCGGCCTGCGCCAGCAGCCGCCCATCGGAGGTGTAAGCCAGGCCGGAGACCTCGGCCAGCTCGAGCGGGAGAGCGATCCGCTGCGACGGCTGGCCCGACAGGGCGTAGGCTCGCAGGGCGCCGGAAGACTGCGCGTCCGCGCAGCCGGCGGTAGCGAGACAGAACAGAAACGTGAGCATGAGGTACATTGAGCCCGGAGTATAACTCGGCTGGGCCTTCCGTAAGTACGCAGTCGGATGGAGTTTTGTCACATGCAATATCCACGCGGTCGCCGGCTGGTGCGGCTCGCGCTCATGCTTGGTGTTCTCCCCCTCACTGGGCTCGCGGCGCAATCCCCGGCCGATACGACCTCACCAGGCCCCACGACACGGATCGCGCCCGG
Source organism: Gemmatimonadales bacterium (assembly GCA_013820855.1). GTDB lineage: Bacteria > Gemmatimonadota > Gemmatimonadetes > Gemmatimonadales > GWC2-71-9 > CAVVWJ01. Next base: position 7,452 of record JACDHV010000091.1, on the reverse strand, counting down.
GCCGCAGTACGACACCGGCTGGCTTCACCGGCTCTTCTTCGGCGAGCGCTACCGCGACCTCTGGAGCACGCCGATCGAAGCACCGGTGCTGGATATGGACAGCTTCGCCGGCGGCCTCAAAGTCACCCGCCGGGGTGGAGGGCAGCAGACCAAGTCACTTCGACTGGAAGGCGCCGACGGCAAGGAGTACCAGTTCCGCTCTCTCGACAAGGACCCGGTCCAGGCGCTCCCGCCGGCCCTCCGTTCCACCGCGGCCGCGGACGTCGTTCGCGACCAGACCAGCGCGGGCCATCCGGTGAGCGCGCTGCTGGCACCCCCGATCCTCGAGGCCGCCGGCGTCCTCCACGCCTCACCGCGCATCGCCATGCTCCCGAAGGACGATCCGAGGCTCGGCGAGTTCGCGGCCGAGTTCGGGGGAATGCTCGGCACGATCGAGGAGCGTCCGGGTGACGCGGAAGGGGGCTCCTTCGCCGGCGCCAGCGATGTGATCAGCACGACCAAGCTGCTCAAGGAGATCGAGGACAGCCCCAACGACCGGGTGGACGCGCGCGCGTTCCTGACCGCGCGGCTAGTGGACATACTCATCGGCGACTGGGACCGCCATGCGGATCAGTGGCGCTGGGCCCGCTTCGGCGACGCCCGCCCCCGCGTGTGGCTCCCGATTCCACGCGACCGGGACCAGGCCTTCGCCCGCTTCGACGGCCTCCTGCTCACCGTGGCGCGCGCGAGCGCTCCGCAACTGGTGAACTTCAGCCCCTCGTACGCTGGCATGCTGGGCCAGACGTGGAACGGGCGCGACCTCGATCGCTGGCTGCTGGTTCCACTGGAGCGGCCGGTGTGGGATTCCGTCGCCGCGGCGCTCCAATCCCGCCTCACCGACGCGGTCATCGAGTCGGCCGCGGCGCGGTTGCCGCCGAGCTACGTCCCCCTGGATTCCGCCCGCCTGGTCGGCGCGCTTCGGAAGCGACGCGACGGTCTGCGCGAGGCCGCGACACGGTATTACCGCCATCTGGCCGGCGAAGTCGACGTGCATGGGACCGACCGGCCCGAGGTCGCCGAGGTGCACCGGGTGGACGATCGGTTCACCGAGGTGTCGCTGGCGATCGTGAACGAGACCGAGGAAGCCGACAAGCCGTACTTCCGCCGCAGGTTCGATCACGAGGAGACCAAGGAAGTCCGTCTGATACTCCACAACGGCGCGGACCGGGTGCGGGTGGGCGGCGAGGGGCGTGGCGGCGTCAGGGTCCGGGTGCTGCCGGGGAAGGGTGCCGATCGTGTCGTGGACTCGTCCCGCGGGGGCAAGCTCGCGATGTACACCGAGGAGGAGATCGATTCGGTCCTCCCGGGCGGAGAGGTGTCCGTCAGTCGAGCGCCGTACGCTCCCCGCGACACGGCGGTCCGCGACTGGGGTGACCGCTGGCTGTCGGTCACATGGCTGGCGGCCGGGCCCGACATCGGCATCTTCGCCGGGACGGGGGTCTCCCTGACTCGGTACGGCTTCCGTCGCGACCCCTATGCCGAGCGGTACCGGCTGCGCGCCGGGTGGTCTACCGGCGCCTCCACCGGCCGCGCCGACTTCAACGCCAGGTGGATTCCGGAGAATTCGAGGCTCCGGGCGGAGCTGCTCGCGCGGGCATCGGGAATCGACGTGCTCCGCTTTCACGGCCTGGGCAACGAAGTGAGCGCCGACGGACCGGACGAGTTCTACCGGGTGGAGCAGCTGGACCTCACGCTCATGCCGTCGCTCACGCTGCCGGTGGGAAGCGCCGGCGAGGTGAGCGTCGGTCCCCGGCTCCGCTATTCGTCCACCGATTTCGACGAGGACCGCTTTCTCACTCCGCTCACCTACGGGGCCGGAAATTTCGGCATGCTGGGCGCGGTGGCCGGCTTCCGGCGGGAAACCCGGGACAAGCCGTTGGGCGCGACACGGGGTCTGACGCTGAGGCTGGGCGGCAGCTACTTCCCCTCCGTTCTGGACGTGGAGGAGTCGTTCGGGGAGCTTCACGCGGAGGCGTCCACCTTCGTCGCCGCGCCGGCGTTGCCGCTGGAGCCCACCCTGGCATTCCGAGCGGGCGGCAAGCGGGTCTGGGGCCGATTCCCCTTTCAGGAAGCGGCATTCATCGGCGACGCATCGACCGTGCGGCTCGGCCGGCAGAACAGGTATGGGGGCGACGCGTCGGTCTACGCGGGGAGCGAGCTGCGACTGTTCCTCACCAGGTTCTACTTCCTCGCGCCCGCGGACTTCGGCATTCTTGGCCTGGCCGACGTGGGCCGGGTCTTCCTGGACGGCGAATCATCGGATCGCTGGCATGCCGCAGGCGGCGGCGGGGTCTGGGCATCGTTTCTCGACCGCTCGTACATGGGCAGCCTGTCGCTGGCGAAGAGCTCGGAGCGGACCGGGCTGTATCTCAGGATCGGGTCGGGATTCTAGGGCGTGCGGGGTACGGAGGGACTGATGCAGGTGGTAGCTCAAGCCTTGGCCTTCCTTACGCGGCCGATTCGCCCGCGCGGTGCGAGCGGCGGGTCTCGACCTGCCGCTTGAGCCAGTCGATCTGATCCTTGATCGTCTGGCGAGTGGCCTTGGTCGCGAGCCACTCCAGCGCCCCCCGCCGCTCCTCCTCGGAGAACACCGGCGACTCGGCGAGACGCTGATAGAAGGCGACCTGCTTCTCGGTGGGCGCGTAGGGGCCCACTCGGCTCACTGCCTCCGAGCGCTCGACCGGTGCGGCAGCCGGGGCCGCCACCGGGGCCGCCTCGGGCTGAACCGGCACCGCCTTGGCCACACCCCGAAGGGTTCCGGCCTGCGCATCGACCACGCGAGCCTGACCGGCCTGCCGGGCGGAGGCGATCACCTGCGCACGGACGCTGCCCGGAATGAGCCGGAAGCGGGCGTTTCTGGCCGCCTTCATGGCACCGGCCTCATACCAGTGAGGGTTGAGCTGCCGGCCGCGCTGCGCGACCACTTCTTCACCGGCGAGAATGCGCCGCACGAACTCGCGGATCTCGGATTCGCCGAAGTTCTCCGCCATCCATGCGAGGTAATCGCGGCCTTCGGCGAACTCCAGCAACTCGCGATAGGTCTTGCCGCGGTACTTCTTGCTGGGGACGCGCGAGTCGAGGTCGAGCTGTGACGGGTCGTAGTAGAGCGGCTGCCGCTTTACGCCGATGACCTGGTCGAGCCGGACCTCCTGCCCCGCGGGAGAGACGGCGAACCGTGCCGCCTTGACCTTGAACAGCGCCTCGCGGTCGTCGCCCTCGCCGATCAGTTCGTACTGCAGATTTTCCTCGCGAATCACCTGCCCCTGCGAGACCAGCGCCATGCAGCACTCGTCCACCCCGCTCTTGCTGAGGCCGACGACCTCCTGACCCCCCTCCTGTACCACGTAGACCAACTCGCTGGCGGCCACTCCGTCGAGCTCCCGCCGGAGAGCCTCTTCGTCCATGCGATCCATCAGCTGAAACGGGTCCCACTGGGGGGCCGCCGGCACCGCCGGGACCTCGGTGGGATTGAGTGTCGCTTCCGACATTTCCGACTCCTGCTCTATGTTCACGGGCCGAACCGAGCGCCCTGGTAGTGGCATCCGGCCAGACGGTGGAGCAGGCCGGCCGGGAATACGTAAAATGAAATATACCAATGGTTTAGCTCATGTCAAGAGCTTCTATCTTCGCCGCTCCCATGGGGTTATACGATCGTGGATTCGGGTTTGTTTCGGGTACGAAAAATGAAGAGGGATCGGGAGACCCCCGACCCCTCTCGAAACGTCTGTTTTCGGTTCCGCAGGCCTACTCCTCCTCCAGATTCTTGTAGAGCCAGTATTCCGGACCCGCCAGGCTCTCGGGCCAGTCGTCGAGGTGGAGATCTCCCCGCCACGCCCCGGTGTCGGCGGGCTCCCATTCCGCGTCCGGCGTGTCCCAGGGCAGATCTCCTTCTCCCTCCCAGGGTCGCCCATCCTGTAGGCTCATAACCCGCTCCTCGGTTGGTCTCCGGACCACTGCGCGGTATCCCATTAGGCAAATGCCGGGCCGGAAGGGGCGATGGCCCCCTACCCGAAGCTCGCGTCGGCCCTCCGGCCCCCGGGAGACACAGATCAGTACTGGAGCGGGGTGACGGGGGACGAGGTGGGACCGGTCACACTGCACCTGCAGCGATTGGACGTCCGCCTAGGGACCTACCGAGTTCCGGGCCGTCCAACTACACTTCCGTCCCGCACGACGGGACGTGGCGCAGCCCGGTAGCGCACTGCAATGGGGTTGCAGGGGTCGCGGGTTCAAATCCCGCCGTCCCGATGGGCACGAAGCCGACCTCACGGTCGGCTTCGTCGCAGACAGAATCCCGCACAGCCATCCACCACACTCACCGAGGTGCACCATGCGTCCCTCCAGCGTGGCCCTGCTCGCGCTCTTCCTCCTCGCCTGCAGCGGGGACGGCGAGGCTCGGGGAGGCGCCGCGGCCTCCGGGTTTGAAATCGATTCCGCCGCGTTGACCAAGACCGCATCCGGTCTCCAGTACCAGGAGATGGCCACCGGCACGGGACCCGAGGCGACCCCGGGCCAGATCGCGGTGGTGCATTACACCGGATGGCTCACCGACGGAACCAAGTTCGACAGCAGCCGGGATCGCGGGCAGCCCTTTTCCTTCCCGCTGGGCGGCGGCCAGGTGATCGCCGGGTGGGATCAGGGGGTGGCGGGGATGAAGGTCGGCGGACGTCGTAAGCTGGTGATTCCACCGGAGTTGGGCTACGGGCCAACGGGCAGCCCTCCGGTCATTCCGCCGGCGGCGACCCTGGTGTTCGACGTGGAGCTGCTCGAGCTCCAGTGAGATAGATCACAGTTCGTGGGTGAGCGGAGCCGCATATTGGAGGGCCGTTTCTTCCTAAATCAGCCGCAGGCGATGTCATTCCGTAGGGCTCGTGTCGCGGGTCCGCGAGCCGCCGCGTCTGCAGGGATCATCAGTCCTCGAGCAAAGGGGGAGCCGATGTCTACTCGTCAGGGCCGCCGGACAGCCATGTCGCTCGGTGCGCTCGCGATGGTGGTCGGTCTGGCCGGATGCGCCGCGAAGGTGAAGCAGGAGGATTTCAACAGCGAAGTGGCCAAACTCCGCCAGGAGATGCAGGCGGGCGACCAGGCGGTCGCGAGCCGGCTCGACTCCACCAACCAGGCCGTCGCCCAGCAGAATGCTCGGCTCGACGCGCTCGAGCAGGAGCTGCAGGCGTTTCGCGGCGAGTACACGGTGAGCATCGAGAGAGTACGCGGGATGCTGAAGTTCAACGTTCCGGTTCACTTCGATTTCGCCAGCAGCGAGCTGCGCGAGGGCGACCGTCCGGTGCTCGACCGGTTCGCCACGGTCGTCGCCGAGTACTACCCGGGCGCGCTGGTGACGGTCGAGGGATTCACCGATCCGTCGGGCAGTGCCGCCTACAACCTGCAGCTCGGACGCCGGCGCGCCCAGGCGGTGCAGGAGTATCTCGCGACGGCCGGCGGCTTCGGGGCCGACCGACTCAGGGCGGTGAGCTACGGTGAGGTTCGCAATCGTCAGGTGGTGCCCGGCGCCAAGGGGCCGGGAGAGCAAGGCATCGAGAATCGCCGGGTCGCGCTGGTGATCGACCACGCCGCGATCGCCACCGACGTGGCCGCGCTCACGTTCTGACGCTCACCCGTCGTCGTCACGATCGCGATCGTGGTCGCGATCCCGTGCGTCCCGGGAGCTCCCGGGGCGCACGAGTCGTATGGTACCCTGGAAGGATTCCAGCGTCATCTGCGCCCTGCCGGTGCCGAGGGTGAAGTTGAACCGTTTGCCCTTGCGGGTCTCGGTGAGCGTCACCGGGAACTCCGACGCGAACTCGCCGTTGAAGGTCGAGACCGATACCGCGGCGTTGCTCCCTTCGGGCACGGTGATGGTGATGTCTCCGTTGTGGGTGGAAAAGGCGTAGCGGCCGCCGTTCCGGATGGTGCCGTCGTACGTCAGCTCGCCGTTCACGGAGCTCGACATCACGCTGCTCGCATCGACCGCGCGCAGGGTGATGTCGCCGTTCACCGTTTCCGCGGTGACCTCGCCCGAGCTGTTGCCGACGCTCACGTCCTCGTTCACCGAGTGTACCTCGAGACGCCCCTTGGCGCCCCGGAGCGCGACGCTGCCCTGCACCGAGCGCAGTGACACGAGCCCCTCGCCGCCGTCCACGTCCACGTCTCCCTGCACCGTCTCCACGGACACCGCGCCCCGAGCCCCGACCACACTGACGTCGGTATTGACCCCGGAGATGTCGAGCGGCATCCACGTGGGTACCGTGATCACCAGATCCACCATCCGGGGCGCGCCGCGGTGGCCCACGGTCCGGATGGTGATCGAGCCCGGCGAGCGGTCGATCTCCACCCTGGTTCGCCCCTCCTGATCCGCCGTCACCCGCACGGCGTTCCGGTTCCAGCTCCTGACCGAGATGTCACCCGCGTAGGAGCTGACCTCGAGTCGCTGTCCCCGCTCGGCGGGAACGGTCGAGTCGATCTGCTGGAGCAGGGCCAGTAGGAGAAGCATGTCGAGGTCCTTTCAGCTCACCGCGGAGACCAGCGCCGCCGCCTGTCGGAGCAGGTGGATCTTGCGCCGCATCGTCTCGGCCAGATGGGTGTTGAGGTAGACATTGGCGGAGTCGGCCGCCACCGCTCGCCGCGCCTGGGCGATCGCCCCGTCGATCAGGGCGAGGTTCTGCTCCAGCACCCGCACTGTGGCGGTGTCGAGCAGGCCACGGCCCTCGGCGAGGACGCGCTCCAGGTCGTGCACGGCGGCGTCGTAGCTTCGTGCGGTCTCGCTCGTGGAGCCCCCCGCTACGACCGGGACCACCCCCGAGGGAGCGGAGTCGAGCCGCACCGCCGCGACCCCCGTTGCATCGGGATGGAGCATCCACGCGCTCCCTCCCGAGAGCACCGCGAGCGCGACGCCGGCGGCTAGGAGCTGCGGCACGGAGAAGGTGAGCCGGCGCCGGCGCGGGACGGCGCCGATCCGATCGGCGATCCCGGACCAGAGGTCCCGGGCGGGCGGGCGGTCTTCCAGGGAGCGGGCCCGCAGCACGAGCCGGCGGAGGCCGACCAGCGTCTCGCTGCATGCCGCGCAGGTATCCAGGTGCGCCTCCAGGGCTGCCCGATCCGTCTCGGGCAGCTCGCCGTCCAGGTATTCGGACAGCCGCTCGGTCCACCGGTCGCTCATCGAGTGTCTCCTATCGGTCGAGGTGCTGCCTGAGCGCCATGCGGGCCCGGTGGAGCTGCGACTTCGAGGTGCCGGTCGCCAGCCCCAGCATCTCTGCGATCTCCTCGTGCCGGTAGCCCTCGACATCGTGAAGCACGAAAATCTGCCGGGCGCCGTCGGGGAGGCGGGCGATGGCGCTCTCCATGTCCATCGAGGTCTCCGGCGTCGCGCGCCGTCCCGCCACCGTCTCCAGCACGGCGTCGCCATCGAGGTAGCGC
>JACDHV010000090.1 GCA_013820855.1 Gemmatimonadales bacterium | reverse complement strand
GGGGCCTCAGGGGGCCGGCGCGGCGCGCCGCGAGACGGATCGGACGGGGGGCCCGGCGCGCGGCACGGTGACCTCGGCCCAGAGTTCCTCGCCGGCCAGCCGGACGGACGGATCGGGCACGTGCTCCGGAATGAAGAATGCGACCGGCTCGTCCAGGTTGCCGCGAGCCCGTCCCCGGTCGAATCGAGGCGAGCGCGTACCGGGCCCCCCTCGTCGAGGACACCCTCCACCCGATCTCCCGCGGTCTCGAGTCTCACCCTGCGGTATTCGCCGGCTCGCGCGCGGCCGGTCCTTCCAGCGAGCGGAACTTCCAGCCCAAGGCGCACGTAGCGGCCGCGGATGGGAAGGTCGGGATCGAACGGAAGCGTGCGAACCCAGGCGCGAGGAAGTCGGGCCCGGTCGGCCAGCAGCTTGAGACCGAGGGCTTCGACCAGCAGGACGTGGACGGCCGCCAGGACGATCCCGGCCCGGAAAGCGGTCAACCGATGAAGTCCCCTGTCACGGGCTCCCGTGCCTTGGCGATGAGCCGTTGCCGGGCCTGCTCCAGCAGGATCCCGGCGCCAAGCAGAAGGCCGCCGAGGGCGAGGGCCAGCCAGGCGGGCCACCGCAGTGAGGTCCTCCCCAGCCGGCCCCGCTCCCAGGCGCGGATGCCGGCGGCAGCGTCTTCGCCGATCAGCCCGGCCTCCAGCCATCGTTCGAGGGGTGATTCCCAGGGAGGCTTCATCGAGCCTACAGCGCCTTCCGGGTGCGCAGGTAGCGGCTTCGCTCGTCGGCGATTGCGTTCACGAGGGGGGCGGCGTCGAACCGGATGGGGTCGGTCGCCGGCAGACCGGTCTCCTGCTGGGCGCGCTCGCATGCCCGCCGCGCTTCGACGTCGCTCAGGTCGTAGGTGTTCAGCGAGATGCCGATCACCCGGGTCGGGTGCACCGCGGCACCCAGGGATTCGTACAGGCTCACGTAGTGGGACAGCGGCGGGATGCGGAGCCACGCCGCCTCCCGGTAGTCGCCGATGTACTGGCGGCTGGACTGGTGGCACAGGACCATCGCGTCGGGGCAGGATCCATGCAGTAGACCGACGGTGACGCCCGAGTAGCCGGGATGGTTGATGCTCCCCTGCCCCTCGACCAGCACCACATCCGCGTTCCTGCTTCCCTCCACCGTCAGCCATTCCGCCGCACCCGCGACGAAGTCGGCCACCACCGCGTCCACCGCGATGCCCCATCCCTCAAGCATGATGCCCGTCTGTCCGGTGGGCACAAAGCGGGTGCGGATCCCCCGCTCCTCGAGCTTGCGGGTGAGCTGGAGCTGCGCCGTCATCTTTCCCACGTTGCAGTCGGTCCCCACGGTGAGAACGACCAGCGGGGCCACCGATTTGGCGAGCCCGGACGCGATCGGAAGATCGGCCGGCGGGCGCCGGAGGTCGTGCAGGGTGCGTCCCGTGGCCCGAGCCTTGGCGGCCAAAACCGGGTCGTCGGCGAGAAAGTTGTGCAGTCCGTTCCAGATGTCACACCCGGCGTCGAGCGCCTCGCCCAGCCACGCGCGCCACTCGCCGGGCAACTGGCCGCCCTTGGGCGCGATGCCGATGAGAATCGAGGTCGGCCCGAGGACGAGTCCCTCGCGCATCGACCCGACCACCGGGATGGCGCCCCCGAACCCCAGGACGTCCTGCACGACCTGCCCGGCGTGCTGCCGGTCGAGCACCGCGACGGTGCGCTCGGGGTGGTACCGGATGATGGAGTTGGCGGTCTTCGAGGTCATGGGCCCGAAGTCGCCGTCGGCGATGATGAGGTGGCGCGGTGCGGTCATGTTCCGTGGGGATAGAGGCGGTGCAATATAGTGAACGTCGCAAGGGAGTCAGGTGTCGGCCCGAACGACGCGAAGGGGACCACCGTAGATGGTCCCCTTCGCGTGCGGCGCAGGGTGGCGGCGCGGCACCTGTCCCGCGCGACTCAGGACTTCCCCGTCTCGCCTTCCTCGATCACCTCGGCGTCGTGGACGTCCTCCGCGCCGCGGTTGAGCTGCCGGTTCTGGCTGCCGGCACCCCCAGGCAGCAGGCCCATCCGCTGCTTCAGCGCCAGGAGCTGCTGATCGGAGCTTCCCTTGTACTCCAGCGCGTCGAACTGCCTGACGAGGCGGTCCCCCGAGAACTCCTCCTGGATCTCGGCCGCGGCGATCGCCTTCCGCTCGTTGGCCTCGATCTTCTCCGTCATCCGCTCGAACGACTCGAAGGCGCTCTTGTCGGACAGGCCCGACATCGTCTCCTGGATGCGCTGCTGCGCCTCGGCCCGCTTGGCGCGGGCGACCAGGATGTTCTTCTTCCGCTTGGCCTCTTCGATCTTGTCGTTGAGCTGGCGCAGCGACAGCTTGAGCGCCTCGGTCTCGGCCTTGTGCTTGAGCCACGTCTCGTGAAGCTGCTGGGCTCCCTGGAGAAGCTCGTTGTACCGGCCGAGCGCCTGCTTGGCGAGCTCGTCCCTGCCCTCCTGCACCGCCAGCATCGCCCGGCGCTCCCAGTCGTCGGCCTGCTTCCTCATCGCGTCGGCATCGGACTGCAGCTTCTTCTCGTCGGCGATGGCGGAGGCGACCTGCTGCTTGGCCTTGGCCAGCTGGGTCTTCATGTCGACGATCAGCTGGTTGAGCATCTTCTCCGGATTCTCGGCCTTGGAGATGAGGTCGTTGATGTTCGACCGCAGCAGTGACGAGAAGCGATCAAAGATTCCCATGAAGGGTCACCTTTCGCGGTAGGGCGCGAGGGCGCCGAGGTGCGAGGCGAGCGCCAGCGTCATCGAGTCGAAGCTCGCCTCGAACTCGCTGAAGTCCAGGTTCTCCAGCTCGAGCGTATCGGTCAGCACCACGTGGTCGCCCTCGAGACCGTAGGACCCGTGCACCAGGTCCCGCGCGTTGTACTCCAGAAGCTGGCGGAACAGCTCGCCGCGCCGCGGCTCGCTGGCCGGGAGCTCCATCACCCGGACCCGCAGAATCACCACCGGAGGCGCGTAGTGGACGACGACCTCGGCATCGTCGGGCGTGCGGGTGAGCCAGAGGTTCGGCTCGATCTCCATCACCGTCGAGCTTCCGCCGTCGAGTCGCTCGAGCCACGACTGGATGTCGTCCCGGGTGATCATCGCTGAGCTCCCCCTGGAATCTGGTCCGCCTGCGCTCCACGCGCGAGGAGCCGCTCCGCGAAATCTAATCGCTCCTCCACCTCGGCCAATCGAGTCCGCAGCTCGTCGACCTCCACGGCCAGCCGATGATCCGGCGCGCCGCCCGTGCCTCCACGGATCCGGTGGCCGATCGCCACCGCCATGGGGCCAAAGATTTTCACGATCACGAACGCGAGCGCGATGAACGCGAGCGCTTCGGCTGAGTTCACGCTTCCGCCCTCCTATCGCTGGAGCCTATCGGGCTCACGCGCCTGCGCCACGATCCGCTCGGTGAAATCGACCCGCTCCTCGAGCTCCGCCATCCGCGGCTGCATCTCCTCGAGTTGGCGCACCCGCTCACGCAGTCCTTCCTGCTCGGCCGGCACCGCGCCGCTCGGGGGCAGCGCCCCCGATCCGGCGGGCGAATGCCCGGATGGGCGGCCAGATGAGCGCGGCGAGAATGAGCCCCGCGCCCAGCAGCAACACCACCGCCGCGATGCCCTCGAGGCTCCCTGTCACCGACATCTCGGAGCCGGGCGGCGGCGGCGGCGCGGGCGGCAGTGGTACGGCCTGGGCCACGCTCACCGTTGGGTCTCGGCGGCGGGTAGCGCCGCCGGCGGCTGGCTGCGCGCGAGCATCCGCTCGGTGAAGTCGATCCGCTCTTCGAGCTCGGCCACCCGCTGATGGAGGGAGTCGACTTCGCCGAGGCGATGCTGGAGCTGCTCGATCTCCGCGTGCAGCGCCGGGTCGCCTGCCCCCTTGCCTTCCAGCCGGCGAGCGAAGGCCCGCATGACCGGCCAGAGGATGATCGTGGTGGCCAGCAAGCCAAGGAACACGATCATGACGATGGCCGGGGGTCCCCCGTCGTTGAGCCAGATGAGGTTCGGGTCGAACGGATGCGGGGGCATGGGGGGTATGGGAGGTACGGGATCCTGGATCACGATTGCAGCCCTCCCTTGGCTACCTGGGGTCGCTCCTGGGTCTGGGACAGGAGCCGCTCGGCGAAATCCACCCGCTCCTGGAGCTCCAACACGTCGCGCCGGAGGGAGTCCACCTCCGCCAGCAGCTCGGGATCGTGCATCGGCTGGGCGCCGTGCGACCTGATGCGCTCGGCGATGGCCTTGCCGATGGGACTGATCGAAAGGAGGAAGGCGGTGCCCCCTCCGAAGATCAATGTGATCGCCAGTATGCCTTCCATATCCATTTCCCGTTGCCTCCGGCCGCCCTCTACGGGCGGGACCCCGGCAGTGTTTCAGGGAGAAACGAATTCCGTGGGGGACGGATCAGACCAGCTCCACGGCCTCGATCGCGCCGAGCGACACCGCGATCTCGGTGTCGGCGCTGCCGGCGGGGCGCAGGTAGACCTCGTTTGCGGTGACATCGGTGTCCACGCTCATCGGGATCCCGACGACTTCGGTCCGGTCGGAGGTGGTGATCCGGACGGGCTGCTCGTGCCCACCAGCGTAGCCGAGCAACGCGATGATGTCCTCGTAGGTCATGGGAAGCTCCGGCGGGGAGTGAGCTTCCCAATCTAGGGCGGGGTTACGCTGGTCGCCATGAGCGGGCCGCTACTGCCCCGCGGCCGCCCGCTCCTGCGCGGGGCCCCTGCGGGGCGCCCCCATCAGGGTGCGGTCCAGGAAGCGGGTGATGAGGTCGAAGACGTGAGCCTGGGTGCCCTTGCCCTGGCAGATGCAGTGGGTGCGATTCGGGTACTGCATCATCTCGAACGGCCGGTTGGCGGCCACCAGCGCGTTGATCAGCATTTCCGAGTTCTGGAAGTGCACGTTGTCGTCCCCTCCCCCGTGGACCAGCAGGAGGTTGCCGCGCATCCCCTTGACGTAGCTCAGCGGCGACCCGCGATCGTAGCCCTCGCGATTATCGGTGATCAGCCCGTTGAACCGCTCGGTGTAGACGTTGTCGTACAGTGCCCAGTGGGTCACCGGCGAAACGGCGACGGCAGTCCGATAGATGTCGGGGTGCTGGAACAGGGCGTTGAGCGCCATGAACCCGCCGTAGCTCCAGCCCCAGATGCCGACTCGATCGGGATCCACATACGGCCGGCTGAGCAGCGCCTTGGCGGCCACGGCCTGATCCCGGGTTTCGATCACCCCCATCTGCCCGTAGATCGCCTTGCGGAACCGCTTGCCGAGCGGAGCCGGGGTGCCCCGGTTGTCCACGATGGCCACCAGGTAGCCCTTCTGGGTCAGCATGGTGTGCCAGAGGTAGTAGCCGCCCCACTGGTCGGTGACCTCCGCGTGGCCGGGGCCGCCGTAGAGGAAAAAGAGCAGCGGGTACTTCCGGCTCGAATCGAAGTCCGCCGGCTTGAGCAGCACGCCGGGCATCTTCAGCCCGTCCTCGGCCTCGACGGTGAGCCACTCCACCGGCGCCCGGCTGAGGGTGGCGACCTTGGACCGGAGCCGCTGGTTGTCCACCAGCGTCCTGAGCGGCTGGTGGCTCGGCAGGCGCACCAGCCGAATGATGGGCGGATTGCCCAGGCTGGAATACGTCTCGATGGCGTGGCGGTGATTGGGCGCCATGTCGTAGGCGTGGGTGCCCGTCTCGCGGGCGGGGCTCAGGCGCTCGGGCTTCCCCTTGCCGTCGAGCCGGGTGCGGAACAGGTAGCGCTGCGTCGGGTTGTCGGGCGACGCGATGTAGTACAGCCATCCGCCCTTGGAATCGATCGCCGCGACTTCGAGCACGTCGTACTCGCCCTTGGTGACCAGCCGCATCTGCTTTCCGTCGCGGGAGACCACGTAGACGTGGTTCCACCCGTCGCGGTCGCTCACCCAGGTGAAGCTCTTGCCGCCGTCGAGCCACACGAAGTCGTCCACGAGGTCGACCCACGCGCTGTCCTGCTCGACCAGGACGGTACGCACACGTCCCGTCCTCGCGTCGCCCAGCATCACTTCATTCCGGTTCTGCCGCCGATTGAGCCGCTGGAGGACCACCTCGTCGGATGAGGCGGCCCAATCCATCCGGGCGATGTAGTTGTTCCGGGGGTCGCCGTCAATCTGGAGCCAACGGGTCGGCCCGCCGGCCGCGCCCACCACGCCCACGCGGGCGGCGGAGTTGGTTTCGCCCACCTTGGGATACTGGACCGGAGTGACCGTCGAGTAGATCGAGTCGGTGTTGTTGACGAGGTAGAAGTTCTTCACCGAGTCGGCGTTGAGCTGCCAGTAGGCGATGCTGCGCCCGTCCGGGCTCCATCGCCAGCCGTCGGCGTAATAGTCCATCAGCTCCTCTTCGTATACCCAGTCGAAGGTGCCGTTGATCAGCGTGCGGGACCCGTCCGTGGTGAGAGCGGAGATCGCGCCGGTGGCGAGATCCTCGACGTAGAGATTGTTCTCCCGGACATAGGCGACCCTGCCGCCGTCGGGCGCGAACTTGGCGAACATGAGCGTCGATGGCTTCGCCTCGGTGCCGCCCAATCTTCTCAGCTCGCCGCTGTCCCTGTCCAGCACCCAGTAGTCGCCCCTGGTGTTGAGCCGCCAGACCGGCTGGGTGTTGGTGAAGACGAGCACCTTCCTGCCGTCCGGCGACCAGGCGTAATCCTCGATGTCCAGTGGCCCGTCGGCACCCTCGGGCACCAGCTCCCGGGCCGCCACGAGGATCTCACGCGCTTCCCGCTCGACGTCGTACCTGACGATCTCCCGTCCCGGACCCTCCGCGGGGGGCTCCAGCGTGGTGTAGGCCGATCCGTCCGCGATCCAGCGTGAGGGCCCGAACGGCTGCGCCGCGAACTCGGGCGAGCCGTAGATTCGCTGTACCGTCAGGCGGGAGGGGTCGGTTTGCTGCGCCGCCGTAGTGGAAGTGACGATCGAGGCGGCGAGGAACACCAGGATGAAAGAGCGTTTCACTGTGGAAACTCGGGTCGAGGGTGATGGCGGACCGTGGGAAGGATACCCCTTTGGCGCGAATGCCTGTAGCTTTCCGACAGATCGCTGCCCGGGGACGGGCACACCATTCGGATGAAGGGGCCGTGAGGTTTCACGGCCCCTTCGGTCCGATCAGACGAGAGGATTGTAATGGCCCGATCCGCAGGCTCCAGTCCGTTGATCGCTGCTCTTCTGCTGCTGGCGCTCCTGCCGTCAGGAGCGGTGGCCCAGGACTCGAAGTATCTGGCGTGGGATGCGGCCACGAGGACGGTCACCTTCGAGCTGATCGCCGGCGGCGAGGGCGCCAAAAGTCCCTTCAACTTCAATGGGTACATCGACGGCGAGGCGAACCTGGTGGTTCCCCCGGGCGTCTCGGTGGTGATGAACTTCATCCAGAAGGACGGCACGCCGCACAGCGCCGAGCTCATCGCGGACAAGGCCCCCATGCCCAACATGGGCGGTGAGCCTGCGATTCCGAGGGCATACACCAGCAAAGTGGTCGAGGGACTGCCACAGGAGGCGACGGATGTCATGCGGTTCACCGCGCCGGACAGCGGGAGCTATCGCATCTTCTGCGGCGTGCCCGGGCATGGCCTGAGCGGGATGTGGATCCGCTTCACGGTGGACCCCGCCGCCCAGGAGCCGAGGTTCGAGACTCCGCGCTCAGGCTGACACGAGCGGCAGCACCCGGCGCAGGAACCACCCGGTGTGGCTGCCATCGGCGCCCGCCACGTCCTCCGGGGTGCCCTCCGCGACGACTCTCCCGCCCTTCTCGCCTCCATCGGGACCCAGGTCCACGATCCAGTCGGCGGTCTTGATCACGTCGAGGTTGTGCTCGATCACGACCACGCTGTTCCCCTTGTCCACCAGCCGGTGCAACACCTCGAGCAGCAGCCGCACGTCCTCGAAGTGGAGGCCGGTCGTGGGCTCGTCCAGGATGTACAGCGTGCGGCCGGTATCGCGCTTGGCGAGCTCGGTGGCGAGCTTCACCCGCTGGGCCTCCCCGCCCGATAGCGTCGTCGCCGCCTGGCCCAGGTGGATGTAGCCGAGGCCGACGTCGTTCAGCAGCTCGAGCTTCTCGGCGATGCGGCGCTGGTTGCCGAAGAACTCGAGGGCGTCGGCGACGGTGAGGTCGAGCACGTCGGCGATGCTCCGGCCCTTGTAGCGCACCTCCAGCGTCTCCCTGTTGTATCGCCGGCCCTTGCACACCTCACAGGGCACGTACACGTCGGGGAGGAAGTGCATCTCGATCTTCACCAGGCCATCGCCCTGGCAGCCCTCGCAGCGGCCGCCCTTCACGTTGAAGGAGAACCGCCCGGGGCCATAGCCACGGAGCTTGGCGTCGGGCAGCTGGGTGAACAGCTCCCGAATCGGCGTGAAGAGCCCGGTGTACGTCGCGGGATTGGATCGGGGCGTACGGCCGATCGGGCTCTGGTCGATGTCGATGACCTTGTCGATGCGGTCGAGCCCTTCCAGCCGGGTGTGGGCCCCCGGGATCACCTTGGCACGGTAAAAATGACGCGCCAGCGACTGATAGATGATATCGGTCACCAGGGTGGATTTGCCCGAGCCCGACACCCCGGTGATCGCCACGAAGAGGCCGAGCGGGAGGTCCACCGTGAGGTTCTGCAGATTGTTGGCCCGCGCCCCGACGACGCGGAGCCGATGACCCCGCGCCGCCTGGCGCCGGCCGGGCGGCACCGGCACCCGGAGCTCGGAGCGGAGATACCGGCCCGTGAGCGACGTCGGATGGGCCCGGATGTCCGCCACGGTTCCCTCGGCCACCACTTCGCCGCCGAACCGGCCTGCCCGGGGGCCCAGGTCGATCACGTGATCGGATGCCTCGATGGTCTCGGCGTCGTGCTCGACCACGATTACGGTGTTGCCGAGATCCCGGAGGCCCCGCAGCGTGGCGAGGAGCCGCTCGTTGTCTCGCTGGTGGAGCCCGATGCTCGGCTCGTCGAGGATGTACAGGACTCCCACCAGGCGGGAGCCGATCTGGGTGGCGAGGCGGATCCGCTGGGTCTCGCCTCCCGAAAGCGAGGTGGCGCCCCGACCCAGGGTCAGGTATTCCAGGCCCACATCGCGCAGGAATCGCAGGCGGTCGCCGACCTCCTTCAGAATCGGCCCCGCGATATCGGGATCGAGACCCTGGCGGCCATTGGATCTGAGCGGCACGCTTTCGAAGAACTTCAGCGCGCGCTCCACCGGCAGGTCCACTACGTCGCCGATGCTCCGGCCGTTCACCAGGACCGCCAGGCTCTCCGCCTTGAGCCGCTTTCCGCCGCAGGTCTGGCACGGCTGCTCGATCATGAACTCCTCGAGCGAGATCCGCACGGCGTCGCTGCTCGACTCGCGGTAGCGGCGCTCGACGTTCCGGAGCACGCCCTCCCACTCGCTCTCGTATTCGCCGCGGCCCCGGGCACCGTCGGTCTGGAATCGGAACCGGCCAGGTGCCCCATGGAGCAACGCCTGCTTGGCGTCCTCGCTATGCTCCCCCCAGGGGGCATTCAGATCGAACTTGAACGCCTTCGCCAGCGTCGGCAGCACCACCTTCCTCAGGTAGCCGGAGGGCTCCCCCCAGGGAAGGATCACACCCTCGAGGATCGAGATGCTGGGATCGCCCAGGATAAGCTCGGCGTTCACCTCGCGCCGCGTACCCACCCCGTGGCAGTCGGGACAGGCCCCGAACGGCGAATTGAAGGAGAACTGCCGCGGCTCCAGCTCGGGCAGGGAGAGACCGCAGACGGGGCAGGCGAAGCGCTCCGAGAACACGACCCGGCGCTCCGGCTCGTCGTGTCGCGCCACCTCCACGAGACCGTCCGCCGTCTTCAGCGCCGTCTCGATCGAGTCGTTGAGCCGGCCCCGGTCCGTCGGCCGGACCACCAGCCGGTCGACCACTACGGCGATGTCGTGGTTCTGCCGCCGATTGAGCGCCGGGACCTCGCCGAGGTCGAAGGTCTTGCCGTCCACCCTCACCCGAACGAAGCCGCGCTTGCGGACGTCCTCGAAGAGATCGCGGAACTCGCCCTTGCGGCCGCGCACCATCGGAGCGAGGACCTCGATCCGGGTCTCTTCCGGCCAGCCCAGGACAGTTTCGGTGATCTGCGCCGCGCTCTGCCGGGTGACCGGGGTGCCGTCGTTGGGGCAGTGCGGGACACCGGCCCGCGCCCAGAGGAGGCGGAGGTAGTCGTAGATCTCGGTGACCGTACCGACCGTTGACCTGGGGTTCTGCCCCGTGGTCTTCTGCTCGATCGAGATGGCGGGGGACAGCCCCTCGATCGCGTCCACGTCGGGTTTTTCCATGAGGCCCAGGAACTGCCGGGCATAGGCCGACAGCGACTCCACGTAGCGACGCTGCCCCTCCGCGTAGATCGTGTCGAAGGCGAGCGACGACTTCCCGGAGCCCGAGAGCCCGGTGATGACGGTGAGGCGGTTGCGGGGAATGGCGACGGAGATGTTCTTGAGGTTGTGTTCGCGGGCGCCGCGCACCACCAGGTAATCCTGAGCCATAGCCCCGAAAGGTACCCGAAGCCAAGGCCGGGGGTCAACGGGTTCCGGTTTCGCCGGCCTGCTTCTACCATACACGGGCCCTCATGACGACATCCCCCGACGATTACGCTGGAGCGGCGGCACTGCTGCTCGAGCGCGCCGGCGCCGCAGCCACCCCCGACCAGGCCGCGGCCCTGTACCGCGAGCTGCTCGCGGCGAGTCCGGCACACGTGGAGGCGCGGCTCCGTTTTGCCCAGCTGCTCGAGCGCGGCGAGCAGCTGGAAGAGGCCGTCAACACCCTCTCCGCCGGCCTGCGCTCGGCGCCCGACCAGATCGATTGGCTGCTGCTCCGCGGCACCCTGCTGCGGCGCCTTCGCCGCTACCGTGACGCGGAGGCCGACCTGCGCGGCGTGCTGCGGCTGCAGGCATCGCACGGCGCGGCCCACTTCGAGCTGGGCCAGCTCTTCTGGCAAAAGGGCCTCGCCTCGGAGGCTGCGGCCCACTTCACCAAGTCACTCGAGCTCCAGCCGGCCAACGGCCGGGTGTTCTACTATCTCGCCGAGGCCCTCAACCTGCTGGGCGACCTGGCGGGAGCGATCGCGGTGCTGGATCGTGCACTCGAGGCCACGCCGCGGGATGGCAAGGTCTATCACCTGCGCGGGCGCGTGCTCGACCGATTGGGGCGGCCGGACGAGGCGCGGGAGATGTACCAGCGGAGCAGAGAGTTGCAGGACCTGTGATCACCGTGGTGGTGGACGATCTGGCGTCGGTGCGGGTGGATGCCGTGCTGCGCCCGGCCGGCGAGTCGCTCGAGCCGCTGGCCGCCGCCACATCCCGCCTCGACCACTCGGCCGGACCGCGCTTCGCCGAGGAACACCGGGTGACCGCGCCGCTGGAGGCGGGGGCGGCGGTGGTCACCGGCGGGGGCGATCTCGTGGCACCATTCGTGATCCACGTGGTCATCCGGGATTCGGCCTTCCCGGTCACGCCGGTCACGGTTCGGCGGGCCCTCGTCTCCGCGTGGCAGCGGGCGGGCGCCTGGGGGCTGGGCCGGATCGGGGCGCCGCTGGTCGGCGCCGATGGGGGGCCGCTCAGCCTGGAGCAATCCGCCACCCTGCTGGTGGAGACGTTTCCTCGACCGGGCGGCGCGGACCACCCGGCCGAGCTCTGTATCGTGGTCGAGCGACCGGAGGAGCGAGACGCGGTGGAAGCCATCGTACGGAGGACGGCGTGATCCGGCTGACCGACCTGACGAAGCGCTACGGCAAGTTCACCGCTGTGGCCGGTATCAGTCTCGAGGTGCCGCGGGGCGAGCTCTTCGGCCTCCTGGGGCCGAACGGCGCCGGCAAGACCACGACCATGCGGATGATCGCCGGCATCCTCCAGCCCACCAGCGGATCGGTCGTGGTCGGCGGGGTGGACATGCTGGCGCGCCCGCTCGAGGCGAAGGCCCGCATCGGCTTCATCCCCGACAGACCCTTCGTCTACGACAAGCTCACCGGGGGCGAGTTCCTCCGCTTCGCCGCCGCGCTGTACGGCCAGGACGGCGCCCCGGTCGAGCGCCGGATCGACGAGCTGCTGGAGATCTTCGATCTCACCGAGTGGAAGCACGAGCTCACCGAGGCGTACAGCCACGGCATGCGGCAGAAGCTCATCATCTGCGGCGCGCTGGTTCATCGACCCGACCTGATCATCGTGGACGAGCCGATGGTGGGGCTCGACCCGAGGAGTGCCCGGCTGCTCAAGGATCTGTTCCGGCAGTTCGTGGACCGGGGCGGCACCGTGCTCATGAGCACGCATACGCTCGAGATCGCCGAGATCATGTGTGACCGGATCGCGATCGTGAACAAGGGGCGGGTCGCGGCCAACGGCACGATGGCCGATCTGCGGCGGCAGACCGCGTCGGGCGACCTGAGCCTCGAGGACCTCTTCCTGAAGCTCACCGGGGGCCACCGCGAGCATCAGCTCGACACCGTGCTCGGGGGCTGACGTGGGGGTGGAGCGGTGG
>JACDHV010000089.1 GCA_013820855.1 Gemmatimonadales bacterium | reverse complement strand
CATCGTGGCGGAATGCAGGTAGGCGCTGACCGGCGTCGGTGCCGCCATGGCCTCGGGAAGCCAGACGTGGAACGGCAGCTGCGCCGACTTGGTGAACGCGCCGAGCAGAATCAGCCCGAGCATGGGCGGATACAGCGCGTGGCTCGTCACCCGCTCACCCGCGGCGAGCACCCCCTCCAGCTCGTAGGTGCCCGCGATCGCGCCGAGCAGCAGGAGCCCGCCGAGCAGCGCCAACCCGCCGCCGCCGGTCACGACGAGCGCCATGCGCGCCGCGCGTCGGGCGACTTGACTGCCGGTGTGATAGGCGATCAGCAGGAATGAGCTGACGCTGGTCAGCTCCCAGAAGACGGCGAGCAGGAGCAAATTGCCGCCCAGCACCAGCCCGGTCATCGAGCCCATGAAGAGCAGCAGCAACGGGAAGAACCGGCCGGTGAGATCGGCTTCGCCCATGTAGTACCGGGCATAGAGCACAATCAGGAGCCCCATCCCCAACACCAGGAGTGCGAACAGGAGGGAAAGGCCGTCGAGGCGCAGGCTCAAATCCAGGCCGAGGGCCGGTACCCAGGGCCAGCGGGCCGTCACGACCCCGCCGGCGATGACTCCCGGGGCGTATCCCGCGAGCAGTGCCACGCCCGCCAGGGGGCCCGCGGCGGCGATCCAGGTGGTGGCCGTGGGTCCCCACCCGAGGCGCCGGGCCAGGAACGGCAGCAGGCTCCCCGCAAACGGGAGGAGCACGATCGCGAGGAGCCCGCTCGGCATCAGCCGTCGTCCTCGTCCTCGTCCTCCTCCTCCCGATCCGAATTCGCTTGAGGGACACTGACCTCGTCGCCCACCACGTCGCGGACGTAGAGCATCTTCACCGGCACCATCACCGCCCCGAGAATCGGTACCGCCACCAGCAGTCCCATGAATCCGAAGATCAGCGCGAGCAGCGCCTGGCCGAGAATCGTGAGGACCGGGGGAATGTCGAGTCCCTCCTTCATCAGGATCGGCTGGAGGACGCCGCTCTCGAGCTGCTGGATCGCGACGTACGCGAGGACCACGTAGAGCGCCTTCTCCGGCCCGTCGAGCAGGCCCATCGCCACGGCGGGCACCGCGGCCAGAATGGGGCCGACGTACGGGACGAACTCGAGGATGCCGGCGATGATGCCGAGCGCGAACGCGCCCTGGACGCCCAGCGCGGTGAGCGTGAGGGCCGTGACCACGCCAATCAGCACCATGGCGATGAGCTGCGCCACCAGCCAGCGGCGGAGCGTGACCGCGATGGCACTCAGCACCTCGCCCGCCCTTTGCCGGCTGCGATGGGGGAAGAGATGCATCAGCCCATCGTGGTACATGGTCGGATTGACCGCGACGAAGATCGAGACGAACATGACCAGAATCGCGCCGCCGAGCACGGCGACCGTGGACGAAAAGAAGGAGAAGAAGTGCTGGCTCGCTCGGGCGAGCTGCTGGGACAAAGTACGCCGGATGTCGACTTGCTGCTTCTCACCCGCCTCCCCCTGCCGCTCCTGACTCTCGGCACCCTCCTCCCCTTTGGCCGGGCCTCCGTCGATCAGCTGACCCATGCCCCGCGCCTCGATCCACCGCTCCGCCTGGTCGAGCACCTGTGGAACCTGGCGCCGCACCTCCTGGGCTTGCTCGCTGATGGTGGGTGCCGCCAGCGCTCCCACGCCCACGAGCGACCCCAGCAGGGTGAGTACGATCAACACCGCGCCCAGGGCCCGGGGAATCTTGATGCGCTGGAGGTAATCCACGCCGGCCGAGAGGGCCAGACCGAAGAGCACGCCGAGAAAGCCGAGGAGAAAAACCGAGCGCCCGACCCAGAGCAGCCGCAGCGCGACGTATACGCCGGCGACAATCGCCGTGGCCCGCAGGATGTCGCGAGTGCGCCAGCCCATCTGGCGAGGACGAGGGTCGCGCGCTACCCCGGATTCGGGAGGGCGCGTCGGCTTGCCGGAAGCAGTCATGACGGAAGCTGATCACCTTCCGCCCCGCAGTCGGTGACCCTTCTCACGGGGCTCCGATGGGCCGCCGGAGACCCCACCGCATCCGCGTGCGTCCGGCGAAGTGGCTCAGCGAAGCGTACATCAGCGAAGCGTATAAAGGAAAGCGGCAATGTCCCGGGCATCTGTGGGAGACACGTTCAGGTCCGGCATCGCGGTGAGCGGGTCGATTTCCCTCGGCGACTGGATCCAGCGGGTCAGGTTCGGCGGCGTGTTGGTGAGGACCCCCGCCACGTAGGCGCGGGCTCCGATGCCGTCGAGCGGCGGACCCACGAGGCCGCCGCTGCGATCGCAGCCCGTCAGCAGCACGACGATCAGCAGAGCGGCCGAGGCCGCCCGCGCGCGCTCCCGGCTCACGACCCGCGCTTCCGACACCCGGAGCCACTCCGCGACGAGCCACAGCGTGGCGAGCAGATACGTGACCCCACCCGGCACCCACATGATGAGCCCGGCGAGCTGCTGGTCCTCCAGCGGCGTCAGGCCCCAGAGCGGCGACGCCGCGCCGTACGCGGGGTACCAGAGCGTGCGTCCCAGCGTCAGCAGCGCGCCAAGACCGCCGGTGTACACCATCGTGGAGAAGAGCGACAGGATCGCAGCGCCGTGGCGCCCACGGAGCGATGCGCCGGGCAGAACCGACCACCAGAAGAGCAGCGCCGTCAGCAGAGCTGGAATGCTGAAGGCTGTGAACGCCCTCGGAGTCCACCGTGCGCTAATAGAGGGCCGGCACGTGCCAGCCGATGACGGCGGCGGCATGCAGCAGCCAGGCGACCTCGATGCGCGAGGCGAGCGCGCAGCCGCGTCATTCCGCCGGCGTAGAGCGCGGCCGCGACACCGAGGCCGAGCAGGACCCCCGGCTCCCAGCTCCATGCCGTCCACAGATCGTGAGGCGCGAGTGGCACGCCGTCGTGCGGGCGGAGCGCGAGTCCAATCACTGGCAGAAATCAGAAAGAGGTTGGCCGACCACAGGGCCACGCCGACCACAGGGCCACGATGAGCAGCGCCGCGAAGACGCTCGTCAGTGCTCCCCACCGCCTCCACTCGCGCCATCCCAGCAGACCGCCACCGGCCGCGACCAGGACTCAGGCGAGGAAGCTCAGGCCCGCTCACGCAGGGAGCTCCGTCGTATACGCCTCCTCACGCACCGGCCGGAATCCGCGGCGGAGATAGTTCGGCAATGCCGCTGGGTGGTCCAGGGTACAGGTGTGGAGCCACACGCGGTCCGGCAACATCGCCCAGGCGGTCTCCACGGCCCTGGTGAGCAGGTAGCCCCCCCACCCACGTCCGACGAACTCGGGCAGCAGCCCGAAGTAGGCGATCTCGACGGAGCGGTCATCGTGCGTCCGCAGCTCGAAATAGCCCGCGGGAACTGCGCCGGACGTGAGCAGCCACAGCTCCACCGCCGGATCAGCCAGGTGTCGGCTGACCTGTTCGTCGGTCCAGGAGAGCCTGTCCGTCCAGTGGTGCGGCCGGCCGACCTCGGCGTACAGGTAGCGAAAGAACGAGACGGGGCAGCCCTGAATCCGCTCGAGTCGGGGTGGGAAGCGGACCGCTTCTACCGGGCGCAGGTCCCGCGAAGAACGCATCTCCAGGTATGTGCGGACGACGGTAACGGGGGGCATGGCGGCATACTAGCGGCCCCCCGATTCGTGCGCCATTCCGGGCAAGAACAAAGGCCCCGGAATACCGCCCCGGGGCCTTCGTCCTGAGGTACAGCCAGAACTTTACTGCGCGTCGTGGTACGTGCTGTCGGTCGTGTGGCCGGGATCGGCCGGCACGCTCGGCTGCGTGGTGCTCGTGGTGTCGGTACCCATGCCGCTGTCCATGCCCGAGGTGTCGGTGCTGGTGTCCGCGCCCGCCGACGGATCGTATCCGCCGGTGTAGGTCGTATCGACGCCCGCGGCGCTGGTGTCGGGAACGTAGGCCCCGTCATCCGGGTACGTCGAGGTCGTGTCCGTGCCCATGCCACTGTCCATGCCCGAGGTGTCCATGTCGCTCGGGGCGGGGTACTGACCGGCGCTCGTATCGCCCGGCGTCGTCTCGGTCCAGGCCGTATCGCTCGGCGTGGTCTCGGTCCAGCCGGTGTCGCTGGGCTGGGTGTTCACGTCACCCGTGGTGCTCGTCGTATCCCACGTGCCAGTCGCGGTATCCACCTGAGTCGTGACCGCGGTGGTATCACCCCGGTCCGGAGCCGCACCGACATCCTCCTCGCCGCGGTTGGCGCACGCCGTAAAGGTTGCGGCGGCGGCCAGGATCCATAGTGTCTTCATAGTGTTACTCCCCTGAGTTCGAACAAGTCATGCCCGCCCAAAGTGCCGTCTTTTTCGGACTTACGGGGTCACGGGCCACAGTCTCGGTTTCATTCGCGGGAGCTAACCTAACGGATCAGGGCAGGGCGGGACTAGGTCGCAGGTCACACTTTTCGGTTCTTGGGCCCTTTCAGGGGGCCAATCTACCGTTTCAGCTCCTCGATACCCCTGAACAGATCCAAAGCCGCCGGATTGGCCAGAGCCTCGGCGTTGGACACCGGCCGGCCGTGGATCACCTCTCGGACAGCGAGCTCGGTGATCTTGCCACTGATGGTCCGGGGAATATCGGCTACCTGGACGATCCGTCTGGGGACGTGATGGGGGCTGGCATGCTCCCGGATCCGGAGCCGGATCCGCTCCCTGAGGGCCTCGTTTAGATGGAGCCCCTGCCTGAGGCGAACGAACAGGACGATCCTGACGTCGTCGTCCCAGTCCTGGCCCACGACCAGGCTCTCGATCACCTCCGGGAGCAGTTCCACCTGGCGGTAGATCTCGGCGGTACCGATGCGCACGCCGCCCGGATTGAGGGTCGCGTCGCTGCGTCCCGTGATCACCAGGCCGTCGTGGCCGGTCAGGCGCGCCCAATCTCCATGGCGCCAGACTCCCGCGTAATGCTCGAAGTAGGCGGACCGGTACTTCGCGCCGTCCGGATCGTTCCAGAACGCCACCGGCATGCTGGGAAACGGCCGGGTGCACACCAGCTCGCCGTCCCGCTCACGCACCGGCTGCCCACGCTCGTCGTAGATCTCGACCGCCATTCCCAGCCCGCGCGTCTGCAACTCGCCCGGCCATACGGGAGCGATGGGATTTCCCAGCGCGAAGCACGAGACGATGTCGGTGCCCCCGCTGATGCTGGCGAGATGGACGTCGGGCTTCACGTCCCGATACACGAAATCGAAGGCCGAGGGGGCGAGAGGGCTTCCGGTCGAGAGAATGGTGCGCAGCGCGGCGAGATCGTGCGTGCTCCCCGGACGCAGACCCTCCTTCTCCGCCAGCGCGATGTACTTGGCGCTGGTCCCGAACACCGTGACGCGCTCGCGCTCCAGCATATCCCAGAGGGCGGTGGGCGGGGCCATCGGGGCGCCATCGAACAGCAGCACGGTGGACCCGACCGCGAGACTCGAGACCAGCCAGTTCCACATCATCCACCCGCACGTCGTGAAGTAGAAAATCCGGTCTTCCCGCGTGAGATCGGTGTGGAGGACCAGCTCCTTGAGGTGCTGGATCAGCGTTCCGCCCGCGCCGTGCACCATGCACTTCGGCAAACCGGTCGTGCCCGAGGAGTACATGATGTAGAGCGGGTGGTCGAACGGAAAGCGGCGGTACGCCGCCGACTGCCCCGTGGTCCGCGGCTCCACCCACTCGCCCCAGTGGACTGCGCCGGGAATGCCACCCAGCTCGGGCCGCTCACGCAGGTACGGCACCACGACGACTCGCTCGATTTCCGGGATCCGCTCACGTACCTCGCGCACCCTCGCCAGCGAATCGATCCGCTTGCCGGCGTAGCGGTAGCCGTCGGCGCAGAAGAGCACCCGGGGGCGGATCTGTCCGAAGCGGTCGAAGACGCCGTTGGCCCCGAAGTCGGGCGAGCACGACGACCAGATCGCGCCCAGGCTGGCCGTCGCGAGCATCGCCACGACGGTCTCCGGAATGTTGGGCATGAAGCCGGCCACCCGGTCGCCCGGCTGAATACCGTGGTCGTGGAGCGAGCCGGCGACGGCCGCGACGCTCGCCGCGAGCAGACGGAAGCTGAGCTCTCGCTGACGGCCCTGCTCGTTCCAGAATATGATCGCGGGGCGGTCGTCGGCGTGGCGCACCAGGTTCTCGGCGAAGTTGAGGCGTGCCCCCGGGAACCAGCGCGGGCCGAGCGCGGGATCCGGGGGCGCCATGCGGTCGAGGCCCTCCACGACCTGGTCCCATGGCTTTTGTCCCGCCCGCTCCTGCGCCACGACCCCACAGAACTCCCACACTTCGGGCCAGAACGCTTCCGGCCGCTCCACCGACCACCGGTACAGCGATGCGAAATCCGAAACCGCCTCACTCCCGGCCGGCCGCTGGTCGCGGACCCGCTGGAGAAAGGCGGTCATGTTCGCGCGCCGAACTCGTTCGGCGTCGGGGGTCCAGAGCGGCTCGCTCACGGTCGTGGGTCGGCCGGCCCCGCTCCGCTCAGGTGGTGGGCGGGTTGAACTGCGCGTGCTGGGCGTCGAGCCACGACTTGTGATACTCGGGGTCCTCGATCGGAAGCGCCTGCTTGGCGACCTTGAGCGGCCGGAAGGTGTCCATCATGACGGCCAGCTCCTCCGTGTACTTGGCTCCGATGCTCGCCTCGGCGCGGCCGGGATGCGGGCCGTGGGGAATTCCGTCGGGATGGTGGGTGATGCTCCCGAACTCGATGCCTTTCCGGCTCATGAACTCGCTGGAGGCATAGTAGAGCACCTCGTCGGAGTCCACGTTGCTGTGGTTGTAGGGCGCGGGCACGGCCTCGGGATGGAAGTCGTAGGGACGCGGGCAGAAGCTGCACACCACGAAGCCGTCTCCCTGGAAGGTCTGGTGCACCGGCGGGGGCTGGTGCACCCGGCCGACGATCGGCTCGAAGTCGTGAATGTTGAACGCCCACGGGTAGAAGTAGCCGTCCCACCCGACTACGTCGAAGGGGTGATGGTCGAGGATGATCTCGTTCAGACCATCGTACTGCTTCACAAGGATGGGGAAATCGCCCTTCTCGTCATGAGTGCGCAGCGCGCTCGGCCGCCGGATGTCGCGTTCGCTGTAGGGCGCCCCCTCGATGAGCTGGCCGAACTCGTTGCGATAGCGCTTGGGCCACCGCACGTGCCCGCGGCTCTCCATCACGAGGAGCTTGGCCTGCTCGCCGGCGAGATCCAGCCGCCACCGGTGCAGGATGCCGCGGTGGATGATCAGGTAATCGCCCTCGTGAAACGGCAGGTCCCCGAACACCGATTCCAGTGTGCCGGTGCCCTTGCTCACGTAGACCAGCTCGTCGCACTGCGCGTTGCGGTAGAAGTGGGCGTCGTTTTCGTCCGGCTCGACGTACAGCATGGCCACTTCGTTGTTGAACAGCAGCGGGACGCGATCCAGGGTCGGGCTGCCCCCCCGCTTCACCTGAGAGGTGCGGAAGTGCCGATGCCGCAGCGCGTGGTCGGGGTCGGCCTCGTACCCGGTTTCACGCAGCCGCCGCGCGGATTTCACGGTGGTGGGCGGATGCACGTGATAGAGCAGCGAGGCCGTTCCGGTGAATCCCTCGTGGCCCATCAGCTCTTCGGCGTAAATCCCTCCGTCCGGCTTCCGGAAGGCGATGTGACGCTTCCGTGGGACCTGGCCCATCGTATGGTAGATCGGCATCTCACAAATTCCCTCTGAGCGCCTGCTCCCGCTCGATCGCTTCGAACAGCGCCTTGAAGTTGCCCTTGCCGAAGCTCCGCGCGCCCTTGCGCTGGATGATCTCGTAGAACAGCGTCGGCCTGTCCTGCACCGGCTTGGTGAAGATCTGGAGCAGATAGCCGTCGGGATCGCGGTCCACGAGGATGCCGAGGTCGGCGAGCGTGTCCACCCCCTCGTCGATCCGCCCCACCCGGCTCTGCAAGTCGGCATAGTAGGTGGTCGGCACCCGAAGGAACTCCACGCCGCGGTCGCGCAGCTCGGTCACCGTCTCGATGATGTTGTCGGTGGCGATCGCGAGGTGCTGAACGCCCGGTCCGCGGTAGAACTCCAGATACTCGTCGATCTGCGACTTCTTCTTGCCTTGCGCGGGCTCGTTGATGGGGAACTTGATCCGCTCGTTGCCGCTGGCCACCACCTTGGACATGAGCGAGCTGTACTCCGTGGAGATGTCCTTGTCGTCGAAGGAGATCAGGTTCCGGAAGCCCATCACGTCCTCGTAGAACTTGACCCAGGTGTTCATCCGCCCCAGCTCGACGTTGCCCACGCAGTGGTCCACGTGCTGCAGGCCGACCGGCGCCGAGTTGTAGCGGCTTTCGACCGGCTTGAACCCGGGAAGGAAGGGGCCCCGGTAGCTTCGCCGCTCCACAAGACTGTGGATGGTGTCGCCGTAGGTGTGGATGCCCGCGACGACCACTTCCCCCTCCTCGTCCCGCAGCACCACCGGCTCCGCCGCCGGCCGCGCGCCCCGCTCCACCGCCCGGGTGAAGGCCTCGCGCGCGTCATCGACCCACAGTGCGATGTCGCGCACCCCGTCGCCATGACGGTGCACGTGGTCGGCGATCGGGTGGTCGGGCGTGAGCGCCGAGGTGACGACGAGGCGGACCTTGTTCTGCTGGAGCAGGTAGCTCGCGCGATCCCTGGTGCCGGTCTCCGGGCCTCTGTAGGCCACCAGCCGGTAGCCGAAAGCCGAGCGGTAGTATTGGGCGGACTGCTTGGCGTTGCCGACGAAGAACTCGACGAAGTCGGTGCCGTTGATTGGGAAGGTGTCGGTCGCCTCCGCGGCGACGGGCATGGTGTCGGTCTGCATTGGTCCCCCTGACCTCGGCGGGTGGCCCTGCCTGCTTCCATCCTCAAAATAACGCCGATCCGGGCGACCCACCACGGGCTCAGGACCGAATGATCATGCGGCCGACCTCACCGGCTAAGTCCTCGCCGGTGAAAGGTTTTTGCAGAAACGGCTGGTCTTCCCGGAGCAGGCCTCGAAGCAGGATATCGTCGCGGGGGTAGCCTGACATATAGAGGATCGGAAGGCCCGGGCAGAGGGTGTGCACCTGCTGCTCCAGCTCCTCGGTGCCCATGTCCGGCACGATGACGTCGGTGAGCAGCAGGTCCGGAGTTGCCACACCATTGTCCAGGGCCGCCAGCGCTTCCGTCCCGTTGCGGGCCTGCGCCACTCGGTAGCCGCGCTCTCCCAGCACCCGCGCCGCGAGCTCCCGGACACCGTCCTCGTCCTCCAGGATCATGACCATGGCTCCCCGCCCCTTCCGTGCCGATTCCCTGTCGGGCTTCTCCGGCTGCTCCGCGCACGCGCAGCTCAGGTGGGGAAGACAGATGGTGAAGGCGGTCCCCTTGCCCAAGCTGCTCTCCACCCACACGTAGCCCCCGCTCTGCTTCACGATGCCGTAGACCGTGGAGAGGCCGAGGCCGGTGCCCGAGCCCTGCGCTTTGGTGGTGAAGAATGGCTCGAACACCTGCGCCAGCGTGGCCTCATTCATGCCATGGCCGGTGTCCCTGACGGAGACCAGCGCGTAGTGCCCGGGAGGGATGGGAATTCCGATGAGCCGCCTGCCCTCCGCCTCGTCCAGCTGGCGCGAGTCGACCGATACCCGGATGATCCCACCCGAGACCATGGCGTCGCGCGCGTTGAAGGCGAGATTGATGAGAACCTGCTCGAGCTGGGAGCGATCCAAGCGCACGGCGACGTCGGTCGGCGCGAGCGACGTTTGCACCTTCACGTTCGCGGGCAGCATCAGGCGCAGCACGGGAACCATCTCCTCGACCACCTGATTGACGTGAAGATCCGTCGGCTGGAGCACCTGCTGCCGGCTGAAGGCGAGGAGCTGCGTGGTGATCTTGGCCGCCCGCATAGCCGCCTTGCGGATCTCCTCCACCTCGCGTAGCCGGCCGCCCTCCAGGTCGAGCTCCCGGCTCAGCAGATCGCTGAAGCCCAGGATGATGGTCATCATGTTGTTCACTTCGTGCGCCACTCCGCCCGCCAGGCGACCGACCGCCTCCATCCGCTGGGCCCGCTGCAGCCGCTCTTCGGTGCGCTTCAGCTCGGTGAGATCCTGCACCGTGACCACGTACGAGCCGGGTCTTTGGCCGTCACCGAGTGGCGTGACGCTCACCAGGACCGGCACCTTGGTGCCGTCGAGTCGGACGTGGACCGACTCGTATGCCCTCCCGCCTTCGGCGCGGGGCCATTCCTCGAGCTCCGCCACCCGATCCGGCGGGAGCAGCTCCGAGAAGAGCCGTCCCGAGAGCGCCGCCGGCTCGGCATACCCATGCAGCTGGGCGAAGGCGGGGTTGACCGTATCCACCCTGCGGTCGAGACCGTCCACCACCGCGGCCCCCCACCAGGCGAGATCGAACACCTGGACCCACTTGTGGATGGCCGTGCCCACGCTCGACCGTCGGTCGATCTCGCTCCGGAGGTTCTCCTGCAGGATCGCCGATTCGATGGCGACGGCCACGCGGTGGCCCAGCACCTGAACCGCGGCGAAGTCGGCAGCGCGAAATGGCTCGAGCGTTTCGGACCGACCCAGCGCGAGCCCTCCGATCGTCCGGCCACTGGCTCGAAGGCCGACGACGATCAGTGACCTGACGTCGAAGGATTTCAGAAGATCGGAGATCTGCTCGTTGCCGCTGGTGATGAATCGGGCGGAGCTGGAGGTGACGGCGGGGACCCACCGGGCATGATGGCCTTCGCGCGAGTTGGCGCACGCGGCATGGCGGAGAGGCTCCAGCGCGCGGGTCACCTCCCGGCGGAGACGGACGGTCATGCTGGAGCGCGCGTGTGAGGCCTCCACCCGTGAGCCTCCCGCCGTGTCGTCCAAGACCAGCACCGCCAGATCTGCGAGGCTTGGAACGATCGATTCGAGAGTCCCACTCAGCACGGCCTCGAGGTCGACGGCGCGCCGGAGGGCTCGACTCGCCTGTTCAACGAATCCCACATGTTCCTGGCCGACTGGCGATTCCGTTTCCACCGTGCTGAAGTCCATCATCTTCAGGTACCTGTGCCTTTGTTTTTCCGCGCGCGCCCCCGGCGGCTTGCTCAACCTCGTTCCTTCGGGTGCATCAGGCAAGCACCCGCGTGCCTTGTGTGAGCCCCGTCACACCCGCCGTTATGCGTCGCCCTCACCTGAGGGGAACCGTAACGTGTGTGACAACCCGCCGGGCTCTAGGCGCGGTTATGCCCGTCGCGGAGATGCCGGGCGCTGCTGAGCCGTCTGTGCACGAGCCGGCGGAGCAGGTTGCACCTCCTGATCTCGACATCGGACTCCCCATCGAGCAGCTTCGCCCGGGAATCACGACCCTCCTCGGTGGAGACCGCGAGCGGGTGCAGATCACGGTCGATGCCGTCAACCGCAGAGGGAAATCGTTCCGGTGCCGCGTGACCGGTTCCCCGACGCTCGGCGCCGGAGGAGCGGTCACGGGCGCGATCCTCCGGATGGAGGTGGATGGAGAGAGCCGGCCCTCGGCCTGACCGTGCAAATTCTTCGGGACGGTGCATCTCCCCGGACCCAAATCCGGAGATCCCGATGCATCGCGCGTCGCAATCCTGCCGTATGGTGCCCCACCGCCTGGTTCTGGTCGCTTTCCTCGGCGGCATGTGCATTCCCCTGCATCACTCCCAAGCGGCTGATGGGGAGCGACTCGCCCAGGTGATCCTGGTCAGCGATGGCATGCCGTCCGTCGGGGAGCAGGCTCCCGACCGTATCGCCGCCGAGGCCGCCGCGCGAGCGTGGAGTCCGCCATGGGCGCACTCCTCGACAAGCTCCGCCGTCCGGCGCTGGTGGACCTCCGGATCGCGGACGCGCCCGTCGAGCTGCGCGACCTGCAGCCCGCGCGGCTGCCCGACCTGTTCTTCGGAGAAGAGCTGGTGATTCTGGGCCGCAACCGAGGGCACGGATCGGGGCCGCTGGCGGTGACGGGCGACCGGAACGGGTCCCGCGAGCGGATCGAGACCCGCGCGGTGCTCTCCGCCTCGGAAAGCGGGAACGCCTTCATCCCGCGCCTCTGGGCCGCCCGCCGGATCGGGGAGCTCACGCGTATCGTCCGTGTCGAAGGGGCCTCGCCTGTCCTAATCGAGGAACTCCGGGCCTCGCGCTCCGGTTCGGCATCCTGACGGAGTACACCTCGTACCTGGTCCAGGAGCCGGAGAGGGTGGCTGGCTCACCGCCGCCCATGCCCCGAGCCGAGGAGCCGCGCGACCAGACCGGCTCCGCGGTGTTCGAGCGCGCGCTGCGCAGTTCCAAGTTCGCGGTGACTAACAACTTACAGAGCGCTGACGAGGTGGCGTCCGAACCGGCACACAGGGGGAGTCCGAGAGCGGGGCGCCAGCTCACGAGGCAGATTGGGGGCGGGTGTTCGTGCTTCGGGACTCGGCCTGGACTGACATCGGAAAGGCAGATAGGATCCCTGTCACCGCTGTGGCTGCGTTCAGCCAGGCACATTTCGAGTTGGTGCGATTGTTGCCGGAGATAGCCCCTTATCTCTCGGCCGGCGAGCAGCTTGTGGTAGCCGGCCGGCGGAGCAGCATCCGGATCGCCGCCCAGGGAATCGAATCCTGGAAACCGG
>JACDHV010000274.1 GCA_013820855.1 Gemmatimonadales bacterium | reverse complement strand
GGTCACGGGGTCGCGCACCATGATCATCGGCGCCGCGGCGGGGTCCCAGCGAAGCGCCAGGCGCCCCGCCACACCCCGCGTAACCTCGACGGCGGTCGGCGCGGTCGATGCCTGAACGGTGGATGCCCGCACGCCGGCGCCCTCCAGATGCATGGAGGAGAGTCTCGCCGCGCGGTCCGCCGTGAGTGGAACGGCAAAGGCGAAGTGCCTGCCGCCACGAGGATCGTCCGCCACCTCGAGTGGCGTGAAATCGAGGCCGAAGATCCTGCTCCCGTCGGCGGCGCGCCCTTCGACCCGATACGGGCCCGGACGACGCGGCAGGTTCGGGCGGGCGGTGATCCGGAAGGCGGGCTCGAGCACCACGCGGCCGCCCTCGATCCGGCCCCAGACCAGAAGCGCGGGCTGGATGGCCTGGCCCATTTCGCTGACGAGTGATGCTCCACTCCGAGAGTTCATCACACCCTTGTAGGTGTAGTCGCTGGTCCACTCGTCGGCACAGTAGCCCATGAGATCGTGCGAGTTGGCGGGCTTGAGCTCGGCGTTGATCAGGTCATAGCCGATCACCCCGATCTCGCCCCCGGTGTAAGGGTAGTTGGCATCGGGATTCCCCGCTCCGCCGCACGGGGCGTGCTGCCGGCCCCAGTTGTGGCCCCACTCGTGGGCCGCCACCGAGCTGGCGCTGGGCAGCTTGTCCCAGCCGATCGCCGCCTCCGCTCCGATGTAGCCCACCCCCGCGACGCCGCTGCTGTAGCTCGGGTTCACCACGCCGTAGTAGTGCCGTGAATTGCTCTCGACCGAGCGCAGGGCCAGGATCTCGCTCACGATGGTGGTCCAGGCCCCGTTGCCGTTGTCGGACTGGAGTGGCTTGTCGGTCGAGGTCGTGTAGGGAACCCGCACATCCGCGTCGTAGGCCGCCAGCGGATGGATCCGCATCGCGGCCTCCACGAACTCGTGCCGGTTCGCCTCGGTGACGTTGCCCTGACGGTTGTTGGCTTTCGTGATGACCGGCACGAAGCGGACGCGGAAGGGCGCCGTGGTCCGGACGTCCATGGCGATCGGCGTACCCGATGCCGGGAAGGTGTTGTCGTCCTTGCTGGCCTCGGCGAACGCGTTGTCGGGGTCCACTTCCACGAGAATGGAGAGGTTCGGCTGGATCAGCGCCTTGCCGACCACGAGGTTCCACGAGCTGTTGATGGTGCCCTCGTTCACGCTGAGGGGTGTCGTGAGGGCGGGGGAGTTGACCGTCACCGTCGTAACGAGCGAGCCGTTGCTGTAGAGACTCACGCGCACGTCGGGGTTCGCCACGTTCACCTGATTGGCGGTGACGAAGATGCGGAGCAACGCATCCCGGTCGGCCACCAGGGGGACGCCGCGCGCATAGGTCTGGACGCTCTGCACCAGGTAGAGCCCGTCCACGCGCAGGTTGAAGCCGGCCGCTCCACCGGTCGAATAGGTGACGGTCGCGGACGCCGCGTCGCCGGTGGCAACCGCCGTGGTCTGGCTCGACGGGGCCGGCGAGTATTGCTCGCTCCCGTCGCTTACCGGCAGCGCGGTGATGGTGTACTGGCCCCCGGCGAGTCCGGTCAGCGTCTCGGTCCCGGTGACCTGCCGGCTGTAGCTGCCGGGGCCGGATACCGTGACCGCCGCCTCGGTGCTCGCGGGCAGCCCCGCGACGGTGATCGCCAGCGCACCATCGGCGACGGTGTAGACCACCTCGGCGCTGGCCGGATCACCGCCACTCACCGCGATGGCCTGAGACGGCGGCGATGGGGCATAGTGCGCCGCTCCGGCAGCCACGCCCGAGGCCGACACCACATAGCTGCCCGGGGGAAGACCAGACAGCGTCCCCGACCCGTCGACCTGCCGGGAGAATCCGCCGGGTCCCGAGACGGTGACGTCGGCCTCCACGCCTGCCGGCAGTCCCGAGACCGCGAGAGCCAGGCTGCCGGTGGTGGGACCGGTCGGTCCGCCCCCGCACGCGGCAAGGGCGAAGACGAGGGCGATCGGGAGGCGAACGCCGACCTGGCGGCGGCTCATGCTGCACCTGGACCGTTGAATGTCGGTTGTCCATGCGGACGGACGAGAACTCTCGTGTTCTGCGGACGCCGCCGCCCCCGGTCCCCCGCGTGGCTGAAGCCGCTAAGCCATTCAGGCAACGAAGGTTGTGGAAGCGTTCGGGAAAGTCGAGGGAAGCCCCGGCTTCGCGCCGGCGATTCCAGGGCAACTGGCGCGCCATCCGGGAGGCGCCTTTCCCAGGCTCGCGCGCTACCTTACGGTAGGCACTGCAAGCTCCAGCACACAACCGGCTTCAGCTTCCTGAGGCAGCGGAGGCTTCTCACTCTATGGACGACCCGCAGTCACGGCCGCTCCCCGAGCATCCGATCGAGGAGCTGGCCCCTCAGACATACTGTCAGCGCGCGGCCCTCGAGCTGGCGGCACTGGTTCGGCACCAGCGGAAGCCGAGGCATCGCACCCGGCGAGAGTCGGCCCTGCTGCGCCGCTGCGTGGAGCAGGTGTTGGGCAGCGGGGAGCCGGCACCGCCCGCCGGCCCCTGGCAAGCGGGAGCCCGGCCGCTCAAGCGGCCGGGCCGTGGCGGTCTCCAGTACATCCCGATCGTCACCCGCGGCAAGACCACGATCATGCTGTCCACCCAGCGTGAGGCGGAGGAGCTGGCGACGTTCCTGAACTACTGCGGCACGCAGGAGCTGGGAGGCTAGACCAGCGAAGTCAGCCGCGGCAGTCCGCGCTCGATCTCCACGCGACGCGGCTCCAGCCACGGCGGCAGGATGAGCCGTTCCCCCAGCGCTTCGGGCGATTCGTCCACCGTAAATCCCGGCCCGTCCGTGGCCACCTCGAAGAGCGCGCCCCCCGGCTCACGGAAGTACACCGACTGAAACCAGAACCGGTCGATCACCTCGGTCGGCCGACCCCCGGCGGAGCCGACCGAGGCGCGGACCGCACGCTGTGCCGCGCCATCGGGCACGCGCCAGGCGATGTGATGCACGCTGCCGGTGCCCCACTCGCCGCGCTGCGCGTCGGGAAGCACCTGGATGTCGAGCACCCGTCCCGAGCCTCCGAATTTGACGTGACGCGTCCGCCGGGCTTTCGGCCCATGGCGTGAAGTCGCGGGCGTCTCCGGTCTCGACCAGCGCGAGGCCGAGTCCGTCGGGATCGGTGAACGGAAGCGCCGGCTCGCCGAACCACGTGGTCGGCTCCTCGGTCCGAACCCCCGCGGACCTAAGACGCTCCGACCACCAGCCGAGCGAGCCCGCGGGAATGGCGAGGGCCACCTCGTTGGTGAACCCGGCCCCGCGCTTGCCCGGCGGCAGCGCGGGCCAGGGGAAAAAGGTGATGTCGCTGCCCACGTGCCCTTCGCCGTCGGCGTAGAACAGATGGTAGGTGTCGGGCGCGTCCTGATTCACCGAGCGCTTCACCAGCCGCATGCCGAGCGCGCCGGTGTAGAACTCGAGGTTGCGCTGCGGGTCGCCGGCGATGGCGGTGACGTGATGGAGACCGGTGACGGTCGGCGCGGCGTTGGTGGACATTCCTCGACTCCGCCTGCTGTGGGGTGAGCGTGGAGCGGCAGGGCATCCGCCCCGTTTACCCGTGAGATAGCCGGGCGACTGCTCGGCGCCAACAGAAGGGGAGCGGAAGCCGGCTGGAAGGCGGGTGTGGCGGGAAAGCACGGCGGGGCGGCAAGGCCAGTGACGCGGGGTCCACACCACATGACTGCGCCGGTCGCGGAGTGGTGCGCCCTGCAGGAGCAGACGCGGAACTCAGCTGCTGCCGGGAACCTCGAGATCATGATCCAAGTCGTTGCCATGTCGATAGTCTACCGGTGCTGGGAGACCGTGGTGCAGCAGCAGAGCTGCTGCTCGAGGGCGACTTGAGATTTGCTTGATGGGCGGCGGCGAGGATGGCCTCGTTCTCGCGGTGCCTGCAGGTGAGCGGTACAC
>JACDHV010000273.1 GCA_013820855.1 Gemmatimonadales bacterium | reverse complement strand
TTCACCGGCCGCGCGACCCGACTCGTATTCGGTCTGGCCGATGTGGCCCAGAAATCCGAGTCGCTCCCACACGGCGTCGCCGGAGTTGACGGAGATCGCCGGAATGCCGGCGGCCACGGC
This sequence comes from Gemmatimonadales bacterium, assembly GCA_013820855.1. Lineage (GTDB taxonomy): Bacteria > Gemmatimonadota > Gemmatimonadetes > Gemmatimonadales > GWC2-71-9 > CAVVWJ01. The sequence continues at coordinate 3,837 of JACDHV010000273.1, read as the reverse complement.
GGCCTTAATGGAGGGTGCCAGGGCATCGGGGTCGGGCACCGAAATGGCCAAGGCGCTCGGACGGCTCGCCACCGCCGCATCGATGAGCTGGCTTTCCCGGACCATGTCGAAGCTGCTGGGTGCCTGATACTCCAGCCGGACGCCGAGCTCGCGCGCGGCGTCGTCGGCGCCGTTGGCCACGATGGACCAGAACGGGTCGGAGGTCTGGCCGTGGCTGACCATGACGATGCGGACGGAGCCTCGCTCCGGCGCCCCGGCAGCCGTGCTCCCCGCGGCCGAGCCGTCCCCGCCGCCGCAGCCCCAGAGCGCCGCCACGAGTGCGGCCAGACATGCCATTCTCGGCGCGTGACTCACCGTCGCATGATCCTCGTCAGATAGTCCACGCTTCTCGCGGCGGCGGTGGCGGGCCCGTCGCCCGCGGCCGGCTCCGCGTCGAGCACCACGTCCTGCTCCAGCACGTACCAACCCTGGTATCCCGCCGCCTCGAGCAGCCGTACGACGGTCGCGATGTCCACGTCGCCTTCTCCGATAACACGGCGCTCGGGATCGCGCGGCCTCCCCGAGCTTCCGGCCTCCTACTCCGCCCGCCGCTCGTACTCCGCCCGCGCCTTGGCGAGCATCTCCAGCGTCTCACGCCGCTCCGCGTCGGTGTTCCAGTCCTCGTGCGCCTCGACGGCGCCACGCATGCGGTCGATCCACGCCATGAAGTAGCGCGCGTCCTCCGGAGATCTGGCGGGCTTGCCTCCGACGGTCAGGTAGATCGGACTGGTCGTCGCGTAGGGGAAGATGTCGAGCGTGGGATAGGCCGCCTTGTTCCCCCGCGCCTGCAAGAGCAGCCAGCCGCTCCGATCGACCGACACGCGCACCAACGCCGTGGCCGAGCGACCGTCCCCGTCCAGCGGGATCTGGCGGATCACCCGGCCGTTCAGGACCAGCTCGAGGCGATCCACCGGTACGTTCGACCGAAGCCTGACACTGACCGCTACCTCACGCCCACCCGCCGGCAGCGCGAGCTCCCCTCCCAGCCCCGTCCCCTCCACGGTCATCCCGATCAGCGGCCCGTTGGTCGCGAAGCTCCTGCCGGCCTTCAGCGCCGAAAGCCACCTGCGGTGCTCCAGCGGGGCGCCGCTCCTGACGTACACCCGGTTCATGCCGACCGGTCCGCGCAGCGAGGCGAAGTTGGCCATCGCATCAGTGCCGCCACCCGCGGCCAGTCTGAACCCGCAGTTGAGCAGCCGGTACCACACCTCGGCGGTGGCCCGCAGGTCGTCCACGAACCCGACCGCCTCGTAGTAGTCCACCTTGCCCAGGGCGAGGTCCACGGGAAGCGCGTGCGTGAGCGTGCGGGTGCTGTCGCCCGGGTCGGGGTACGCATCGTAGGGGTGCACGTAGCCGGTGACCGCGCCCTGCGCGCGGGCCAGGTCGAACACACGGGCGTTGGTTGGCTGGAGGGTGGCGACCCCGGTGTTGGCGTAGGCCGTGTAGCCCGGGAGCAGGAGGTGCTCCGTCAGCCCCAGCAGGCCGACGTGCCCCCAGAAGCTGGTGTGATACTCCTGGCCGTGCGCGATGAGCGTGCCGGGCCGCGACGCCGGATCGGGCCGGGGCCGGAACCAGGCGACGTCGGGTACCCTGCCCTCCTTGTTCACGATCAGGTTCTCCACCACGTGGAGATCCTCGGCGCGCGCCTGGAGCGCCAGCCTGGTGGGGTCGTTGCGGTAGGCGCCGCCGTAGTTCATGTGCACGTGAAGGTCGCCACTGTACCAGCCACGCCCCTCGAGGTCATCGAGCACGCCGAGCGCTACGCGCACCATGGGGGTGGAACTCTCCGACACCTCGACCGAGCGGGTGACCACCCGATATTCGGGCCCGCGAGACACCTCGACCCGGTAAGTGCCGGCCGGCAGCGTGAGCGTGGCCGAGCCCCCGGTGTGGAAGTAGCCGTACTCGAAGCGCCGCTCGGCCCGGTCGAAGGCGTCGTCCGCATGATGCCAGGCGTCCGAAGGCACGTAGCTCCTTCCGTCACTGCCGACGATGGATACCCGGGCCGGCATCGGCGCGCCGCCGGCGTCGGTGACCGCGAGTCGCAGCGTCCCGACCGGATGACGGTAACGCCGGCGCGCTGCCCGCACCTCCCGGCGGGCGCCGCTGACGACGTCGAGCACCCACAGCGAAGTATTGCCCCGCTCGTTGCTCACGTACGCGATCCGGTCGCCGGCGGGGGACCATCGCGGCGCCGTCGCGTCGAACTCCCCGTACGTCAGCTGGAGCGGGTCGCCGCCCTCCGAGGTCATGAGCCAGAGCTGGTTCCACTGGCGGCCCAGATAGGAAGAGTAGACCACCCGCCTGCCGTCGCGGCTCCAGTCGGGCTTGGCCTTCCAGGTGGTCTCCTCGTAGTGGATCTCTCGCTCCCTCTCGCCTTCGGCGTCGAGTCTCCAGAAGCCGCCCGACCCCCAGATGCGCCCCCGGTTGGAAATCACAATGAGCTCGCGCCCGTCGGGCGACCATGTGGGGGAGAGGTACTGATCCTGCCGATGGTAGTAGTAGCGCGGCAGGCCGCTCTCGCGCTCGCGGGTCACGCGAACGGGTTCCCCCCGCCCCCCCTCCGTGCCCGGGGTGACCACGAACACGTGCCACAGTCCCTCGTACGCCGAGGAGGTGTAGGCAACCCGGGTTCCCTCCGGAGACCAGCGGGGCTCGATGTTGACGGCGCCGTTCGCCACCAGCGGCGACGACCGACCGGTGTCGAGGTCCAGCAGCCTCAGCTCGATGGCATCGTCTCGGTAGGAGGCGTACACCACCCGCCGGCCGTCGGGCGACCAGTCCGGCTGGTAGTCGTAGCCCGGCCCGTCGGTGAGCTGCCGAGCTTCCACTTCGTCGAGCCGCTGGCGCCAGAGGGAGCCCTGCATGGAGTAGATCAGCTCGCGGCCATCCGGAGACCACGCCGCGGCGCTCGGTCCGGTGGTGAGCTGCGGGATCAGCATCTCGCGGAAGTAGTAGGCGTGTGGAGTCCTGACCTGTCGGAGCACCGGAGCGCGCTGGGCGTGAGCCGGCACCGCCGACAGCGCCAGCCAGAGGGCCGGCAGCAGCGCCGCCCGCGCGATGAGGGCAGACATCACCGCAGGTAGAGCCCGCGGGGGTCGAGGACATCCCGAAGCAGCCGTAGGTCCTCGGCACCCGGGGGCTCCAGGACCGCCAGGGAGTCGTGGCAGCGAAGGGGCCAGCCGACGGAGGAACGCACCTCGTCCGCGGAGACCCCCGCATAGAGCGCCGCGAGCACCAGCTCCCCGGTGTCCGCGGCGGACTCGAGTATTCCCTTGTCGGTGATGACCCGAACCGGGCCGTCGCCCGGCATCCCCAGCTCGTGCCTGGTGAGGCCCCGCATGCGGTGGCCGGGGCTGGTGATGAAGTCCACCACCTCGGGAAACGCGCGCCGGCTGAGCCGCGCGATGGCCACGGTGCGCCGGGCGTGAATGGCGATCTCCGCCGCGCCCCCGCTGCCCGGCAGACGCACCGCCGGCCGATGGTAGCTCCCCACCACGGTCGTGTTGATGTTTCCGTAGCGGTCGATCTGGGCGCCGCCGAGGAAGCCGACCTCGATCCTGCCGTTCTGCAGCAGAAACTGGAACACGTCGGCCATGCCGCAGACCATCAGCGAGCCGGTGACCAGGGACGGGTCGCCGATCGAGACGGGCAGCCGCTCCGGCTCGGCGCCGATCGCTCCCGACTCGTAGATGAGAACCAGGTTCGGCGCGTGGGTGGCGCGCGCGAGATTGGAGGCGAGGTTGGGGAGCCCGATGCCGACGAAGACGACCTCGCCGTCGCGGAGCGCGCGCGCGG
>JACDHV010000272.1 GCA_013820855.1 Gemmatimonadales bacterium | reverse complement strand
CGGGCCCCTTCCTCCCGCGCCAGCGCCAGCAGCCGCTCGAGCAGCTCCGCCGTGACCAGCGCGTCACCCGCGGCACGATGGCGCGAGGCGTTGGCGAATCCGAACCAGTGCGTCAGGCTGTCGAGCCCGCAGGAGCGGATCCCCTTCACCAGCCGCCGGGCCAGGCGCACGGTGCAGAGCCGGGGGCCGTCGAGAGCGAGGTCGCGCGCCCGCTGCACCTCGGCGCTCACGAAGTTCCAGTCGAACCGCGCGTTGTGCGCGACGAACACCCGCCCGGCGAGCGCCTCGACCACGCGCTCGGAGACCTGGGCGAAGGTGGGCGCCTCCCGCACCATCGCGTTGGTGATGTTGGTGATCGCGCAGATCGCCGGCGGGATCGGCCGGCCCGGGTTCACCAGCGACTCGAACACCACCTCGCGCCGGCCGCCGCAGACCACGACCACCGCGATCTCGGTGATGCGATCGCTCCCACCGGCCCGCATGCCGGTGGTCTCGACGTCCACCACGGCGAAGGCACACTCCTCGAGCAGCGGGGAGCCCTGCGCCTCCGGGACCAGGCCCCACCGGCCGTCGGTGAGGCGGCGGATGCGCGGGTCGGAGCCCAGCAGCGCCACCGCGATGCGGTCGCAGATCAGCAGCGGCGCCCCGCTCAGGCCGAGGACTTCGCGGCAGAGCATCGCGGAGGGTTGCGGACCGGTTCGCAGCACACCGTGCACCCGCTCGACCAGGGTGCTGCTCGGATGCGCGGCCAGGCCGGTCACGGCGCGGCACGGCGAAGCGGCAGGGACATGCAGCGGGGCCCGCCGCCCCCCCTGGCCAGCTCGCTGCCCTCGACGGTGATCACGGTCCGGTGCTTGGCCTCGTGCCAGTCGTCGAAGGCGAGGAAGTTGACGGCGGGAACCAGGCGGAAGCCCGCCCGCTCCAGCTCGCAGAGCGTCGCATCGTTGCGGCGGTAGCTCACGATCGTCCCGGGCCGCACCGCGAGGAAGTTGCACGCCGAGCTCCACTGCTCGCGCTCCTGGCGCGTGCGGTTGCCGCCGCCCGCGAAGATCGGCTCCAGCGGCAGCCCCAGCTCCCGGGCGGCCGTGAAGAAGTCCGGCATCTCCCGCACTCCGTCCATGCCCTTCCTCCGATGCAGCACCGGCAGGCGCTCGGGCCCCACGAAGGACGGCGGGTAGACCACGCACAGTTCGCGGTCCACGTGGCTGAAGATCATGTCCAGATGGATCGCGGTCGGCGCCTTGGGCATCACGACCACCAGCACGTCCGTCGCCAGGCCCCGCTCGAAGGCGACGTCGCAGAGCCGGTCGAGCGCTTCGGGCGAGGTGCGCTCGCTGAAGCCGACCACCAGGAGGTCGGGCCGGAGGTAGTGCACGTCGCCGCCCTCCAGCGTGTAGTTGCTCCGCTTTTCCTCGGACCCGTCGTAGAGCAGCCCGGCGTTGCTCAACTCGGGGTGAAAGAGGAAGAGCGACTTGATCAGCAGCTCCTCGGTCCACCTGACGCCGTAGCGCATGGAGCCGACCACCGCGTGACGGCCGATCACCATGCCGATGTCGCGGGGAAAGAACAGATTGGGCAGCGGCGGGAAGGCGAAGCCCTCCTCGTTGAGCGCCGCGGTGATCGGCCCGCTCTCCTCCCGGGTGCCCTGGATCAGCATCTCCACGATCTGCGCCGCGGGCATGGTGCCGAGCTGAAGGGCGAGGTCGTCGGAGGGGACGACATCCATGGTCTTGGAGATCAGGAAGTCCCGCGCCTCCGGCTCCGCGAGGATCTCGGCGAGGAGCTCGCGCACCTGGTACACCTGGGCGAACCGCTTCAGCACCGAGACGAACTGGCGGTGCTCCCGCTGCGCGATCTCGAGGTCGATGATGTCGTCGTAGAGAAAATCCTCGCGGTTCGCGGGCGTGACGGCCTCCAGCTCGGGGCCGGGGGTGTGGACCAGCACGGTCTGGAGGGAGCCGATCTCGGAGGTGACTTCGACGGACATGTGCTCAAGGTATCCGGGGAGTCGGGCGGCTTGTAGTGGGGCTTCGGGTGCTCGGCTGTGTGGACGAGCATCGCTGCTCCGGCGCGGCACCGGGGGGTGGCGTGCCCGCACGAGGGGTTAGCGCCTCTGGCTCGCCAGCACCGCCCTCCTGGTTACGGCGCGGTGGCGACCGGAGGGCATGTCATCCCCGTCGCTGCGCCCGAGCGACAATCCAAACGTGCGAAAACCCCGAAGCATGCCCGATCACCGGCTGGCCAGCGCATAGCTGAGCGTCTCCAGCTCGAGCGCCAGATTCACCGTTTTCACCACGACGTCGTCAGGCACCACGAGCTGCACCGGCGCGAAGTTGAGGATCGCCTTCACCCCGAGCCCCACCAAGCGATCCGCCACCGGCTGCGCCGCCTCGGCCGGCGTGACGAGCACCGCCATGTCGATCGGCTGCTTGGTGAGCTCGCGCTCGAGCGCACTGATGTCGCAGATGGTGAGGCCGTTCCACTGCCGGCCGATCTTGGAGGTGTCGCTGTCGAAGATGGCGATGATGTCGAACCCGCGCTGCCGGAACCCGCGGTACTGCACCAGCGCGCTGCCGATCTTCCCCGCGCCGATCATCCCCACCCGGTAGCGCCGCTTGAGGCCCAGAATCTCGCGGAGCTGGTCGGCCAGCTCGGGCACCGGATAGCCCAGCCCCCGCTTGCCGAACGAGCCGAAGAAGGAGAGATCCTTCCGGACCTGCGCCGATGTGGTGCCGCCCCGCGAGGCGAGCGCGCCCGAGCTGACCGTGGCAATCCCCTGCCCCTCGAACTCCTCGAGAAAGCGGAGATAGAGCGACAGCCGGCGGACCGTGGATTCCGCGACCTTAGGCATCGCACGCATTTATGTGAAACATTTCACAAAGCTACGTCGCCGTCCATCCCCCGTCAACGAGCGTCCGCAGCAGCTCTGCGAATTGCGCCGGCGCCACCGTCTCCGGACGCACCCACGGATCGATCGACGCGCGGCCGAGCGCGTGCTCCACGCGCTCAGGGTCCCACCCGGTCAGCTCCCGCAGACCGCGTCGCATCTGCTTGCGCCGGAAGCCGAAGAGTCCGACGACCAGCCGGCGAAACGAATCCACCTCCGCGTCGCGCACCACCGGCTCGACCAGCGGCGTGAGACGGAGCACCGCCGAGTCCACTTTCGGGCGCGGGTGGAACGCCCCCGCCGGCACGGTGAACAGCCGCTCGGCGCGCGCCACCGACTGCACGCCCACGCTGAGCGCGCCGTACGCCTCGGCGCCCGGTGGGGCGCCCACCCGGTCGGCCACCTCCTTCTGCACCAGGAACACGATCCGGCGCGGCCGCGGAGGAGTCAGCGCCTTGTCGAGCAGCGGGGAGGTGATGTTGTAGGGAATGTTGCCGGCCACCAGGAAGTCCGTGCCGGCGATGGCGTGCCAGTCGGCCTCGAGCGCGTCGGCCTCGATGACCGCCGCCCCGGGGATCCGTTCGCGCAGCCCGGGGATGAGGTCGCGGTCTTTCTCGATCGCCACCAGCTTGCCCGCCCTGCCGGCGAGCACTTCCGTGAGCGCGCCCGGTCCGGGGCCTATCTCGAGGACGGTGTCGCCCGCGGTGATTTCGAGCGCGTCGGCGATGCGCTCAAGGAGGCCGCGGTCGGAGAGAAAGTGCTGGCCCAGCCTCCGCTTCGCCCGCGGCACTCAGATCCTGAGTACGAGCAGCGTCCGGTCGTCGTCCGGAATGGAGCCGAAGGCCTCGGCGGTGGCGAGGACCGCCTGCACCACGGCCTCGGGCGACTCGTTCCGGTGGGCGCACACCTCGGCGAGGAGCCGCTGCTCGCCGAACGGCTCGCCCTGCTCGTTTCGCGCGTCCGCCAGCCCGTCGGTCCAGAGCACCAGGAGGTCGTGGCCCACGCTCCACGGCACCTGTCGCCGCTGGATGCTTCCCGGGGTTGCGAGCCCGAGCGGCGGCGCCGTGGCCTCGAGC
>JACDHV010000088.1 GCA_013820855.1 Gemmatimonadales bacterium | reverse complement strand
GACCTCGGGAAGTACGACGATCCGGACGACGACATCAGCGAGAGCGGCGGGCTGTCGGCGTTCAACCTCGCGGAGTTCAATCCGTACGCCGAGGTGGGGTTCGAAAGGGGAAGAGCCTCGTTCGCGGCCGGCATCGTCGGGTACATCTATCCCAACGACACCGACGTCGGCCTGAACAGCGACTTCAATACTTGGGAGATCTACGGGACCGTGGGATTCGATGCACCGCTGGCCCCGCAGCTGGCGATCTACTACGACATCGACAAGGTGAATGGAGCGTACCTGGAGGGGGGTGTCTCGCACTCCCTGGCGGTCGGTGCATCCCACACCCTCGATCTCGGCGCGCTCGTCGGCTTCAGCGCGGGACAAGCCTTCGAGGAGGACTCCGACGACTTCGCAAACTTTGAGGACAACGGCTTCACGCACGTCGACTTCTCGGCGGGCCTTCCCCTGACCGCCGGCGCGTTCTCGATCACGCCGGTGCTGCATCTGCAGATCGGGGTGGATGAAGCGACCAAGTTCCACTCGCCCAGCAGCGACGGCAGCGATCTGAAGCTGTGGGGCGGAGTGTCGATCGGCTGGTCCAACGCGGTCCAGGAGCTCGAGGCCGAATAGCCCGACCGTCACCCTGACCGGCAGGAGGCGGTCTTTCGGGAGGAATCGGTCGTCGGCTGCCTCCGGACGTAGTCGGCTACCGTCGCGATATCCCGGAAGAACTCCCGACGGGCGTCGTCGCGGAGTGCGTCGGGCGCGCGGAGCACCGACGAAGGGTGGACGGTGGCGATCACCGGACCGGCCCACTCCGAGACGACGACCTGACCTCGATGCTGCGTCCGCTTGACCAGTTCCTGACGCACGAACCTGAAATGCTTGACGGCGTTGGTGAGGCACACGGAGCCACGATCGAGGCCGGCAAATTCCAACGCCTCGTCCAGGAGGCGGTCGCCGTGCCGACGGCGCCGTGGTGACGGTCGTCACCCGGCAACGACCGTCTCAGGCCGTCTTCGCGACCTCGCAGAAGGTGTCTTCGAGCCGCGTCAGCATTTCGTTGAGCAGCTCCACGGGAATCCCGAGCGCGGGCTCGATGCGAATGGTACGCGCCTTGGAGTAGGTGCCGGCCACGAGGACGCCGCGCTTGAAGAGGCCCGCCGCGCACCGGAAGCCGATCTCGTCGGTGGGAAACTCCATCCCGATCAGAAGGCCCTTGCCGTGGGCCTCGGTGAGCACCTGGGGATACTTCGCGCGCAGGGTGCCCAGCTCGCGGAGAAGGAAATCGCCTTTGGCCGCCGCCTGGCCGGGGAGATCCTCGTCCAGCGTCACCTGGATCGCCGCGATGCCGGCGGCGCAGGCCATCGGATTCCCGCCGAACGTCGTAGAGTGGATGATCGGATTGGGAATCATCACCTCCCAGATCTCCGGCGTCGCGATGAACGCCGAGAGTGGCATCACGCCGCCGCCGATCGACTTCCCCAGGCACATGATGTCGGGAACGGTGCCGGTGTGATCGACACCCCAGAGCGCGCCGGTTCGGCCCATGCCCGTCTGGATCTCGTCCGCGATGAGCAGGGCGCCGTACCGGGTGCACAGCTCCCGCGCCCGCGGCAGGTAGTCCTCGGGCGGCACGACTCCGCCCGCTTCTCCCTGCACCGGCTCCACCACGAATCCCGCGACCGGCGTCCCCACCTGCTCCGCCTTGGCGAGCTCCGCCTCCAGGGCATCCGCATCGCCGTAGGGCACGAAGCGCACGTCCTGGAGCCCGCCGGCGAACGGCTCGCGAAACGACGCTTTTCCCATGAGCGAGAGGGAGCCCATGGACTTTCCATGAAACCCGCCCAGCGTCGAGATGAAGAGATTCCGGCGGGTGTAGAGCCGGGCGAGCTTGATTGCTCCCTCGATGGCGTCGGTCCCGTTGTTGATGAAGAAGACGTTGGCCAGCTCGCCCGGGGTCACCATCGCCAGCAGCCGCGCCAGGCCCGCCCGCCACGGCTCGAGCAGCTCCTGGCTGTTGAGCGCCATCCGCTCCATCTGGCGGGCGACGGCCCGCAGGATCCTGGGGTGATTGACGCCGGCGCTGAAGATGCCGTAGCCGCCCAGACAGTCGATGTACTCCCGGCCGAGCAGGTCGCGGAGGACCGAGCCCTGACCCGACCACTCCAGCGCGGCGAACTGCCCGGCCTCGGTCACCGACTTGCGGTACCCGATGAAGCCGCGGTTCACGTACCGCTCGTACGCCTCCACCGTCTCGGCGATGAAGGCGTGCTTCTCGTCGAGCGACAGCTCCGCGCCCTCGATCATCGCGAGGTAGCGCCGGCCGAACGCCAGCACCTCGTCGTTCGAATGGCGTGTCAAGCCGACTTGATCTCCGTCCAGATCTGATCCCACGTCGCCGTGTCACGCCCGAGATCGACCTGATACTCCAGCCGCTTGAGCTCCTCCTCCGTGGGATAGGGGACCGGCGCGTCGAGCAGGTTCGCGGCGGCGGCGTTCGGCGACCCGTACCCGGTCGCGTTGGACAGCGCGGCGCCGACGTCGGGGCGGAGGATGTAGTTCATCCACTCGTGCGCGGCCCGCCTGTTGCGCGCGCTCTTCGGCATGCACATCAGGTCGCCCCAGATGGTGCACCCTTCCTTGGGGATCACGTAGGCGAGGTTCGGCTGCTCGGCCTTGGCCTGAGTGGTGTCCCCGTTCCACAGTTGAGAGATCCACACGTCGCCCGAGATGAGCTGTCCCTTCACCGGCGCGGACAGGTATGCCTTGAGCTGCGGCTTGGCCTTGATCGCGTCGGCCTTGGCCCCGGCGAGGTGCTCCGGGTCGGTGGAATTGAGCGAGTGGCCCCGGTAGCGGAGGAACGCTCCGATGACCTCCCGGCCGTCGTCCATCATGGTCATCTTGCCCCGAAACCGGGGGTCGTGAAACACCGCCCAGCTGTCGATCGGTGACTTCACCCTGTCGGTGCGGTACGCGATGCCGCTGGTGCCCCACTGCCAGGGTACGGTGTGGGTGTTGCCCGGGTCGGAGGGCAGGTTCTGAAAGATCGGCGAGACGTTCCCCCAGTTGGTGAGATACTTCTTGTTGAGGGGGCTGATCAGATCGGTTGCCACGAGCACCGGAAGGACGTAGCCCGAGGGAACGATGATGTCGTAGCCGGTCGCCCCTGCCTGGAGCTTGGCGACCATCTCCTCGTTGCTCTCGTAGGTATCGTAGGTGACCTTCACGCCGAACTCCTTCTCGAAGTTCGGTACCGTGTCGTCGGCGATGTAGTCCGACCAGTTGTAGATGCGCAGCTCCTTCTCGATCGGCCCCAGCTCGCCTTCCGCGGCGGCACCCTCCGCGGTTCGCGCCTTCTCACCGCCGCCGCACGCCGAGAGCAGCGCACCGACCGAGCTCAGGCTGAGCCCGAGGCCCATCGCGCGCCAGACGAAATCACGCCGGGAAATCCCCCCCGTTTCCAGCTCTCCGACGAGGCGTTCGAGTTCCTTGCGCTTGCTCATGTAGGCTCTCCTGTGTGTCGTGATCCATCGAGTCGCGAGACTGCCTCAACTCAGCCAATCCTTGATCCGATAGTACCCGCCCACCGCCGGCAGGAACCACGGGGTGCCGGCATAGAGCGGGATCGCCCGCAACGGCTCGCCGGTGAGCTCGGGGACCGGCGCCCGGCCGGCCAACGCGTCGCCCATGCGTGCGCCGAGCCAGGTGGAAAACGCGACACCGTGGCCCGCGTACCCGACCGCGTAGTGGACGCCCTCGGCGCGGCCGGCGTGCGGCATCCGGTCGCGGCCGAAGCACACCGCGCCGGTCCAGGCATACTCGACCGGCTCGTCCGCCAGCGACGGGAACACCTCCCGCATCGCGCGCGTGAGGATCGCCGCGCTGCGCTCGATGGTGGTCGGCGTGAACGACGCCCGCCCCCCGAACAGGATCCGCCCATCGTCCGACCGGCGGAAGTAATGGAGCCGGTGCCAGGTGTCGCTCATGACCCGCCCCCGGGGCAGCAGCCCGCGCGCGACCGCCGGCTCCAGCCGGCGGGTGGCGACGATGGAGCTGCCGATCGGTACCACCCGCCGCCGCAGCGCCGGAAAGGCGGGGCCGGTGTACCCGTTCGTCGCGACCAGCACCCCGCTCGCGGTGAGCGGACCGCCCGAGGTGGCGAGCGTGGTGCGCCCGCCCGCGGAGCTCGTACCGAGGACCTCGATGCCCTCGACGATCACCGCACCCGCCCGGACCGCCGCCGCCGCCAGGCCCGCGCAGTACCGGCCGGGATGCAGGCTGCCCGCCGCCGGGTCCAGCAACCCTCCATGATAGCACGGCGAGTCGATCTCCTCGCGCAGGTCGGCCCGCCCGACCAGTTCCGTCCGATGGCCGAACCGCGTGCCGAGCGTCACCCGGCTGCGCTCCAGGTGGCGGAGGTGGCCGGGCCGCGCCGCCAGCGTCACCGATCCTACTCGCATGTACCCGCAGTCGATCGACTCGTCGGCGATCAGCCGCTCGAGGCATCCGATCGCCTCGAGCGAGGCCGCGAACAGGGCTCGCGCGCGCGCCACGCCGTAGCGGCGGGTCAGGTGGTCGGGGTCGGGCTGAAATCCCGGGAGGACGAACCCCCCGTTCCGGCCGCTGGCCCCCCAGCCGATCCGGTGGCGCTCCAGCACCGCGACCGCCACGCCGTGGCGCGCCAGCGTCCGGGCCGCCGACAGGCCGGTATAGCCGCCGCCGACGATCGCAACATCGGTGCGGCCGGGGAGTGGAGCCGCGGCGCCGCCGGGGGCCCCGACCCCCTCGTCCCAGAGGCAGCGCTCGACCACCGGCGGCGCCGCTACTTGTTCCTCACCAGCCGGTCCGCCGCGTAGATCAGGGCCGTCGTGACCAGCAGGATGATCGTGCTGATGGCGTTGATGCTCGGCTCCACGTTGCGCCGGACCATGCCGTACACCACGATCGGAAGCGTCGAGGAGCCGGAACCCGACACGAACGACGTGATCACGAAATCGTCGAACGATATGGTGAACGCCAGCAGGGCGCCCGAGAGGATCCCGGGCCAGAGCTGGGGCACGGTCACCTTCCAGAAGGTGGTGACCTCGTCGGCACCGAGGATCATGGCGGCCTCCTCCAGCGTCCGGTCCATCCCCTCGAGCCGCGCGAGCACCACGATCACCACGAACGACAGGGAGAACGCCACGTGCGCGATGACGATGGTGGTGAGGCCGAGCGGGACCTTCACCAGGGCGAAGAGGATCAGGAGCGAGATGCCCACCACGATCTCCGGCGTCACGATGGGGACGTAGAGAAAGCCCTCGAACGCGGTGCGGCCGCGAAACCGGTGCCGCGCCAGCGCCAGCGCGATCAGGGTACCCAGCACGGTGGCGATGACCGTGGAGGCTCCGCCGACGATCAGGCTCGCCCGCAACCCCCGCAGGATGTCCGGCCGCTCCAGGAGCCGGTGGTACCAGTTGAAGGTGAACCCGGACCAATTTACCGAGAACTTGGAATCGTTGAACGAAAAGACCATCAGCACGAGGATCGGCACGTGCAGAAAGGCGTACACCAGGGCGCTGAAGCCGAGAACCCAGCGCGGCAGGCGAACGCTCATCGCAGGGGAGCCTCCCCGGGGGCCCGGTCCTTCACCCGGAGATAGAACATCACCGCGAGGAGTACCAGCGCCATCACGATGAAGGAGGCCGCCGACCCGAACGGCCAGTTCCGGGCCGCCGAGAACTGGTTCTGGACCAGGTTGCCGATCATCATCTGCTTGGCGCCGCCGAGCAGGTCGGCGGTGAGGAACGATCCCAGCGCGGGAATGAACACCAGCAGGCACCCCGCCACCACGCCCGGCATCGACAGCGGCAGCGTGACCCGCCGGAAGCGCTCCACCGGCCGCGCCCCCAGGACCTCGGCGGCTTCGAGCAGCGAGAGGTCGAGCTTCTCGAGCGAGGCGTAGATCGGGAGGATCATGAACGGAAGGAACCCGTACACCAGCCCCGCCATTACCGCGAACGGGGTGTAGAGCAGGGTGATCGAATGCTCGATCACGCCGAGCCGCAGCATCCAGTTGTTGACCAGTCCGGAGTCCCGGAGCAGGAAGATCATGGCGAACGTGCGTACCAGGAAGCTGGTCCAGAACGGCAGCACCACCAGGAAGAGGAGCAGGTTCTTCCACTGGCCGCCCCGGGCGATGGCGTAGGCCACCGGATACCCGAGGACGAGACAGATCGCCGTGCAGGCGATGGACCAGACGAACGTGCGCCTGAGGATGTCGAGGTACAGCGGATCGAAGAACCGGCGGTAGTGCTCCAGGGTGAATCCGGGATCCACCCCGCCGTATATGCCGCGCGGCATCATGCTGTAGACGAACATGATGATGAGCGGCACCAGGAAGAACAGGAGCAGCCAGAGCGTACCGGGCGCGAGCAGCGCCCAGGCCCGGGCCTGCGGGCGCGGGTGGAGCCAGGCGAGGAGACGCTCGCGCACCGCCGCCACTAGACCTCCTCCAGGATCTGGCAGTCCTCGGGGCGCCAGGCCACCGCGGCCGCGTCGCCGCGCTTCCAGGGAAGAGGCTTGATGAGCTGCCCCTCGTTGCGGACCGCGACGGTGACATCGTCGCAGCCCGGCACGGTCACGATCAGGTGCATCGTCTCGCCGAGGTAGATCACGTCGCGGATCGTGCCGCCGACGGCGTTCTCCCCGGGCGGCACGGCATCGGGGCGCCACACGTCCATCCACTCGGGCCGCACCGCGATGCGGACCGCCCGGCCCTCCCGGATGGCCGGATGGTCGGGCACGAGGAAGCGGCCGCCACCGCTCCTGGCGACCTCCCAGCCGCCGCCGTTCCGCCGCTCCGCCGTGCCGCCGAAGAAATTCGACTCACCGATGAACTTGGCGACGAACGCGGTGCGGGGATTCTCGTAGATCTCCGCCGGCGTCCCCAGCTGCGCCACCCTCGCATTGTCCATGACCGCGATCCGGTCGGACATCGTGAGGGCCTCTTCCTGGTCGTGGGTGACGTAAACGAAGGTGGTGCCGAGCTGCTTGTTCAGCGACTTGAGCTCGAGCTGCATCTCCTTGCGGAGCTTGAGGTCGATGGCGCCGAGCGGCTCGTCCAGGAGCAGGATGTCGGGCTCGAGCACCAGCGCGCGGGCCAGGGCCACCCGCTGCCGCTGGCCGCCGGAGAGCTGCCCCGGCATCCGCCTGGCAAAGGTGTCCGGCTCGAGTCGCACCATCTCGAGCGCGCGGCGGACCCGGTCACCGATCTCGGCCTTCGGCGTCTTCCGCTGCTCGAGGCCGAAGGCCACGTTCCGCTGCACCGAGAGGTGGGGGAAAAGCGCGTAGCTCTGGAAGACCATGGCGATCTTCCGCTCGTAGGGCCGCTTCTTGTTCACCACCTCTCCGAGGAGGCGGACCTCGCCGCCGTCGTCGTCGGGCTCCTCGAAGCCGGCCAGCAGCCGCAGCGTGGTCGTCTTGCCGCAGCCCGAGGGCCCCAGCAGGGAGAAGAACTCGCCCCGCTGGATCTCGAGGGACACATCGTCCACGGCCTTCACGTCGCCAAAGGACTTGGAGACGCGGGAGAGCTGGACGACGGAACCGGTTGTGGACGACGGGGAGACGGCCAAGCGGAAGGCGTCCTTCCCGAAAGATCGATTATTCGCTGCAGGCTGCGGGGAACGTACTTCCTGCTACAGGCGCTGTCGAGATCCGGCGACCGCCTCCATGAGCGCTTCGCCCATCACCGCGAGCCCCTCGTCGAGCACCGCATCCTCGGTGGTGAGCGGCGCGAGAACCCTGATCACGTTACCGTAGGTGCCGGCGGAGAGCAGGATCAGCCCCCGGCGGAGCGCGCCGGCCAGCAGCCGTCCGGTGAGCTCCTTGTCGGGCGCGCGCGAGACCGGGTCGGCCACCAGCTCCATGCCGATCATCGCCCCGAGCCCCCGCACGTCGCCGATGCACCACGTGGACTCGGCCCAGCGCCGGAACTGGGCACCGACCCGCTCGCCCGCCCACCGCGCCCGCTCGGGGATCCGCTCGCGCTCCATCGCGTCCAGCACCGCCAGCGCCGCCGAGCAGGCGAGCGGGTTCCCGCCGTAGGTGCCGCCAAGCCCGCCCGGCTGCGCGGCCTCCATGACATCTGCCCGGCCGGTCACCGCCGCAAGCGGCAGCCCTCCGGCGAGCGACTTGGCGGTGGTGATGATGTCGGGGGTCAGCCCGTAGTGCTCGCAGGCGAACATCGTCCCGGTTCGCCCGAACCCGGTCTGAATCTCGTCCGCCACGAACAGGATCCCGTGCTCACGAGCGAACGCGGCCAGCATCTGCACGTACTCCGCGGGCGCCGGCACGAACCCGCCTTCCCCCAGCTCCAGCTCCATCACGATCGCCGCCACCGATTCCGGGTCCACGGTGGCCGCGAACAATCGCTCCAGGTGGTCGCGGTCCGCCATGCAGCATCGTCCCGCCGGCAGAGGGGCCCTCTCGCAGCGATAGCAATAGGGATAGGGGATCCGGTACACCTCTGGCGCGAAGGGTCCGAACCCCTTCTTGTACGGCATCACCTTTGAGGTCAGCGCCATGGCGAGGTTGGTTCGGCCGTGAAAGCCGTGCTCGAAGCAGACGATCGCCGAACGGCCAGTGAAGGCGCGGGCCACCTTCACGGCATTCTCCACCGCCTCCGCGCCGCTGTTCACCAAGAAGGTGCGCTTGTCGTGGGTGCCCGGCGTCAGGCGGTTGAGCCGCTCGGCCAGCTCGACGTACGGCTCGTAGGTGGACACCGGAAAGCAGACGTGGGCGAAACGGTCCAGCTGGGCACGCACCGCCTCCACCACGCCGGGGTGCCTGTGGCCCGTGTTCACGACCCCGATTCCCCCGCCGAAGTCGATCAGCCGATTGCCATCGGCATCGGTGACGACCGCGCCTTCCGCATGGGCGACGGCGATCGGCGTCACCGCCGGCACCCCCCGCGGCACGGCCGCGGCGCGGCGGGCCAGCAAGGCGCGGCTCTTCGGGCCTGGAATCTCGGTCCGGATCTGAATCACGCCCGGCATCGTCGCCTCGAAAATCATCGTGGGTGGGGAAAGATACCTCTCCCGTTCACGTCCGGCGTGCGGCGGTGAGCCCGAGGAGATCCCACGTGAGAGTCACCGCCCTCGTCCCGATTCTGACGGTTCTCGCGGGCTGCGCGGCGGCCGGCACGCCCACCGCCACCACCAGGCCGTGGAATACCTCGCCCGTAGCACCACGATGTCACCGGCGGCCTCCTACATGCTCGGGAATCTCCAGAGTCACCGGCGGCCTCCTACATGCTCGGGAATCTCCAGATTCGTGCCCTCCGTGCGGACACCGAGCGGCGGCTCGGCGCGGCGTTCGATCTCCGGGAGTTCCACGATCGCGTGTTGGAGAACGGAGCGGTGACGCTGCCGATGCTGCGGCGGCAGGTCGAGGCCTGGATCGAGCGGGCCGGCGGGGGTGCATAAGTATCATGATGTCGGATTGTTATGGCCCTAAAGCCTTCGTTGGCAACGGCTTGGATCAGATCGCGAGCGCCGGCGCCGGCGTTGACCGCCCCCGAACGAGGCCCGGGGGCTGGACAAGCGGTGGGGGGCGAGCGCTATGATGCCTATGCGGCGGCCCCACCGGGGCTGGCGTGTTTGCATCCTCCGACCAAGCGGAGGGTCCACTCCTCGCAGCTGACCATCTCCTTGAGCTGCGAGCCCCTATATGCGGGGGGGGCGCGGAGGCACGACCTCCAGACCGAGTCCCGCTTCACCCGAAAAGAGGAGTTTGTGAAAGTCCTGATGTTGGGCGCCGGCGCGGTGGGGACCGTGTCAGCCCTCAAATTCGCGCAGGAGGCGATGCTCGAGAAGCTCGTCATCGCCGACGCGGTGTCCGCCCGCGCCTCCCTCCTTGCGGACCGGTTGAGCGATTCCCGGGTTTCGGCTCTGACCCTGAACGCCGGCGACCGGGCTGCGGTCGCCCGCACCATCCGTGAAACAGGCAGTACCATCGTCCTCAACGCGGCCCTGCCCGTCACCAACCTCGAGGTGATGCGCGCCTGCCTGGAGGCAGGTTGTGACTACATCGACCTGGCGAGCGGCGGCACCGACGCGGACGGCGTCCCCAAGCTGGACGACCAGTTCGCGCTGGACCCGGAGTTCAGGGCCGCCGGACGGCTCGCCCTCCTCGGTATGGGGGCGGACCCCGGCACCACCAACGTCTACGCCGCTTACGCCGCGAAGCATCTGCTCGACGCGATCACCGAGATTCGCGTCCGCGACGGCGACAACTCCGTCTGCCAGGGGCACGACGGGTTCGTGGCGGCCTTCAGTCCGTGGGTCTTCATCGACGAGTGCCTCTGCAAGGCCGTCTCCTGGCGCGACGGCCGCTATCACCTGGAGGAGCCGCTCACCGGGTTCGAGCCGTTCGACTTCCCGGAGCTCGGCATTCTCGATTGCTATTACGTGGACCACGAGGAGTCGAAGACCCTGCCCCGATTCTTTCCGCAGGCCCGGATCGTGGACTTCAAGCTCTGCATGGACGATGTCACGGTCGAGACCCTTCGGGTGATGAAGCGACTGGGGCTCTCGAGCAAGAACCGGGTTCGCGTTGGTGACGCCTCGATCGCGCCCCGCGATCTCGTGGTCTCGCTCCTGCCGCAGCCCAAGGACCTGGCGGGCCGAATGCGGGGAAAGACCTGCGTCGGGACGCTGGTGAAAGGGGTCAGGAACGGGGAGCAGCGGTCCTTCTACATCTACAACGTGTCGGATCACGAGACGGCGTACTCGGAACTCGGGGTGCAGGCCACGGCGTACCAGACCGGGATTCCGCCCGTGGTCGCCGCGCGGCTGATCCACCAGGGTGTGTGGCGGGGCGCCGGGGTGATGTCGCCCGAGCAGTTCGATCCCGATCCGTTCCTCGAGCGGCTGGCGCGCGAAGGGCTGCCGTGGAGCATCCGGGACGACAGCGCCCGCAGCGGCATTCCCCGGGTTCTACCCCGGTCGAGCAGAGAGACGGCCGCGGCCTGAGGTCCGACACGATTCGTCACGAGGCACGGAGGGGCACGAAGGCAACGACACGGCGTCGTTCTTCGTGCCCCTCGTGGCTTCGTGGTTAATCTTCCCGTTCAACCACCAGATTCGCGATCCGACCAAGGTCGAAGAGGCGGAGGCACGATGACCAGCACGGCGGCGGCCCAGCGCAAGTCCAGGACGTCCGAAGTCATCAGGTACCAGATGTACATCGACGGCAAGTTCGTGGACGCCGCGGGGGGTGGGACGTTCGACGTCTACGACCCCGCCACTGAAGGCGTCATCGCCACCTGCCCGGCCGGCGGCGCGGCCGACGTCGATCGGGCGGTCCAGGCGGCCCACCGGGCGTTCTACGAGGGGTGGCGCTCGGTCACCGCTCAGGAGCGGGGGAGAATCCTCTTCCGGCTCGCCGAGCGGGTGCGGGCCCGCCGGGATGAGCTGGCCGAGCTGGAGACGGTCAACTCCGGGAAGCCGATCGTCGAGTCGGAATACGACATGGACGACACCGCCACCTGCTTCGAGTATTACGGCGGGCTCGCGACCAAGATCAACGGCGAGGTGCTTCCGGTGCCGGCCGACGCGGTGGCGATGGCCATGCGAGAGCCGATGGGGGTGGCGGGCCAGATCATCCCCTGGAACTACCCGCTCATGATGGCGGCCTGGAAGATCGCGCCGGCGCTGGCGGCCGGCTGCACGGTGGTGCTCAAGCCGGCGGAGCAGACGCCGCTCTCCATTCTCAAGCTGGCGGAAGACTTCGAGGCCGTGGGCCTGCCGCCCGGCGTGGTGAACATCGTGACCGGTGACGGGCCGGGGGCGGGCGCGCCGCTCGTGGAGCATCCCAAGGCGCGGAAGATCGCCTTCACCGGCAGCGCCGAGGTCGGGAAGACGATCATGCGAAGCGCGGCCGATCAGCTCAAGCGGGTCTCGCTCGAGCTCGGCGGCAAGTCACCCAACATCTTCTTCAGCGACGCCGACTTCGAGAACGCGGTGGACGGCGCCCTCTTCGGCACCTTCATCAACCAGGGCGAGGTCTGCTCGGCCGGGAGCCGGGTGCTGGTCCAGAAGGACATCTACAAGAAGTTCGTGGACGCCGCCGCGGCGAAGGCGAAGACCATCCGGCTCGGTCCGGGGATGGACCGGGAAACCAAGATGGGCCCCTTGGTGAGCGCGGAACAGCGGGACCGGGTCGCGAGCTATCTGAAGGTCGGGCGCGGCGAGGCGAAGATCGCCGCCGGTGGCGGCACGGCGAAGCAGTTCGACAAGGGCTGGTACGTCGAGCCGACGATCTTCTACGACGTGGACAACGGCGCCCGGATCGCGCAGGAGGAGATCTTCGGCCCGGTCATGAGCGTGATCCCGTTCAAGGACGAGGCCGACGCGATCCGGATCGCCAACGAGACGCCCTACGGGCTCGCCGCCGCGGTGTGGACCCGGGACATCTTCAAAGCGTTTCGAGTCGTCAAGTCGCTCGAGGCCGGCATCATCTGGGTCAACCACATGCAGCCGACCTTCGTCGAGGCGCCGTGGGGCGGCTACAAGATGAGCGGGTTCGGCCGGGAGCTGGGACACTGGGGAGTGGAGGAGTATCTGGAGACGAAGCAGGTGTTCATCAATCTGGATGAGAAGCCGATCGGGTGGTACTGAAGGATCTCCGGTGCGCTGTGCCAGCGGCCGGAGGGGGGAGCGCCTACGGGGCGCTTCCGGACGCTCCGGGTCGGAG
>JACDHV010000271.1 GCA_013820855.1 Gemmatimonadales bacterium | reverse complement strand
ACCGGCGGAGCGCATCGGCGGTCGGCCACCGGTTCTCCGGGTCCTTCTCGAGGCAGCGGGCCACGGCGAGGGCGAGGTCATCGGGCACGTCGGGACGCCGGGCCCGCACGTCGGGGGCGGGCTCGGTGATCTGCTTCATCAGGATCCCGGCCACCGTCGGGGCGTTGAACGGCAGCTCGCCGGTGAGCATCTGGTAGGTGACGATGCCGAGGCTGTAGAGGTCCGACCGGCCGTCGATCTCCCGCTCGCCGGCCGCCTGCTCCGGGCTCATGAATGCCGGCGTGCCGATGGCCACGCCGGCCCCGGTGAGCGTCGCGCCCGAGCCTCCCGAGAGCGCCTTGGCGATGCCGAAGTCCGTCACCATCACCCGGCCCCGCGACCCCTCCAGCAGGATGTTGTCGGGCTTGATGTCCCGGTGAATGATCGAGAAGCCGTGCGCGGCGCTGAGCGCATCCGCCGACTCCGCCATGATGCGGCGGGTCTCCTCGACCGGGAGCTTTCCCCGCCGCCGGATTCGGCCGGCCACCGATTCCCCGTCCACGTACCCCATGACGAAGTAGACCAGGCCGTTCCCCTCGCCTACGGAGTGGATCGGCACGATGTGAGGGTGGCTCAGCTTGGCGGCGGTCTGCGCCTCGCGCGTGAACCGCTCGCGGATGTCCTGCTGAAACGCCAGCTCGGGGGGGAGCACCTTGATCGCCACCCGGCGCTGGAGGCGCTCGTCTCTCGCCCGGTACACCACCCCCATGCCGCCCCTGCCCACCTCCCCCTCGATGGTGTATGCATCACCCAGTGCGGCGGCTAGCCGCGCAGGCAATGGCTGGTCGGAGGGAGAGGTCACGAGCGGCGAAACCCCGGAGCGCAGGGGATGGGACTGCGGTCGGCGATGAGGCCCGCGAAGGAGCAGCCGGACATGGCAGACAATCTGTACTGGCGCTGAGCCTGCCGCCACCCTAGCGAGCGGGACGTCGCCGGCACTCGGCTGCTGACGGCGCGCCCTTTTGGCAGCGAAACGAACCACCGACGTCAATTACTGCCATGATGCCGCCCGCCAGCCGAGGCTCGAAACCTTCCGGAGCCGTAACGTGTTGTATGGCATCACCATCTTCGGCACGACCATGGCACGTTCGCTGCACTTGCAGGCCTGATCGTGTTTTTGGACTGTCACTTTACCCCGTTGGGGGGTTTGGAAGGAGTAGTACATAGATGGCCGAACGTATGACTTTGCCGGTATTGCCGCTGAGAGAGGTCGTGCTCTTCCCGGGGGTCACCGCCCCCATCGGGGCAGGCCGCCCCGCGACGCTCCGTGCGATCGAGTCGGCGCTCAGCCAGCCGGAGCGGCTGGTCTTCGCCGTCTCGCAGCGGCAGAACGTCGAGAGCGTGACGCCCGAGGTGCTCTACACCATCGGCACCATCGCGCGCATCGGTCAGCTCCAGCGCGGGCTGTCCGGCATGCAGCTGCTGCTCCATGGGGAGCGCCGCGGGATCGCCATCCACTACACCGACAAGGACGGATTCCTCCAGGCCATCGTCCGTGAGGCCGATGAGATGGGGGCGATCAACCCCGAGGATCCGGCCTTCGTCGCGCTGCACCGGGAAGCCCGCACCCGCGCCGCGGAGCTGGGGCAGAAGTCCGGCCTGCCGGACGAAGTCGTCCAGCAGGTTCTGGCCGGCGTCAACGATCCCGGCAAGTTCGCCGACCTGGTCGCCGGCTACATCGACATCACGCCCCAGGAGCGGCAGATCCTGCTCGAGACGCTGAGCGTCGAAGAGCGCCTGCGCCGGGTGCTGGTCCACGTCCAGCGGCAGATCGGCGTGCTGGACGCGCAGGAGGACATCAAGTCCCAGGTCCAGGAGGAGCTGGGCGAGCGGCAGCGGGAGATGTTCCTCCGCGAGCAGCTCAAGACCATCCAGCGCGAGCTGGGCGAGGACGACGAGCGGGACGATCTCCGCGATCTGAAGGAGAAGATCACGGCGCTCGACCTGCCCGCCGACGTGCGGAAGGAAGTGGACCGGGAGATGGGACGGCTGTCGCGGATCGGACGCGAGTCCATGGAGTCCCAGGTGATCCGGACCTTCCTCGAGAACATCGTGGAGCTGCCGTGGAACACCCGGAGCACCGAGCACCTCGATCTGTCGGAGGCGCAGCAGGTGCTGGACGAGGACCACTACGCGCTCGGCGACGTGAAGGACCGCGTGCTGGAGTTCCTGGCGGTGCGCCAGTTGCGGGCGCAGAACGACGCCGCCGCGCGCGCGGCCGGTGCGGACGGCGACGGCCTGGCGTCGAACGGCCTCGCCGAAGCCCAGGAGGCGAAGGCCGAGGAAGTGGCAGCCGGGGAGTCCACGGACGTCCCCGCCGCGACCGCCACCGTGCCGGCGCCGAACGTGCCGGTTCCCGGCAACGACGACGACCGGGCGAGAGGCCCGATCCTGCTGTTCGTTGGACCGCCGGGCGTGGGCAAGACCTCGGTCGCCAAGTCGATCGCGCGGGCGATGGGGCGGAAGTACGTCCGCATCTCACTGGGCGGCGCCCGCGACGAGGCGGACATCCGGGGGCACCGGCGGACGTACGTCGGTGCGATGCCCGGCCGCATCATCCAGGGCATGAAGCAGGCGGGTACCCGGAATCCGGTGTTCCTGCTCGACGAGGTGGACAAGCTCGGCGTCTCGTTCCAAGGCGATCCCGCGAGCGCGCTGCTCGAGGTGCTGGATCCGGCGCAGAACGACACCTTCGTGGACCATTACCTGGGGGTGCCGTTCGACCTGAGCGAGGTGCTCTTCATCGCCACGGCCAACTTCATCCAGAACATCCCGGGCCCGCTGCTCGACCGGATGGAGGTGGTGGACTTCGCGGGCTACACCGAGCGGGAAAAGCGCGAGATCGCGAGGAAGTACCTGATCCCGCGCCAGTTCACCGAGAACGGCGTGTCGCCGGAGCAGCTCACCGTCACTGACGAGGCGCTGTCCGAGGTGATCACCAGCTACACCCGTGAATCCGGCGTTCGCCAGCTGGAGCGGGAGATCGGGCGGCTGGCGCGGAAGGTGGCCCGGAAGCTCGCGGCCAGGGAAGTGGAGCAGGTCACCGTCGATCGCGAGATGGTGGACGACCTGCTCGGCCGGCCGAAGGTGCACCCGGAGAAGGCGGCCCGCGCCGACGAGATCGGCGTGGCCACCGGGATGTACTACACGCCGACCGGCGGCGACATCATGTTTGTCGAGGCGTCCACCATGCGCGGCAAGGGCGAGCTGGTGCTCACCGGCCAGCTGGGCGACGTCATGAAGGAATCGGCTCGGGCGGCGTGGACGTACGCGCGCTCGCACGCGGCCGGCCTTCAGATTCCCGACGACATGTTCGACCGGGACATCCACATCCACGTTCCGGCCGGAGCGATCCCGAAGGACGGTCCGTCGGCGGGAGTGACCATGGCCTCGGCAGTCGTCTCCACCCTGTCGGGCCGGCCCGTCCGGCACGACATTTCCATGACGGGTGAGATCACCCTTCGGGGGCGGGTGCTGCCGATCGGCGGCGTGAAGGAGAAGGTGCTCGGCGCGGTTCGGGCCGGCATCAACCGGATCATCCTGCCGAAGGAGAACGAGCCGGATCTCGAGGATCTTCCCAAGGAGGTCCGTGACAAGGTCGAGATCTATCCCGTGCAGGAGCTCGGCGAAGTCCTCGCGCTCACTCTGCGGGGCGCGAGCTTCCGGGAGGGACGGCTCCTCTTCGGGGACGAGAAGAACCCGCGGGACGTGATGCCGCTGTCTTCCGGATTGCGGCACTAGCCCGGAACCGTCACCCGGAAGGCGAAGGGGGCATGCGTACAGGCATGCCCCCCTCGTCGCGTTCGGGAATGGCGATACCGGCTATTTCTTTTCGGCCTTCTCCCGTCTGAGCGCGCGCATCGCCGCGTGGGCCAGCTCCCCCGCGGTGGTGCCGTCGGTCGGGTGGACCGCCCACCCCACGCTCACGTTGAGCGGAATGATCACCCCTTCCGCGGCCGCGGCCGCCTGCTCGCCCAGCACC
>JACDHV010000002.1 GCA_013820855.1 Gemmatimonadales bacterium | reverse complement strand
CCGGCGACGTCGCCGATGGCCGCGCGCCGGCCGGCAATCCGAGCAGCCAGGCGCTCAACGAGCGCTACACCTTCGAGACGTTCGTCATCGGCAAGTCGAACGAGCTCGCGGCGGCGGCGGCCCACGCGGCGGCCGAATCTCCGGGCAAGACCTACAACCCGCTCTTCATCTACGGCGCGACGGGACTCGGCAAGACCCACCTGATGCAGGCGATCGCCCATGGTGTGATCCGGCGCCAGCCGGAGACCCGGGTGCTCTACGTCGGCGCCGAGCAGTTCATCAACGAAGTGATCGAGAGCATCCACAGCCGCACGATGCCGGAGTTCCGGCGCCGCTATCGCATGGACGTGGACCTCTTCCTGGTGGACGACGTGCATTTCCTCGAGGGCAAGGAAATGACGCAGGAGGAGTTCTTCCACACGTTCAACGCCCTGTACGAGGGCAACAAGCAGATCGTGCTCACGTCCGACCGGCCCCCGAAGGAGATTCCCGGGCTGGAGGCCCGGCTGGTCAGCCGGTTCGAGTGGGGAATGGTCGCCGACATCGGCCAGCCCGACCTGGAGCACCGGATCGCCATCCTGCGGAAGAAGCAGGAGCAGGACCACCTCGAGATGACGATCCCGGACGACGTGCTCCGCTTCATCGCCGAGCACGTGCGGTCCAACGTCCGCGAGCTCGAGGGCTGCATCATCAAGCTGCTGCTCTACGCCTCGCTCAAGCACAAGGAAGTCTCGATCGAGCTGGCCCGCGAGGCGCTCTCCGACCGGATCCGGCCCGGGGAGGACGGGCCCGCGCCCCGCGCGCGGCCGTCGATCAACAAGGTCCAGGAGGTCATCGCGCGCCGCTGGGGCGTGACGCCGGAGGGATTGCGGTCCAAGGCCCGGATCAAGACGCTCACCGTGCCGCGCCAGATCGCGATGTATCTCGCGCGCGAGCTGCTGGAGATGCAGCTGGTGGAGATCGGCCAGGCCTTCGGCGGCCGCGATCACTCCACCGTCATTCACAGCGTGGACAAGGTGAGCCGTCAGATGACGCGCGATCGCAGCTTTCGCGAGCGGGTCGAGCACGCGCGGCAGGAGTTGTCCGCAGAGTAATCCCCGCGTGTGGGCTGGCGCTGTGGGAACTCTTGAACGCGGTGAAGAACAGGGGGTGGCCGTCCCCAACCCGCACAGGGTATCGACACGGTCACAGAGAGGTAACTGTACGGCGTGGGGTGCGTTGCGGCAGCGGCGCACATTTCCAGAGCCTCTACTACTGCTGCTAGTTCTAATATATATGGTAAAGCAGTATTGCTTATAGCCTCGAAGGAGCGGCATGAAGCTCACGATCACGCGGGAGCAGCTGCAGGAGGGACTCGTGGCGGTGGCGGCGAGCGTGCCGGCCAAGACCACGCTGCCCATCCTCTCGAACATCCTCCTCGAGGCCACGAAGGACGGCATTCGACTGTCCGGTACCGACCTCGACATTTCCGTGAGCACGACGGTCCCGGCGCAGGTGGAGCAGGAGGGCGCGATCACGCTGCCGGCGCGCAAGCTGGTCGAGATCGTGCGCGAGCTGCCCAGCGCCGCCATCCGGATCACCGGCGCCGGCGAGCAGCGGGTGACGATCGAGTGCGGACGCTCCAAGTTCCGGCTGCTCGGTCTGCCGCGCGAGGAGTTTCCCGCGTTTCCCGCGGTCAAGTTCGACGGTGGGTGGCGCGCGCCGGCGAAGGACCTGCAGAAGCTCATCGCGCACGTCGCCTTCGCGGCGAGCACCGAGGAGAGCCGCCCGATCCTCAACGGCGTGCTCTGGGAGCTCCGCCCCGAGCGGATGCGGATGGTGGCCACCAACGGGCACCGGCTCGCGCGGATGGACGTGCCCACGCCGCCGTCCGGCAGCGCGTCCCAGGCCGATCTCATCGTGCCGCCCAAGGCCCTGGAGCAGATCCGCCGCCTCTTCGATGCCGACGAGACCGTGGAGATTGCCCGCAGCGAAAATCATCTCGGCTTCCGCTCCGCCGGCACCCAGGTGTTCACCCGCCTGATCGAGGGGCCCTACCCGAACTACGAGCAGGTGATCCCCCGCGAGAACGACAAGTCCGCCACCGCGGACAAGGCCGCGATCACCTCCGCGCTGCGGCGGATGAGCATTGTGGCCAGCGATCAGACGCACCGCATCCGGATGGCGTTCGCCAACGGCTCGTGCAAGCTCTCGGTGCAGACGCCCGACCTGGGCGAGGCGCAGGAGGAGCTGACGGTGAGCTACGAGGGCGACCCGCTGGAGATCGGGTTCAACGCGTCGTATCTCCTCGAGATCCTCAAGTACATCCCGACCGACGAGATCCGGCTGACCTTCAAGGCGCCGGAGCGGGCGGCCACCTGCGAGCCGGTCGGCTGGAACGACCCGGCCAGCTACCTGACGCTCGTGATGCCGCTGAGGCTGGTGGACTAGAAGGCGGGAGGCAGCGTCTCGACCGGCGCGCGCAGTGAATCCAGCAGCGAATCCATCCCCGGTGTCCAGACGATGCTGTCGCCGGGCTGCGTGATCGGCTCCTCGGGTACGGCCGGCACCTCGATCTGCTCGCCCCGCATCCGGCGCAGGATGAGGCTCTGCCGCTTCCGCATTCTCACCGGACGGTAGGCGGGATTGGAGCTGAGCGGGAACGGCAGCGTGGCCGCGAGCGCCGCCGCCTGACTCCGCGTGAGGCCCCGCGCCGACTTGCCGTAGTACCGCCGGCTGGCCGCCTCCACGCCCCAGACGCCCTTGCCCAGCTCCGCGATGTTCAGGTACAGCTCCAGGATACGGCGCTTGGGCAGGGCCAGCTCGAGCCGGTAGGCGGTCACCGCCTCCTTGAGCTTCCGGAGAGGATTCCGCGCCGGCGAGAGGTAGAGGTTCTTGGCGACCTGCTGTGTGATCGTGCTCGCCCCGCGGAGCGCCTCGCCGCGTCCGGGCACGCTCCCGAGCGCCCGCCACAGCTCGCCGCGGTCTCTCGCCGATCCCCAGTCGAGCTTGCCCGACCGATACCCCAGCGCCTTCCGCAGTTCGTGCCAGTCGATCCCGCCGTGAGTCCAGAAGCGCGCGTCCTCGGCCGTCACCGCCGCCGTGATCATGTCGGGGGAGATCGACTCCAGGGGAATGGGCCGGTAGCGGAGCGCCTCGCCGCCCCGCTGCGATGCCACGATCTGCGCTCTCATGAACTCGGTCCGGGACGGCCAGTGCGTGCGGTACCACACCGGCGGGGGCCAGACGGCGAAGAGCCAGAGGAGGAAGAGCCCCAGCGGAATCAGCGCCAGGGCGAGCAGCCGCCGGAGGCGGCTACGGACCGGGCGAGAGCGAGGTGACGGCGTAGGTGCTCGATCGGGTGATGGGAACCGTCTGCCCGAGGGCGGGCACCGAGATCTCCATCTCGCCGGTGTCGGTGCCCTGCGCCGATACCAGGACGCCGTCGACGCCAAGCCGGTGGACACCGGTGCGGGTGCCCGAGGCGGTCATCTCCAGCTCCTGCTCGGCCTGCACCCGCTTGCCGGACCGGGTGTACTTGCTGGTCGTCTCCAGCGGAATCGCGTCGCGACCCCCGGCCTCTTCCTTGTTGGCGGCCCGATAGATCGTGACCGAGCTCTCCGTGCCGGTGAACGCGTCGGACGCCAGCGGGTACTGGGTCGAGTCGGTCCACTGCATCCCCTCGCGCACGCCGTCCTGTGGCAGCGCGGGGAAAAGCAGGCGGAGATGACCGGCCAGCTCATCGGTCAGGGTGCCCGAGCGGTCCGCCGTGAGCGGTGAGAGCGTCCCGACGCTCGAGAGCGTGCCGCTCCAGACGGTTCCCCGCGCCGCGGCGGCCGAGTCCGCGGGCACCGGAGTTCCGCTCTCCAGCGCCTCCAGTGAGTCGAGCGAGACGGTGACGCGGTAGGTTCCTTCTACCGGCGCCTGGGCGAGGGTCAGCCGGAGAAAGGCGACCCGATCGCGCGCCTGCGTCTGGCTCGCGCCGCCCGGATACTGCATCACCAGGCTGTCCCGGTGTTCCAGTCGGTAGGCCTTCCGCTGCACCGGACTGTAGCTCACGGCGCGGCCACGCCCTCCCTCGGGCGGCGGCGGCGCGTCGGGATCGACCGGTCGGGGGGCCGGAGCCTCGGTGCCGTCCACGGAGGCGGTGCTGGACGCGCAGCCGGCCAGGAGGAGGGCGGTGGCCACCAGGGTGGCCGGATTGGTTCTCCGTCTCATCGGACAGCCGTGACCTTCGTCGTCTGCGTGATCGTGATGGGAACCGGATTCTTGGCGAAGGCGCCCGAGAGCTGGAGGGCGGAGCGGAGCTGCC
Source organism: Gemmatimonadales bacterium (assembly GCA_013820855.1). Classification (GTDB taxonomy): domain Bacteria; phylum Gemmatimonadota; class Gemmatimonadetes; order Gemmatimonadales; family GWC2-71-9; genus CAVVWJ01. The sequence goes on along the minus strand of JACDHV010000002.1, from coordinate 44,530 downwards.
ACTCGCCTCCGAGATAGCGGCCGTCGGGGCTCACGAAGTAGGCGCCGCTCCCGCTGCCGGTGCCCTCGAGCTTCGCCGGTCCCTGCGGGGTGGGCTGATTCCCGGCCACGGTGGACGTGTGAGCGGCGGTGATCCTGACTGCCCTGGCGGCGTCGCGCGTCTCGTTCGCCGCGGCCTTGTAATTCGTCACCCGACGGACGGTGACGGTGTCGCTCCCCGCCCCCGTGGTGTTCACCGAGGTGTCCGCCCAGGCTTCGCCCACCTTGAAGCCCGCCCGCACCCAGGGGAAGAAGTCGGTGAGCAGACCCTGCACCTGCGTGGCGGCCGCGGAGGTGCCGGTCGGCGTGAGCGGCGACGGCTTGCCCGAGCGGTCCAGGAAGGCGCGGAACTCCCCGCCCCGGGCGCTGTCCATGACCGCGGCCGGAATGGGCGTGGCGCTGTCGCCCTTCATCGAGTCGATCACCACCCGCATGGTCCGGCCGCCCGCGCTGTCGTTCAGGGTGACCGTGACGAAGGTGGTCGTGGTGAACTGGAGGACCTCCTTGCCCGCCCCGCTGGCCGTGCCGTCCACCTCCTGGGTGAGACGCTGCTCCACCCGGTACTTCGCGGTCACCGGCGCGACCCGGCCGCCGGGCAGCGCCAGAGCCAGGGTGCCCAGCGCACCCAACGCAACGTGGTATGTCGGCATCCGATCCTCCCTGGGTTCGGCTGGAAAAGGTAAACCGTCGCCCGAGGATATGGCATGCGGCACGAGACGGCCCCCCGGGTATTCGCCGGGGGGCCGCCGCTGGCCGAGCCGTAAGCCGAGTTCTGTTTCTCCCGCCGCCTTGTGCCGATCGGCGGCGGGGGAGATGGTCATCTGTCTGGGATGGCCGTCGCCGGCCACCTCTAGCAGCCTACCCGCGGCTGACCCCTCATCCTCGCGGAATCGGGAACGGTGTGGGCCACACCTCGCCGCCTATTTGGCCTTGCTCCGACTGGGGGTTGCCGTGCCGCCGCTGTTGCCAGCGGCGCGGTGGGCTCTTACCCCACCGTTTCACCCTTACCCCGCATCGCCTCTTGCGAGGGTCCGCGTGGCGGTCTGTTCTCTGTTGCCCTGTCCGTCGCCTTTCGGCGCCCAGGCGTTACCTGGCAGTCTGCCCTGTGGAGCTCGGACTTTCCTCGAGACGGCCTTGCGACCGCCCCGCGACCATCGCACTCGGCCAGCGCCTCAAATATAACGGATTACGCCTCGCCCAGCCGGGCCAGGCCCTGCTCCGCCTGCTGGACGAAAGGCTTCAGCGAGGCGTCGGCGGTCTTCCACTGGGCGAGGACCTCCCGATACTCCTGGCGCGCCTCCGAGCGGCGGCCCAGCCGCTCGTAGGCGGCGGCCCGGAGGAGGCGCACCCGGCCCAGCATACCCCAGCGGGAGTCGAAGCCACCGGTCTTGAGCGCCGCGGGCTCGAAGTCGCGCAGCGTGGTGAGCGTCCGGTCGTAGTCGCCCAGGAGGTAGTAGGCCTGCGCCGCGAGCGGCCGGTTGTAGAGCCCCGCGGTCCACTTGGGCATGCCCGCAGAGACCGTGTCGGTCTCGCCGAGCATCCGGCGGGCGCCGCTGGAGTCGCCCCGGCTCAGGGCCAGCAGCGCGCGCACCTCGGGCGAGAACGATTCGCCGGTCATCGCCCGGTACTCGACCAGCGCCGTGCTGTCCGCGCTCGGCCCGGTGAAGAGGCCGATCGCGGCCGACGCACCGCTGTGGACGAGGTGCTTCCGCGCGTCCGGCTTCGCCATCCGGCCGGCTTCCGCGGCGCTCTGCCAGACCTGGCGGAGCGAGGCGGCCGGCACGCCGACACCCGCATAGAGCTGGCCCAGCACCACCCGGCGCCAGCTCTCGTTCATGTGACCCTCCGGTCCACTCGCCGGGTGCTTGACCACTTCGCGACGCACCTGGTCGGCCAGGTCGAGCGCCTTCGCCGCGTTGGCGAGGTCGCCCTGATAGGCGAAGACGTTCGCCGCCGCCGCGATGTCGAAGACGACGGTCGGGGTGCCCTGATAGGGCCAGAAATCCTGGGGCGCCACGGTGTCCAGCGCCGTCCGGAGCTGCTCGGCCGCGCGGTCCACGTCGCCCGAGGCGAACCGGATGCGGGCCTCGACGAACGGCAGCTCGGGGTGGACGGGAGTCGTGTTGCGGAAGCGGTCCACCTCGCCCAATGCGGCGTCGAAGTTGCCCGAGGCCAGATACGCGTCCACCATCGCGCCATGCGCCCGCAGCGTGCTCGGCTGGGTGGAGACCCAGTTGCGCGCAGTCGTGAGCCCCGCCGACCGGGCCCGCCGGATTGCGGCCTGGAGGGCGAGGCTGTCGAGCAGGGCCCGGCCGCTGGGCGCGGCTGCGAGGGCGAAGGAATCCGTCGCCACGAGGGCGTACTCGGGCCTCGCCTCCGCGGCCATGCCGAGCATGGACTGCACGTGGTCGTAGGCGAGCGCGTACTCGGGGTCGAGGTCGAGGGCGCGCCGGAAGGCGCGGATCGCCTGGGTGAACGCCGGCGCCTTGTCGGGACCGGCGGTGTCGTGGAACCAGGCCTCACCCAGCCCGTACCACGCATCGGCGTCGCCTCCGTTGCGGGTGAGGAGCCGCTGGTACAGATCCCGAGCCTCCACGAACTCGCCACCGATGAATGCGCGATAGGCGTTGATGACGGTGCGGTCGTGCTCGGGCAGCCTGGCGGACAGCGCGGTCGCCCGCACGATGGCGCGGTCGGCCACCGAATCATCGGTGCCGACCAGCCAGCCGCGGGTCAGGGCGAGCTTGTAGTAGGCCAGCCCGAAGGAGGAGTCGATCGCCAGCGCCCGGCTCAGATCGCGCTCGGCGCCCGCGAGATCCCAGCGGTTGAGCCGGTCCACGCCGGCCAGATAGGCCCGGTAGGCCTCGAGCGACTGGCTGGTCGAGCGGGCGAGCCCGACCGGCAGGTCGGTCGGCGCGCCCGAGAGATCGAGCAGCTTGGCCGCGAGCTGGTCGAAGAGCGTGCGGGCATCCTCTCCCGCGCGGTCGTCCACCCGGGCGACGCTGACCCGGGCGCCGGAGGCGACGTCGTACACCCGCGCCGCGAGGTGGAGCGAGTCGCCCGCGCGCGTGAAGTCGCCCAGGACGACGGTCCACACCCCCGCGTCGCGGGCGAGGCGGCGGGCCATGTCGAGCCCGATGTCCTCGCCCGGCTCGAGCTCGTGGCGGCCGAGGAGGTCGTGCAGCCGCTCCTGGTCCACGACCGTAAGGTCGTTCCACTGCGACAGGTTGAGCCCGAGCATGCTGACGCTCCCGTCGCGCATCCAGTCCACGGCCGGATCGTCGCGCAGGTTGTCGAACGGAAGCACGAGGATCGAATGCCGCGGGTTCACCCCGGCCGGAGGGCCGTCGCTGCGTCGCGCGAGGCCGACGGTGGCGCCGAGCGCGGCCAGCGCGATCGCCGCGGCGGCCACGAGGGCGGTGCGCCGGTCGGGGCGCCGCTGGGGCAGCGCGCGCTCTCCCGCCACCGCCTGGCGCAGCTCCTCGCCGGTCTGCCAGCGCTCGGCGGGGTGTTTCTCCAGCGCCTTCATGACCGCGCCCGCCAGCGGCTTCGGGCAGTCGGGCCGGACCCGCTCGATCGGCACCGGCCGCTCGGCGATGTGCTTGGAGACCACCACCCGGGTGGTGCCCTGGAATGGGGGATGGCCGGCCAGCATCTCGTAGGCGACGACTCCGAGCCCGTAGAGATCGCTCCGGCTGTCCACCTCCTCGCCGGCGGCCTGCTCCGGGCTCATGTAACTGGGCGTGCCCACCGCGACGCCCTGGCCCGTGCTCGAGGCCCCTTCCGTCACCATCGCGCGCGCGATGCCGAAGTCGGCCAGGAGTGGACGGCCGCTTCCGGCCTCGAGCAGCACGTTTTCAGGCTTGACGTCGCGGTGCACCACCCCGGCCCGACCGGCGGCATCGAGCGCGGCGGCTAGATCGGCCACGATCCGCCTCACGTCGTCGACGCGCAGCTTCCCCTCCCGGCTCAGCCGCTGCCTCAGGCTCTCGCCGTTTACCTCGTCCATGACGTAGTAGAGGAGCCCCCGCGCCGTGCCCGCGGTGTGGACGGCGACGATGCCGGGATGGCGAAGCCGGGCGATGGTGCGGGCTTCGGCGAGGAACCGGCGAACGATGGAGGGATGCGCCGCGAGCTCGGGATGGACCACCTTGATGGCCACCCGGCGGTCGAGTGTGGTGTCGGTCGCGAGGAAGACGACGCCCATCCCTCCTCGTCCCAGCTCGCGCTCCAGCCGGTACTGTGGCTCGAGCGCGGCCTGGAGGGCCTCGAACGGGTCGGTCGTCGGGTGGCTCATGTGGGACCGGTCGAGAGTGACGGGTCAGGAATATACCGAGCCGGGGTCACCGTTTGATGCGCGTCTGCCGAAAAACGTTGCTCGGGGCGGTGTTTCAGGACGTTTCGGGTTGAACCCGGATTGACGTTTCAGATACATCCTCTTGCACCCATCGCATCGAGGATCCCGTGCCCGCCACCGCCGATCTCCCGTCCACCACCGTTGCCGCGGTGCTTCTTCCCGGAGAGCGCCTGCGGGTGGACGCCGCGGGCAGCGGGTGCTTCGCGGTCGTTCACCGGGATTCGGTGCCGGATGCCGTGCGCGTGGTGCGGGAGCGGGCGGTGGACGCGGTGCTCCTGTCGGTGCATCGCTGCCCGCCCGAGCAGGTCGAGGCGGTGCGGCATCTGGTCCACGAGTTTCCCGGGATCCCCACCGTCGCCCTGGTCTCGCAGCACGATCCGTCCTCTACCGAGATGCTGCTCAGGCTCGGCGCCTCCGGCGTCCAGCAGGTGGTCGATGTCACCTCCCCGACCGGCTGGAACCGGCTTCGCCAGGTCGTGGGCCAGCCGGCCACGCGGGCGGTATCCCGGATTCAGGGGCCCATCCTCGCGGCGATCGCCGAGGCGCCGGCCGACGCGCGGCTCTTCGTCGAGGCCATGATCCGCCTCGCGCCCGACACGCCGACGGTCACCGCCCTCGCCGAGCGGCTCTACGTGCGGCCGAGCACCCTGATGTCGCGGTTCTCGCGGGCGGGGCTTCCCTCACCCAAGAACTATCTGTCCGCCATCCGCCTGCTTCACGCCGCCTATCTGTTCGAGGCCTCCGGCATGTCCGTCGCCGACGTCGCCTACCGGCTCGAGTACTCCTCCCCCCAGAGCTTCGGCAGGCACCTGCGGGCAATGCTGGGCGTCACCGCCTTGGAGTTCCGCCGGCGCTTCCCGTTTCCGGTGGCGCTGGAGCGGTTCGTGGAGCTGATGGTGGAGCCATACCGCGAGGTGTGGCGGGACTTCCATCCGGTGGCAGGAGTGCAGATAGGGTGACGGTTGGGGGACCGGTGTGCACGGCATCGCCACAGGAGGTGGGGCCCGACCGCCGGGGCCGCCACAATCCGGCTCCGCCGACCCCGTGCAGGACGCCGCCAGATATGGGCTGGTCGCTAGTCCGCCAGCCTGCCGTATTTCCGAAGTACTTCCTTGAGCCGATCGTGCGGCAGTGCCGGCACCACGTATCCGTCGGCGCCACGCATGGTCTTCGCGGCCAGCATCGCGTTGATGATCGCCTCCTCGGTGGCCTGCACCGTCGCCTCGTACACCGGGTCGATCCATTCCTCACCCAGCATCCGCACCGGCCTGACGCCGTGCTCTCCAGGTGTGCCGGTGCTCGCGGTAGAGAAGGCGATGAACAGATCGCCCGATCCGGCCCCCGCGATTCCGCCCATCCGGCCGATGCCGAGCGCTACACGCCGCGCCACGCGGCGGAGCTGATGCGGCAGCAGCGGGGCGTCGGTGGCCACCACCGCGATGATGGAGCCCTGGTCCTTTTCCGGGCGGGTGACGCCCGTAGGGCAGCGCTCGGCTGCACGCGCCGAGTCGAGGCCCGGCCCCTCGTAGCAGGGGCGAGGCTCCGTGATCTCCTGCCCCACCGGCACGCCGGCGATTCGAAGCAGCCGCCGCTGGCCGAAGTTGCACTGCACCAGCACGCCGACGGTGAAGCCGCCGGCCCGGTCGGAGAGCCGCCGGCTCGCGGTACCGATGCCGCCCTTGAACCCCAGACAGCTCATCCCGGTGCCGCCGCCGACGTTGCCCTCGGGCACGGGGCCTGGCACCGCGCTCTCCAGGGCGCGGAATACGTGGCCCTTGGTCACGTGGAAGCCGTAGATGTCGTTCAGGTCGCCGTCCCACGTCTCGGTCACGACGGGAAGACAGCAGTTGAACGCGTCGGAGAGCCGGGTGCGGCCCCACTCGATCACCGCATCCCGCACGGTGCCTACGCTGTTTGTGTTGGTGATGGTGATGGGATAGGCCAACAGTCCATAATCGTCGACCCAGGCCGTCCCGGTCATCTCGCCGTTGCCGTTGAGACTGAACCAGCCGGCGAAGACCGGAGCCAGATCGGCCTTCCCGCGCGGAAACACGGCCGTAATGCCGGTGCGGACGGGACCCTTTCCCACCGCGAGCTTCCCCGCTCCCCGAACGATCGTCACATGCCCTACAGTCACGCCGGGCACGTCGGTGATCGCGTCCAGCCGGCCGGGCGTGCCCTCGAGCGGTATGCCCAGATCGCGCGCCCTGGCGGGAACTCCCTGCGCGCCGGCCGGACCCGAGCCCAGGGCTAAGGCCGCCGCCAGCAGCACCGGTAGCGCGCGACCGGGCTTCACGGGGTGCGACCTCACCGGGGCTGAGCTGCCGCTCGGCGGCGCCGAACCACCGTTCGGCGATCCGCCAGGGTCGTCATCGCCACCCCTCGCGATCGCGGAGCCGGGTGACGTGCGCGGTGTGGTGCTCGCCGTGCCAGGCGTACATCGCGAGCGCTTCGTCCAGCGACCACTCCCGGCCATGCTCCGGATGCACGTAGGTCAGCTCCCAGTCCACGGACTCGAGGCTTCGGAGCAGCAAGACCCACCGGAGGTGCAGCGCCTCAAGCAGGGCCAGCGACATCTCCACCGGCGCGCCGCGGGCGTCGGGAAGCTCGGCCCAGCGGGACTCCAGGTACGGCTTGATGGTCGGCTGCGGCTCGGTCAGGGTGAGCCGAAAGCGGGTGTACGCATTGAGATGGCTGTCCGGCACGTGGTGCGCCACCTGGCGCACCGTCCAGCCACCGTCGCGATAGGGCGTGTCGAGCTGCGCGTCCGTCAAGCCGGTCACCGCCGCGCGGAGCCTGGCCGGCGCCGCGGCGATGCGCGCGATACGGTCGCGGCGCAGCTCCGGCGTCCGCAGACCGTCGAAAGCGAACGGGCCGATGGGATAACGCGGGTCGTCCATGAATCGCCGGCCAGGATAAGGTTCGTAAACCGAGATGGCGGGGTCGGCGCGCGCCTTTCGCGGCCGACCTCCGGGAGTACACTCGTCCCTACGGGTCGTCCGCGTGATCCTCGACCCGCCGTCGCGGGTTGGCGCGCGGGGGCTCCTCGGCGCCGCCCCGAAACTCGAAATGGGACTCCTGCAGCGCGCGCTCCATGGGATCCGACGCCATCTGCTGGAGGAGGAGGAACCGCGCGAGCACCACCTCGACGATCCGCGACGCGGGCTCCCACTGGCCGGGGATCAGCTCGGGATAGAGATCGGCGAATTCTGGGCGAAGGCGGGCTTCCCGCATGACTGCAATCTAGCGGTCACGGGTCCGGCGCAACCTTTTCGAGGCTGCCTGCATCCGAATGAATGCAACACCACCGCAGTATACGGTCCCCGGGGTCGCGGCCAGCAGTATGACCCCCGGGGGCCGCCTGCGTTTGGGCGGGTGGTGCCTATCGGCTCGTCGCCCGCGGCACGGGGCCCGAGTTCACTCCCTTCTCCCGGATCAGTGCGTACAGTGGCTCCAGGTCCGCCGGCACCGCGGCGGTGAGGTTTTCCGGTCCCTTCTCGGTCAGTGCCACGGTGTCCTCCAGCCGGAGATGGATCCTCCGCTCGGGAGACTGCAGTATCGGCTCCACGTTGAACGATGTAGCGCCCGGTGCCGAGAAACTCGTCGCGATAGCCGTGGCGGGCGTAGACCTGCTCCGCCGCGTCCTTCAAGGTGGTGAGCGTGGCACCGGGCTTCATCGCCGCGATGATGGCGTTCCTGGCCTCGAGCACGCAGCGGTCCATCTTCTCCTGCTCCGCCGTGAAGCCGCGCGAGACCGGCCACGTACGGGTGATGTCCGAGGTGTAGTACTCCCAGTCCGAACCGTAATCCATAGTATACGATCTCCCCGGCCTGCATCTGCCGCCGATTCTCCATGTAGTACACGATCGGGCTGAGCGGTCCCGACGGCACGATCGGCGGGAACGAGTTCGTCCGTACCTGCGACCGGGATGTCCGTTTCCGGGCGGGGGCCCCGACGCCGGCGGGCGCCGAACTGACCCGGCGCTAGGCCCGGCGCTCGTCGCAGCGCACGTCGTGAATGCCGCCGGGCTCCAGATGCAGCTTGGTGAACACCTGCGTCATGGTGACGATGCGGTAGGCGCAGAGCAGCGGCATGCGTCGGATCCGGAAGAACACGACGCATTGACGCATGCTGCACTGGACGGTCGCGGCGTCGCGCTCGAGGCTGCCGACGCGGGAGGCGAGCACCCGGGGCCAGACGGCCTTCTCCCCGGCCTCGAGGACCCAGCGGGTGGAGTCCTCGGTCGCCGGAAGGTCGGTGTAGCCGTTCTGGCGCACGAAGGCCTCGGCGCACCGTCGCGCCATCGCCTCCATGTTCTCACTGAGATCGCGCGTCAGCAGGCAACGCTGGGGATCCTCGCGGAGCCAGGGGGCCACGCGGTCGGGTGCCCTGATGGCCGGCGCGCCACAGGCGGAGAGTACCAGAAGGGCGAATGGGAGGAGGCAGCTACGCGCGGCCTTTGATCCTGGCGAGCCACCAGCGGGGGCCCACCAGCGGAAAGCGCCAGTCATACCAGAATTCGGAGGATTTGCTCATCGATCGGTTGCCGAGTCTCATCGCACTCTCGGGGAGTGACGTTCGACTAATCTGCGTCAGGTGCTCGGCCGGCACCAGAGCCCGCCCCGCCCGTCAGTCCGCGATCGCCGGACTCAGTTCTGCCCGGCCAGCGACGGCCACAGCTCCTGAAGGGTGGTGCGCGGCGCGGTGCCGATGTTGATGGCGAGGCGCCGCTCCTCCGACACCGCCCAGGGGTGGCTCACCGTGGCGGCCGTCTCCACCGAGTCGAAGAATTTCTGCAGGTCCTCCCGCGAAATACCGATGGTGATCACCACCTCGCCCGGCCGCTCACCCGGACCGAAGAACCAGTAGCTGCCGGCGGGACTCACCACCCCGGGTAGCCCGTACTTGGGCCCGTAGAAGTCGAGTGCCCCCGCCTCGCCGTAGTTCCCGGCGACGACCACCGCGCGCTCGCGCTGCCCGGCCGGCAGTGCGTGATACACCCGCGCGACAGCCGCCACCTGCTCCTCCCAGCCCAGCATGTCGGCATAGTCCTGGGGCAGCGACTCTACCTCGCCCGTATTGGTTCTCACCGCCGCCTCCACGCCGAGTGCCTGGGCATAGCCCGCCATGATCGGTGGCGGCAGGATCGGCACGCCGAGCGGCAGCGTGCCGACGGCGAAGGCGAGGAGGACGGCCACGGCACCGACCTGAAGGAGCTCCGCGGCCAGGCCCCGCGCCGCCCGCTCGACGAGGAAGCCGCCGGCCGCGAAAAGCGTCGGGTACAGCGGCCCCGCGTAGTAGGGCTTCCCCTGAAGGATGAGGAGAATGAGGAACGCCGCCGCGCAGGTCACCCCGATCACCCGGAAGGGGCGCAGTGCGGGGCTGAATAGCAGGCCGTAGAGCCCGGCGAGGGCGAGGAGCACGGCCGGGCCCCAGAGCAACTGACCGAGCAGAAAACCCACGGGGGTGACGCGCTCGAGCTGGCTCTCCCGCAGCTCGGCCATCTGCGCCAGCACCGGGAATCCGAGCCGGAGCTGGCCGACCAGGCTGGGGGCGCCGACGACGAGCGCACATGCGAGTCCGGTCCAGGGCCATGGCGTGAGCAGAGCGCCCCTGAGCGGCGAGAGGAGAAGGCCGACCACGATTGCGACGCCGATGAATGCGACGCTGAATTTCGTAAGCAGGCCCAGCCCCAGCACCAATCCGAGCAGGAGCCAGCCGCGCGGACCGTAACCCCGGCAGAGCCGGACCAGAACGTAGAGTGCGGCGGTCCAGGTCAACTGGTCCATCACGACCGGCTGCAGGAGGTTGGCGGATCGCAGAAACAGCGGGCTGGTGAGCACGCAGAGCGCGGCCAGCCCTTGGGCCACCCGGCCTCCGCCCAGCTCGCGCGCGATGAGCGCCGCGAGCACCAGCACCGCGCAGCCGAACACCGCGGGAAAGAAACGAATCGCGGTGAGAGAGTCTCCCAGCAGGATCCGGGAGATTTCGGCGACGAGGGCGATGGCCGGGGGGAAGTCCATCTCCCAGATCCGGAGATGGCGACCCATGCCGAGATACAGCAACTCGTCCCTGTGGACGCCGTACGGCGTCAGCAGATTGACCGCCAGGTGCAGGGCCAGCTTGAGCGCCGCGAGAGGCAGCACGAGGGCGGCGGCGAAGAGAGGCCGCTCGGGCAGGCCGCTCACCTCCGCCCTGCTACCGGTTTCGTGAGAGCACCGTACGGACCGCCTCCAGCAGGCGCTCGATCTCCGCTTCCCCGATCGCCGTGGAGAGCGTCCCGACGCCGCGAGGGTCCACCAGCACCCCCTCGTTGTACAGCCCCAGAAAGATTCGATGCCGCAGCTCCGCGTTCCCGCGCGCGGCGTCGCGGATGGTACGGACCGGCCCGTCGGTCGCATGGATTCCGAACAGCGAGCCGAGTCCGGTGATCGCGGCCGGAACTCCCGCCTCGTCGAAGGCCCGCTTCAGCTCCGACCGCAACCGAGCCCCCAGCAGGTTGAGTCGCTCGATCACGTCGCGGGTGAGCAGCTCCAGGGTTGCGAGCCCCGCCGCCAGACTCACCGGGTTGGCGTTGTAGCTGCCCGGGTGGGGGACGGCCGGCGGCCCGAGCGAGGGATCGAAGAGCGACATGATGTCCTCCCGCCCGCCGAACGCGCCGAGTGGAAGCCCGCCGCCGACCACCTTGCCGAGACAGGTCATGTCGGGCGAGACCCCGTAGTGTTCCTCAGCCCCGCCGTACGCGATTCGCAGGCTCACGACTTCATCGAAGACCAGCACGATGCCTAGCCGGCGGGTGGCCTCACGCAGCGCGCGCAGCACCCCCGCATCGAGCGGGATCATCCCGGCCGAGCCCTGGACGGGCTCGACCAGCAGGGCGGCGAGCTCCCGGGCCTCGCGCTCGAGGATCGCGACCGCGCCCCCGGCATCGTTCGCGGGCAGGAGGACCAATTCAGGGTGGGTGGTACCCGTCACGTCCTCCGAGGTGCCGTGATAGCCGCCCTCGAGCTTCGCGACCTTGCGACGGCCGGTGAACGTCCGTGCGGCGCGGAGCGCCATCATCACCGCTTCGGTTCCCGAGTTGGTGAAGCGCACCCGCTCGAGCGAGCCGACCCGCTCCACCAGGTGCCGCGCGAGCCGCAGCTGCGGCTCGGTAGGACCGGGAAAGCACGAGCCCCGCTCGAGCTGCCGCCGGATCGCCAGCATCACGGCGGGCTCGAGATACCCATGGGCCAGCACGGAGTGGTTGCCGGTGAAGTCCAGCAGGCGATTCCCGTCCAGATCCACCAGCCGGCAACCCTCACCGCGGTCGAGCACGGCGGGATAGGGCGGATAGAAGAGCGTGCTGCGGGAATCGCCGCCGGGAAGGTAGCGCCGGGCCTCCTCGAAGTAGCGGGCCGACGCGGGGGTGCGTGACCGGTAGCGCTGTTCCTCGCTCACTCTAGCTCGATGCCCTCCCTGAGGATCCACACCTTCATGGCGAAGTAGAGGCGGATCATCATCGCGTAGTCGTCCGGTTGGACGAGGATGACGAGGGTGTTGCCGTCGGTTCCGCGGGTGCTGCGGACCCGCTCCTTGGTCCGCATCCGACCCTGAAGGCTCTGGAACCACTTCGGAAGGTCCCGGCGCTGATCGCCCCGGATGACGTCCTTCGTGCGGTTCCCGCGGGGATCGTCCTTCGCCCGTCCGGCCGGCGGCACCGCGAGCGACACCTTGCAGTACCGCTTGCCGCGCGCGTCGCCCTTGGTGGCCTTCTGGAACTGCAGCGAGCGGTAGGTCAGCGCCTTCCAGGTCTGCAGCGGCGGGGTTCCCTTCGGCCGGATCTCCACCCTTCCGTCCGACTCGTCCGGCACCCGCACCAGGAACTCCCACTTGTTCCGGCCGCCGAGGTTGCCGTCGGTAACCGTGTAGAGGTGCTCGCTTCCCTTCACCGGCGCCTGGCGCCCGCCTTTCGCGAAGGTCCACTTGGCCCTCCGTACCTCACCCGGCTCCACCGCCACCTGATCCAGCCGATACCGCTTCCGCGATGCCATCGGTCGCCTCCTGGGACTGGGTGGAAGACTCTCCGAGGTCGCCGAAGCATACCTGACCTCACTCCTCCGCCCAATACGAGGGCCCGCCCGCGGCTTCGCGACGCGGTAGGCTACTCGACGATCACTTCGGCGACTTCGCCGCCGAACTCGCTGGCGATGGGACGGGTACCGGACGGGGCCCTCCAGGCTCCGCCGTCGATCCGGACTGCCAGCCTGTGAATGCCGGGAGACATCGGAAGCAATGCCCGCCACTCACCTTCAGGGGCTGGCTCCCTCCGCTTCGGCGGGGTCGGTCGGGCGCGGAGAGCCGCTGAAGACGACCTCGGTGCTGTAGCCCTCCACGCTCACCAGCGCCTCGAGCAGACGCCGCGCGCTCTCCTCGGTGTATCTGGCCAGCTCGACATCCTCGGCGCTCTTTACCAGCTGCTCCCGGGCCAGCCGGAAGATCGTGTCGCGGTCCGCGGGCCGTAAGGGATTCCAGAGTCCGTGCTGCTCGTCGTAGGTCTGGAGCTCGGTCACTTCGACGCCCAGGACCTTGGCCGGCGGGAGACGCACGCGCACCACCCTGGCCTGGTGATCCACCTGCACCTCCGTGCCGAGATCGAGATCGAACCCCGCCAGCACCTTGCCTGTCACCACGACCAGGCTTCGCTTGGTCGAGCCCAGCAGCCGGTTCTGGTACACCACCACGTCGCGCATCGCGGTTTCGCTGGTGACCAGGCGAGCCACCGCCCGAGTGCGCTCGACGACCACGCCGTGGTCTACGGTGGTCCTGCCGAGGCTGGGGAGGAACCGGCCGACCGTGTTGGTCGCGTGCCCGCCGAGCCAGACGAGCACGACCAGCGCGGCGATCGCCGCGGCGGCCGGCACCACCCTGCTCGCGCTGCGCTCCGTTCCTTCGGCCACTAGCGGCACTCCTGCTCGAGGCGCTGGGTGACCTGCAGCCGGTTCTCCATGGCCCCCGACTGGGCGGCGATCCGCCAGGCGAACTCCCGCCGGGTGAGCGCGGAATCCGCGCCACGCGCCACCACGATCTTCCACTGCGCGCAGTACGCCGGCAGCTCGGCGTCGATGATGCGGCGCGCGCTGGTGAGCGAGGCGAGGAAGGCCTCGCAGCTCTCGTGCATCGCGGCCTGCTCCCGGTGGACCGACTCGTGCGCCTCGATCTCGGCCACGAGCATCGAGTCCCGCACGTCGTGCCGCAGGCTCGTGACCGCCGCGCCGCCCTCGCACCGCGTGATGCCGAGGAAGTCCGCCGGCGTCGCGGCCCGCTGCGCCTCGGCGGCAGCGGGCGCGAGCAGACCCAATGCGATGGCGAGGAGAAGGCGCGACACCGGCCGGCTCGGCTTCCCTACTCCCAGATTCCGAGCGCGCGCCGTACCACGACCATCTGCCCCAGGTGATAGGATGTGTGGTCGGCGACCAGCAGCAGCTCCCGCAGGTAGGTCTGGCCCGTGCCGTGGGGAATGCGCGCGAAGAGGTCGAGGCTCTCGTCCCCGGCGAGGGCGGCCAGCGTCTGCCGCTCCTCCCGGAACGCGGCGATGCTCCTGGCTGCGGCGCCGTCGTCGGGCGGGGCAGGCTCCGCGGGCCAGTAGTCCTCCGGCCACCGCGGCTGGGTGTACCCGGGATTGCGGCAGAAGTCGAGGATGTCGTGCTGGGTGAGCCGCAGATGCTCCAGCAACTGCCAGAGCGTGTAGGGCAGCCCGGGAGCCGGCGCACCCCACTGGTCCGGGGGCACGCCGTCCACGACCTGCTCCAGTCCGGCATGCGCGTCCTCCCAGCCGATCAGGGCCGCGACGTGATCGCGCAGGGCCCGGTCGCTCACGGCGCCGGATGAGGCCGGTCACAGCGTCGCATGGCGGGGCCTCCTACTCTGGGTGGAACCACAACGATTCTCGGGAGGGACTATGGCGTTCGTCTGGGACCTGATTCAGCAGATCCAGCTCCGCAACACGAAGTCGAAGGCCAAAGAGGCCACGTCGAAGGCCAAGACCGCCACGGCCCGGGCGAAGGCGGCGGAGGGCCGGGCCCGTTCGCTCGAGGGGAGGCTGGACGAGCTGGAGGACGAGGTCGGTCACATGCGCTCCACCCTCGCGGTGCTGCTCGACCGGCTCGAGCGGCGGTTCGGACCGGAGGCCGAAAAGCCGGGGCCGTCCTAGGGACAAGACCACTCGATGCCGCCGATCCGCTCGATGACGGCGAACCGAATCCCGTGCGCCTGGCAGGCGTCCTCGAAGCCGTGCTGGGCCTCGAAGGAGTTCCGGTTCCAGACATAGGTCGAGACTTCCAGGATGCATCCGGGACGGTTGCTGAACTGGCCCGCGGCGATGCGCCGTGAGACTTCGTCCAGATCCGCCAGGCCCACCGACGGCCGGCCGGTCATCGGGACTCCTTCCGCTTGGGTATCCGTGTAACCTAGCCGCGGGGCTTGCGCGGGCGCTTGGCCGGTTTGCCTTCCGCGATCTCCTCCATCGTCCGGCCGCTCGTGGCGGACGTCAGGTACTCGGCCACGGGATCGGTGTCGGGGTCCGCATCGTCGTCACGATGCTTGATCAGGAGCCACTGCCCCTGCCGGCTCCGGTCTCCCCAGCCCTTGGTCCGCACCAGCACCCACGAGCCTCTGAGCCGCTTGCCCCGCAGGACGAACTTGAAGTCGCCAATGCGGTATCCCTCGCGCAGCGCCTGCTCGGGATCTCCCTCCCCGTTTGCGGACGTGTAGGTGCCGTAGTCCCACACCATGACGGTGCCGCCGCCATACTCGCCCGCGGGGATGGTGCCCTCGAACCGGTTGTACTCGATGGGGTGGTCCTCGACGTGGATCGCGAGACGCTTCACGGAGGGGTCGAGACTGGGGCCCTTGGGAACGGCCCAGCTCTTCATCACCCCGTCGAGCTCGAGCCGGAGGTCGTAGTGCAGCCGGCTCGCGGCGTGCTTCTGGATCACGTAGGCCAGCTTGGAGGACTTGCTGCGGCCGCCGCCCGCGGGCTCCCGGGTGCGGGTGAAGTCCCGCTTGCGGCGGTATGTGGTGAGCTTGTCGGCACGGGTAGTCATGGAGCCTCCCTTCCGCTCCGAAGGCACCCTGCCGGCGGTCTGCGGGGTGTGATCCGCGTCGCCTGCCCTCGAGCGAGGGCAGGCCTCTAGAAGATCGTGTAGATGAACGGTGCCAGCGCCGAGCCCTGCGCGAAGACCAGCAGCGCCCCCACCAGCAGCAGCACGATCAGGATCGGGGCGAGCCACCACTTTTTCCGCACCCGCATGTAGGCCCACAGCTCCGGGGCCAGTCCGCCCTTTGCCATCCTCTCTCTCCTCCTCTGCCGAGCTAGAACTGCCGGGTGAGATCGCCGCGGGGGGCCTGATGCCTGTCCACCCACCCGCTGGCCCCGCGCTGGGCACGGAGCGGATTGCCCCCCACCGCGCGGCGGATCACCGCGATGGGCGTGATGACCAGAAAGTACACGATGCCCATGAAGATCGGCGTGGTGACCTTGGAGAGGGCGAGGGCGAATCCCATCCACGCGCGATACACCGGCCCCAGCCTGCCGGGCACCAGCAGTCCGCCGAGCGCGAACGCCCCGGCGATCGCGCCGAAGACGAGGGCGCCTCGCGCACTTCCCCGCCACCAGCCGACGCCGGCCAGAACGCCGAAGGCCGCCATGAGCGTGAAGGCGAACTTGCGTCCCTCCGCCGGGGTCAGTCGAGCGGGAATGCTCTGCGTCACGTTTCCTCCTGATCGCCGGGCCGGCCGGTTGCTTCTCGCCGAGAATGTACGGCCGGAGTGCGTCCCGGGCCAGCGGTGATCGGGGCACCGGTCCTAACGAAATCGCGTCCACCGCCACAGCACGACTCTCCATCCGGTCGGCGAGTCCCGCCAGCGTATCGTGTAGCGGCTGTGGTACCGGCGTCCCGACTCCAGGATCCACGTGCCGTGCTCGAGGAGAAACCCGCCTTCCTCGGAGATCCTGCCCGGCAGGAGCTCCGAGTGGCTCACGTCGGTCGCTCTGGCGAGCCGCTCGAGGTAGGCGACGGCTGCCACGCCCCGCAGCGCCGAGTCCGGCTCGGGCGGCTGGACGATCAGGCCCGAGTCGAGCCGCGCGCGGAGTCCGCTCGCCGGCCCGCCGACGAAGCCGCCCCCCAACGCCACCCTCGCACGGCTCAGCCGAGACTCGGCCGACTCGGCGTCGTTCCCGGCGCCGGCTCCGCAAGCGGCGATCGCGAGCAGGAGTGCCGTCGCCCTCAGCGGCCCGAGCACGCCGGGATCAGCCGGCCCGGCGACGCTGAGCCAGCAGCCAGGCGGGAAGCTCCAGTGCCTCGAACGCCGAAATCCACGAATCGTGGCCCACGCCGGGAAGCTCGGTATAGGTGACCTGCCCTCCGCGGGCGTGGAGCGCCTGCGCCATGCGGCGGGACTCTTCCACGGGCACGACGTCGTCCGCTCCTCCGTGCCAGATCCACACCGGCAGGGAATGAATCCGTCGGGCGACCGTCGGATACGGCGGGCCGCTGTCCGCCGGCACGATCGCTTCGCGGCGGTCCGCCGTGGGCGCCACCCAGCCGCAGACCGCGACCAGCGCGGCGAATCGCTCGGGATACCGGTAGGCGAGATTCCAGACGCCGTTCGCGCCGGCCGAGAAACCGACGAGGTAGATCCGGTCGGCGTCGGTGGTGAATTCCTGGAGGGTCTTGTCGAGCGTCGCCAGCGCGAGGTGGGCCACCTTGCCGTGCCAGCGGTGCGCAGGCGGCGCCTGCGGAAAGACCACGACCGCCGGCCAGCGCTCGGCGTGCCTCCGAATGGCCTCTCCGAGCCCCACGCCGGTCTGGAGGAGCCCGTCGGTACCCTGCTCCCCCGAGCCGTGCAGGAAGAGGATCACCGGCCAGCGCCGGGCGTGCGAATAGTCGACGGGCACGTACACCTGGTAGCGGTGGCTCACGCCATCCACCGTGACCGTGCGGTTCAGGAACCCGCTAGGCTCCTGCGCCCGGGCGGACGATGCGAGCCAGGCGGTGACCGCCGCTACCAGCGCGCCCAGCCTTCGGGCGCCGGGCAGAGGTTACCCGCTGTACGCGTCGACCGAGACGTTCAGATCGCGGCGAAGCTCGGCATCACCGCTGAGCAGCGTCTGCCAGGTGATCTCGGGTCCCTTTCGGGCTCCCTTGGGCACGATCTTCACACCCTCGGGCGAGATGGTGACGGTGTAGAGCTTCCCTTCGACTTCCAGCTCGCGTTTCAGCGTCTTATCGAGACGAGTGGCCATCGGGTAACGCCTCCAAGGGTTCGGTGAATTCCGACCCCGAAAGATCGCCAGTCGGCGCCCAGCGTCCACCCCCCGGGGCTAAGTGCCGTCCGGAGTTGATGATGACCTGGGTCACTCCTCCCTCAGGACCGCCGCGGGGTCCATCCGCATGGCCCGCAGGGCGGGGATGAGATTGGCCAGAAGCGCGGTCGCGGCCAGGACGCCGGCCACCAGCAGAAAAGTGAGCGGGTCGGTCGCGGCCACGCCGTAGAGCTGGCTCTCGATGAGCCGAGTCAGGGCCAGGGCGGCGGCGAGCCCGATTCCGATGCCCAGCAGCGCGAGGCCCATTCCCTGGCGCAGCACGAGCCTGAGGACGTCGCCGCGGTCGGCACCGAGCGCGATGCGCACTCCCAGCTCGCGGGATCGCTGGGTGACGGAGTAGCTCATGACGCCGTAGATGCCGATGGAGGCGAGCACCAGGGCGATGCCCGAGAAGATGCTCAGCAGCACCATCGAGAGTCGCCGCTGGCCCACCGCCCGCGAGAGCATCTCGTCCATGTTGCTCACCCCCGAGATCGGCTGGTCGGCGTCGACCGACCGGATGGCATCGCGCACGAGGTTGACGTACCGGTCCGGGCTTCCGGTGGTGCGAACCGCCAGGGCCATGAATGGCTGCGTCACTTGGCGGTACGGCAGGTAGAGCTGGATTCGCGGATCGGCGTCGAGTCCCTCGTGGGCCGTGTGGCCCACCACACCCACGATCTCGATCCATTCGTTCTGGGTGGTGTCGGTCACGCCATCCGGCGGGCCGAAGGTGAAGCGCTTGCCGATCGGGTCGTCCTTGGGCCAGTAGCGGCGCACGAATTCCTGATCGATCACGGCCACGAGCCGCGAGCCGTCGCGGTCCTCGTCGGAGAGATACCGGCCGCGCAGCAGGGGGATCCGCAGGGTTTCGAAGAACCGCGGGCTCACGATCCGGATGTCGCCCCAGGGCCCGGGCTGGTTCTCGGGCGGCTGGTACCCTTCGATGTCGAAGCTGCCGGTGGACCAGCTTCCGCCGAACGGCATCACCGTGGTGGCGCCCACGCCGGTCACGCCCGGCACCCGCTCGATCGCGGCGAGCGCCTGATCGAAGAAGGCGACCTGCGCCGTGTCGCTCGGGTACTTGGCCGGCGGAAGCGAAAGGTTCAAGGTCATCAGACTGGACGGCTCGAACCCCGGGTCCACGCCCTGGAGCCGCGCGAAGCTCTTGAGCAGCAGTCCCGCGCCGGTGAGCAGGGTGAGCGCGAGCGCCACTTCGGTGACCACCAGGCTCCGCCGCAGGGCGTGGCTCCCACGGTCGGCGGTGGTGCCGCGCCCGCCCTCCTTGAGGGCGCCGTGCAGATTGGGTGTCGCCGTGTGGAGCGCGGGCGCCAGGCCGAACAGCACCCCGGCTACCAGCGACACCACGAGCGTGAAGACCATGACCGTGCCGTCGATCCCGATCTCGTCGGCCCGAGGCAAATTGCCGACGTCCATGGCCACCATGGCGCGCACCCCCAGGTACGCCAGCAGCAAACCGACCGCCCCGCCCGCGAGCGAGACCAGCACGCTCTCGGTGAGCAGTTGCTTCAGCAGCCGCTCCCAGGTGGCGCCCAGCGCGGTGCGGACGGCGATCTCCTTGGAGCGGGCGGCGGCGCGGGCCAGGAGCAGGTTGGCCACGTTGGCGCAGGCGATGAGGAGCACGAACCCGACCGCTCCCAGCAGCACCAGCAGCGCGGGTCGGACGTCGCCGGTGGCCTGGAGGCTCAATCCGGTCACCAGCAGACTCCAGCTCGGCGGGTAGCTGTCGGGGTAGTCTCGCTTGAGCTGCTCGGCCAAGGTCCGCATCTCACCCTGGGCCTGCGCCACCGTGACGCCCGGCTTCATGCGTGCCGTGAGATTGAGAAACTCGCTGGTGCGGTTCTCATCGGTCATCTGCTCGGGTCGGAAGACCAGCGGCGCCCAGATCTCCGCAGTCCGGTTGAAGAAGTCGCGGAAGCCGCTCGGCATCACTCCCACGACCTCGTAGCTCTCGCCGTTGAGCGCCAGGCTGCGGCCCACGATGGCGGGGTCGGCTCCGAAGATCCGCTGCCACGCCTCGTAGCTGATCACCGCCACCCTGTCGCGGCCGGGTGCATCCTCGCCAGGCTGGAGCGTCCGGCCCAGCAGGGCAGGCACCTCGAGCGTGCCGAAGAACCTCCCGGTGACCCGCTGCCCCTGCATCCGCACCGGCTCGCCCACACCGGTCAAATTGGCCTGCCACCCGGTCTGCACGGCCATGGACTCGAACGATCGCCCCTTCTTCTCATAGTCGAGGAACCCCGGGACCGAGACCGGTGCTTCCATCCCGTCGAGGGAGGGATACAGGTGCTCGATCGTCACCAGCCGGTGCGGGTCGTGGTAGGGCAGTGGCCTGAGCAGCACGGCGTTCACCGCGCTGAAGATCGCGGTGTTGGCCCCGATGCCCAGGGCGAGCGTGAGGACGACGATGGCGGTGAATGCCGGGCTCTTGGCCAGCCGGCGGAGGCTGTAGCGGAGATCCTGAAGCAGCGTATCCATTGAACGCTCGTGGGCCGGGGCTGGAGAATGGCGACGAGCCTTCTGACGGAAGCGGCAGCCAAAAGGTTGCCGGCCCGGCCTGGTCAGACCCCGAGGGCGGCCGCCACCGCCACCTGGCTGACGCCGACCAGCTCTCCGTAGCCGTTGCCCACGTGGATGGCCGCCGGCACCCGCTCCCGGAAGACGTCGCCCCCGTGGGGGACGATCGCGGTGACGCCGGTCCTGACCGAGTCGCCCTCGCGCACCGTGGTCTGCCCCACGGCGACACCCGCGACGTCGGTGATGGCGTTGAGCGGACCGGCCGGAAGCAGGCCCGGAGCGATCCCGAGCTCCCGGGCGCGGGCTCGTTGCTGGGCGAGTGGCGTGGAGACGACGGAAAGAACCAGGGCGAGCGCGAGGGAGAGGGCCAGGGTCACTCCTCGGCCTCCAGTTCGGCGCCGAAGCCGTAGGGCTCGCCGACGCCGTCCAGCATGCTCCTCCACTCCCGCCCGTAGCGCCGCATGACCATGACCTCGGTCTGGTGCGTCTCGTGGGGGAAGTCGCGGAACATCTGCGGCATCGGCCCGAGCGGCTGCACCACCGGCCGCTCCACCACGACGTACGCCAGCGTATCGCTCGCCCGGACGGCGCCGATCACCCGATAGGAGGGAGGTCGCTTCGCGGCGACCGCGCCCGAATCCCCGGCATGTATCGCCCGGGATCCCCGGAACCACCGGGCGAACACCGTATCGGGGGACGTGTGGGCCAGCGAGTCCAGGTCGGGAACCTGGAACACGGAGTCGAGCATGAACCGCACCTGGCGGGTGCGAGCCCGATGCCAGCGGGCCTGGAGGCTGGAGTCGGCGGCGATCGAATCGGCCGCCAGCGTGTCGATCACCGGCTCCGGAGTGCCCAGCATCCGCAGCTGGAAGGTCTGGAGGCCGCGAAACCGGATCAGGGCGTCCGGATGGGCGAGCCGCAGCAGCGCGCCCCAATCCCCCGTGGAGTCCGCGAGCACTACGGCCCTCGCCACCTCCTCCGGCGGCACCCCGCCCTGGCGCTGCGCCCCGGCGGCTCCCGGCATGACCGCCACGAGCAGCGCCAGGGCCCCGCCGATCAGGGGGAGGCGGGTTGGAGGAGGATCGGGATTGGTGTGGCGGTCCGTCACCTGGAGACTCTCGGGATGGGGCGATACCAGAAGCTAATCGTCCCGGCAGGCGAACCGGCCCCGCTCCACTGGAAGGACCGCTCCCGCTGTGATCCATGACGCAGTAGGCCGGTCCGTGTGCTCCCAGGTCAGGCCATCAGGCGGGACCGAAACACCCCCTGACCGCTACTTGGTGCCGGTGCGCTGGGCGACCTGGTTGATGAGCTCCTGCATGCAGCACCTCACCGAAAGAGTAAAGAGGGGGCCGGCTGACCGCCGCCCCCTCTCAGCATAGCACATGGTTCCGACGTCGTCACCCGCGGCGATTCGGCTCAGCTCTGGGCGACGCTTCCCTCCAGGGCGGCGGGCATGCTCTCGATGAGCGTGACGGCGAAATAGTCGAGGTTGAGCGTCCGGATCTCCGCGTAGCGGAGGATGAGGAAATCGCCCCGGATCTCGTAGTAGCGTTCGTCCGGCTCCACGGGGCCGACGTGCGCGGTGGGCTCCTCTTCCTCGCGGTCGTCCACCAGCCTCCGTCGGTGCGCGTCGGTCAGCACGATCGTGTCCAGCGCGCCGTCGCGGTCGAAGGTGAAATCGGACACGATCCCGCGGTAGAGATAGCTGCCCGACGCGTGGTCCACCACCGCGGAGAAGTAGACGCCGTCCACCGCCCTGCCCTCGCCGGCGTTCTCCCGGAAGTCGAGCACCTCCCCGGTAAGCATGTAGTACCAGTAGTTGTCGAAGCGGAAGGTCTTGGTGAGATGGTCGAGCTTGAGCCGCCGCACGGCGCGGTGCCCGAGATTCCCGGCGATGCCGGCCGCCGCGTAGAGCGACACGAGATACCCGGCGACGCCGCCGTAGTGGGCCGCGACCGAGGAGCGCACGCGGTCCAGGTGATCGCCGCCGTCCCCGAAGCTCCCCACCAGCAGCAGGAACATCGCGTCCACGTCAGGCTGGTAGCCCAGCCGCCCCACGATCGCGAGCCACACCACGTGCAGCACGAGGGCGAAAGCCACCCCGTAGGCCAGCTCCTCGGAGACACGCCGCAGCGACGTCGGACTCGCCCAGCCCCAGGGGCCGCGGGCGTAGCTGTAACGGAGAACGATGCCTGGAAGGAGCAACAGGAAAACGAGGAGGGCCGGAAAGGCGAAGTTCATCCCGCTGCCGCGAGTCCCCCGGTCAGCGGGCCTTTCGCCCTGGTCATGACGTCGATCTGTACCCGGTACGTCTTGCCGTTCATCCTGACCCAGCCGTCGCGGCCCTTGATGAGGTGCTCGCGCAATTGCCGCCGCGCGCCGGGGTCGAGCAGGATCGTTTCCAATGTCTTGGAGATGCGGCCTTTCACGCTGTGCTCCAGCGACGGGTCACTTGAACTGTAGGAGCACCGCTCGGGGGGCGCAATGCGCCGCCGGTGCATCGC
Source organism: Gemmatimonadales bacterium (assembly GCA_013820855.1). Lineage (GTDB taxonomy): Bacteria > Gemmatimonadota > Gemmatimonadetes > Gemmatimonadales > GWC2-71-9 > CAVVWJ01. The sequence goes on along the minus strand of JACDHV010000002.1, from coordinate 21,744 downwards.
CTGGCGGCCGGTCCAGACCGCAGGGTCGAGGGGGTCAGACCCGGAGATCCCTGGCGATCTCGTGGCCGGAATGACCGGGATCGGCCTGCGCCGCCCGCACTTCTCGAACCGTGTCGGCCCGTCCCTGGTCGATCATTCGGGCGATGTCGGCCGAGGTGAAATGCTCCAGGTCGAATGGGATCGGCTGGGCTGGCCGGATCACCAGAATCGGGATGTAGCGCTTGTCGGCGAGCATCGGCTGGCTCCGGTCGATCAGGAGCTGCTGGTTGATCTCCAGGAACGTCTCGATGTCGTTGCGCACGATCTCGTTGCTGGTGATGGCCACGACCCGCGACACGAGATGAAAGGCGTCGCCGCGATCGAAGCCGCGCTCGACCGGGCCGACGCCCGCCGTCTGGCACAGGGCGCAGACGACCCGGGTGGCACCCATGTCGATCGCCTGCTTGAGGGGCGCGATGTCGCGCAAGCCGCCGTCGTAGTACGGCTGATCGCCGATTACCTGAAGCGGCATCGCCACCGGCTCCGCGGCGCTCGCGAGGATGTAGTCCACCAGCCTCGGCTCGCTGCTGTCCTTGTAGACCAGATCGCCCGTCAGAATGTTCACCGCGCCCACGCGGAGCCGTAACGACGTCCTCCGCGGGTCGGCCGTGGCCAGCTCTTTCCGCACCACATCCCCCAGCGGTCCGGTATCCAACAGACCCTGCCAGCGCTTGCGGATCAGGCTCCACAGCACGGCGGGAATGCCGCGCTTCCTGACGAAGCTCTCGGCGCCGGTGACGTGCTCGCGCCAGAAGGCCTCCAGTCTCCGGCCGATGGCCGGCCAGTCGGGCGCCGTCCCTGACGGCGCGAGGCCTGCCAGATAGCCGGCATTGAGTGCGCCGACCGACACTCCGGTGGCGATCTGGGGGACATAGCCGGCCTGGAGGAGGGTGGAGACGATGCCCGCCTGGTAGGCGCCCTTGATGTTCCCGCCGCTCAAGACCAGGGCGTTCATGCCGCCAATCGTAATGTCTCCCCGTGACACGCGCGACGCGCGGCGGGTACGTGGTCGCTCCGCACAAGTCACGCGCAGAGGACGCCGGCCCGCCACCCTGGGTAAAACGCCTGGAGGCGAGCCGTGCCGGCCAACCGGATCACGATGTCCCGGTTCCCGATCCTGCTGATCTGCGTCGTGATCCTGTACCGGGGATCCCCTGCCCTCCAGCTCACCGGCGCAGCCCTGCTCTTCCTGGGCCTCATGCTCGACACGGTGGATGGCCTCGTGGCCCGGAGGACCGGACGCACGACGCTCTTCGGCAGCGTCCTCGACATCGCGGCGGACCGGACCTACGAGCTGGTGCTGTGGGTGTGCTTCGCCGACCTCGGCATGATCCCGGCGGCGATACCGCTCATCGTGGTGGCGCGGACCACCATGACCGATGCGCTCCGAACCATCGGGGTGGCCAGGGGAGTCGCCCCATTCGACCAGCACCGCGGCACCGTCGCCCGCTTCCTGGTCGGCTCGTCCTGGATGCGGACCGGCTACTCGGTCACCAAGGTGACGGCGTTCTGCGGCCTCGCCCTCGCGCGCGCTCTCTCGGAATTCCCGGCGCACACCTTCGCCTCCGCGGCCGCCGCGCTCATGCTGCCCGCGCTCCGCACCGTCGCCTGGCTCGCCGTGGCCCTCTGCGTGGGGAGGGGTCTGCCGGTGATCGTGGGCGTCCGGGAAACCGCCTCCGCGACCCACCCGTAGATTTCACCGCTCTCTTCTCGCGTCGAGCTTTCGCACCGGAGGAGATAGCGGACCCATCGCCGAGCCCCCCGGGTAGCGCAATTCACCTCCAGGGTGACCGCCATGGCCAGGGTCAACGACGACCGGCACTGGACCTCCGACGTGCTCACCGGCGGCCTGCTGGGCCATCTCAGCGGGAAGTGGGTCTCGCGGAAGCTGGGCCCGGTGCGAGGCGTGGTGGGCAAAATCGAGTTCTGACCCGCGCCGCTCCTCGCGGTTCTCCCACGGCATCGACGTACCTAGGTTACGGCAATGGAAGCGGGATTCATCGGACTCGGCGCCATGGGCAGCGCGATGGCCGCCAACCTGCTCGCGGCGGGGCACCAGCTTCGCGTCTGGAATCGAAGTCGCCTGCCGGTGGAGGAACTCGCCCGCAAGGGTGCCGAGCCGGTGAGCGAGGCCCGCATGGCCTGCACGGGCACCGTGTTCTCGATGCTCGCCGACGACGAGGCCGTGCGCGGGATCTTCCTCGCTCCGGACCTGCTGGAAGAAGCCCCACCCGGCACCATCCACGTGAACATGGCCACGATCTCGGTGCGTCTCGCCGAGGAGCTGGCGGCGGAGCACCGGCGCCATGGCGTCGGTTACGTCTCGGCCGCGTTCGGGCTCGTGCTCGGCCTGAAGGATCTGCGGCTGCTACTGGAGGCGGCCGAGGGCGCGAGGACGCCGATGCCGTTCGCGAGCGTTCTCCGCGACCACCTGCTCGAGGCCGTCGCCCAGGGCGAAGGAGATCGCGACTGGGCCGCGCTGGCGGACGTCGCGCGGAGGCACGCGGGGCTGTGATGCTCCCGACCCGGAAGCTCGGTGGTCAGGGCCTGGAGGTCTCCGCCATCGAGATCGGCGTCACCTTCCTCGACACTGCAGAGGCCTACGGCCCTTTTCACCAACGAGGAGCTGCTTGGCCGGGCACTGAAGGGCAAGCGCGACCAGGTCGTCCTCGCCACCAAGTTCGGCTTCCACATCGAGGGCGGTCAGCTCGTCGGCACGAATATTCCCTGTGGGAGCGGAACCTGGAGAGCGACATCATCCCGGTCCTCCGCGAGCTTGGCATCGGCCTGGGGGGAGATCCCCGGTTCCAGGGCGCCAACTTCGATGCCAACATGCGGGCGGCGTCCGTCGTCACCGAGCTGGCACGGCGGAGAGGCGCCACACCCGCGCAGGTGGCACTCGCCTGGCTGCTGCACAAGGGCGATGATATCGTGCCCATCCCGGGCACCAAGCGGCGGCGGTACCTGGAGGAGAACGCCGGCGGCGCGTCACTGGCTCTCGACCCGGGGGAGATCGCGGAGCTCGACCGGGCGCTGCCGCCAGAGGTGGTGGCGGGGCCGAGGTACAACGAGAAGATGATGACGTTCATCGATCGATAGGAGGGGAGCATGAGAATCGGCATCATCGGCGCGGGCAACATCGGCGGCGCGTTGGCGCGCCGTCTGACGGCGCTTGGCCATGACGTGTCCATCGCCAACTCGCGGGGGCCCGAGTCGCTGGCCGCGCTGGCGAAAGAGTCCGGAGCCAGGCCGGTGCCCGTGGAGCAAGCCGCGCGTGCCGGGGAGGTGGTGATCGTGACCATACCGGAGAAGAACGTTGCCCGCCTGCCGGCCGGCCTGTTCGACGGCGTTCCCGACGAGGTGGTCGTGGTGGACACCGGCAACTACTACCCGCAGCAGCGTGACGGCAGGATCGACCCGATCGAGAACGGTACCACCGAGAGCCGGTGGGTCGCCGACCAGCTCCGCCGGCCGGTCGTCAAGGCGCTCAACAGCATCTACGCCCGGAACCTGCTGGAGCGAGGGAAGCCGGAGGGATCGCCCGACCGCATCGCCTTGCCGGTGGCGGGCGACGACCCTCGGGCCAAGGACGTGGTCATCCGCCTGCTCGACGAGCTGGGGTTCGACGGGGTGGACGCGGGAAGCCTGGACGAGTCGTGGCGGCAGCAGCCCGGCACGCCGGTGTACGGGGCCGACGCCGACGCGGAAGCGGTGCGCCGCGCGCTGGCCGAGGCAAAGCCGGAGCGGCAGGAGGCGTTCCGCGCCAATGCCGGCGACCCGGCGAAGGCGGGCCGCGTCTAGAGTCACGGCAGCGCTGGCGGCCTTCCCGTGAGCCGGCCCAGCTCCGCCACTGCCTGTCGGGTGGCGGCCACGGCCGGGCCGTCATCACCCCAGCGGTCGAGCATGACCGGATAGCTCTCCAGCAGCAGCTTCTCCGCTTCCTCGTAGCGTCCCAGCCGCCTCAGCGCGATCGCGAGGTCACGCCGGGAGATGGCCAGGTCGGTGCTCCCGGCTGGCGGGGACTGTCATCCACCTGGACGTCCGGGGCCGCGGCGGGGTACGGTCCAGGTTGACGCCAGGTTCTCTGCCGGTGGCGGTGGAAAGCCTGAGGCCCACCGTCTCGATGAGCGCGCGGCAGCAGCTCGGGCACGAGCTCGAGGCCCGCCAGGAGGCGGCCGTGCCGGATCTCGACGCCGCGATCGACGATCACGTCGGCGACGACCTGCTGCGCCTGATGTTCACCGCCTGTCATCCGGTCCTCTCGACCGAGGCGCGGGTCGCGCTCACGCTCCGCCTGCTCGGTGGTCTCACGACCGAGGAGATCGCCCGGGCCTTCCTGGTTTCCACCGCCACCATCGCGCAGCGGATCGTCCGGCCAAACGGACCCTCGCCGAGGCGAAGGTACCGTTCGAGGTCCCCCGGGGCCCCGAGCTCGCCGCCCGGCTGTCGTCGGTGCTCGAGGTCCTCTATCTCGTGTTCAACGAGGGCTACGCGGCCACCGCCGGCGACGACTGGATGCGGCCGGCGTTGTGCGAGGACGCACTCCGGTTGGGACGGATTCTGGCCGGCCTCGCTCCCGAGGAGCCCGAGGTGCATGGGCTGGTCGTGCTGATGGAGATCCAGGCGTCGCGATCCAAGGCGCGCATCGGGCCGGAGGGGGAGCCCATTCTCCTGCTCGAGCAGAACCGCGGCCGCTGGGATCAACTCCTCATCCGGCGTGGTCTGGCCAAGCTTCGACGGGCCGGGGAGCTGGGTGGGGCCTCCGGCTCCTACGCATTGCAAGCCGCGATCGCCGCGTGCCATGCGCGGGCTCGCACGCCGGACGACACGGACTGGGAACGCATCGCGGCGCTGTACGAGCAGCTGGCCCGGATCGCGCCCTCCCCCGTGGTGGAGCTGAACCGGGCGGTCGCGGTCTCGGTGGCCTTCGGGCCGGCGGCGGGCCTCGAGCGGGTGGACGCGCTGACCGCGGAGCCGATGCTCAAGTCCTACCACCTCCTTCCGGCCGTGCGGGGCGATCTGCTCGACAAGCTCGGCCGCTTCGACGAGGCCCGCGCCGAGTTCGAGCGCGCGGCATCGCTCACCCGCAACGCCCGCGAGCGCGAGGTGCTGTTGGGCCGCGCCGACGCGTGCGCCCGAGCTCTTCGATGAGCGGAACTGATGCGGCGACGGGTTGCGACCGCCCTACTGATTCCGGGACTTAGGCCGGTTCGACCAACCGGAGGGTCAGCTCATCCAGATCGGCCTCGAGCTCCCGGCGCTCGGTGGGTGACGGGACCGTGCGCTGGATCGCTTCCCGCAGCGCGGCGACATGGTCGAGCAGGAGGCGGCGCTGGGCGGGCCCGATCGAAAGCTCGGAAAGCGACCGGTAGGCCCAGATCAGCCGTCCCAGCACCGCCACGTTTCCGCCGCCGTGCTGCCGGATCTGATCGAAGGCTTCGTCCATCAACGTGCCGAACGACGGCCCCCGGGCGATGACCCGAAGAACGCCGTCCCGAGTACGCAGGGGCGAAGGGATGTGGCGGCAGGCTACCCGGCTGAGGATGGCCGTCAGATAGTCCACGCACATGACCGCGGTCGTGCTGTCGTTGATGCCGGGCGAGAGCGCCTTCAGCGCCACATCCACGATCTGACGGATCCCGTAGGCCGGGTCCTGGTCAACGCTGCGCTGTCGGTCGATGGTGAAGGCGCCCGCCAGACGTCCGATGTCCTCCCGCGCAGTGCCGGCTTCCTCCACCTCGATTACCGCCAGCACGGCCCCCTCGATCACGAACTCGCCGACGCTCCGTTCCATTCGTACCACCGTGTCGCCCCGATGGGCGACCTCGAGCAGCACCTTGTCGTCCACCAGTTGGATGTAGCCCGACCGGCCCGCCGGGACCGGCAGCCGGTGCCGCACCCGCGCGTCCTGTTCCCTGGCGGAGGCCGCCTCATCATTCGCCGCCCCACCCACCTGTTCGGCAAACATCCGGTCCACGGCCCGGAGCGTGTCCTCCGCCACCGCGGCAAGGATCGACGAGGCCTGGATGGCGGTCGCGATGTGGTGGATGAAGTAGACCAGGAAGCCTATGCCCACGAAGGCCAGCACCACTCCGCCGAGAACCGCGAGCGAGGGGACGAACACCCCTTCGTCCCCACTCCGAATGGTGCGCAGGACGACCAGGCAGTAGGCGAAGATGCCGACGAACACGCCCAGGACCGCCTGATTGGCCCGGTCGATCATGAAGCTCCGGAGGACCCGCGAGGTGTACTGACTGGAGGCCAGCGACAGGACCACGATCGTGATGGAGAACACCACGCCGGCGACGGTGATCATCGAGGTGGCGACCGCCGTCAGCATGCCCCGGGATCCCTCCGCCCCCGCTCCCAGGAGCCGAGGCCACCGGAGGGCTGCGTCGCCGAAGGGCAGGGTCATCTCGACCAGCAGCACGGCCGCACCGGCGGACCCCACCACGATCAGGCCCGGGATGAACCACAGGCTGGACCAGACCCCGGCCCACCACCGGCGCAGAAAACTCATGGACTCTCCTAAAGCTGGAGCCGCAGCAGGCCCGCGAGCCACTCGACGGCCCGCTCCCGGCGGGGGCGCTCGGCGCCAATCATCGAATGTGATCCGGCGGGCTCTCGCCTTGTCGGCCTCGAACACCGTCGCCTGGCCGGCGGCGAGCCCGGCGTCGAGGATGTTGAGGTTGGCCTCGTCGTTCAGCCGGAACGACCGGTTGTCGAAATTGGTGGAGCCCACCGAGGTCCAGACCTCGTCCACCACCACGACCTAAACATGATACATGGTCGACTGATACTCGTAGATGGCGACGACCGCCTCAACGACATTGATGGCTTTCATGTGAAGCCGGAACACGCGGCGGCCGCACTGGACGGCGCTACGGGCGGGCCGGTCGCCGAAGGCGCCGTGGGCGGCGGCACCGGCATGATCTGCAACGGCTTCAAGGGCGGCTATACCGTCGGGGTGCTCGTGCAATGCAACTACGGTCACGGCGCCAGCTGCGGATCGCCGGAGTGCTGGTGGGGCGGGAGTTCGACGCGCCGACGCTCTGCGCCGCCGGCGCCGAGCCGTCGCAGGCATTCCTGAAGGGGCTGCCGGCGTGCGGGAGCCGCACCGGTGCGGTGAATGGAGCCGCGGATGAGATGCCGGCGCGGGAGCTCGGATCGATCATCATCGTCGTCGCGACCGACGCGCCCCTGCTCCCGCACCAGCTCGAGCGCATCGTCAAGCGGGCGGCGCTCGGCCTCGGACGGGAGGGGAGCATCGCCGGCAACGGATCGGGCGACATCTTCGTCGCCTTTTCGACTGCCAATCGCGGCGCGGCCCGCGACTCGGCGGCCCCGGTACCGCTCGCGATGGTGCCGAACAGCCGTATCGATCCGCTCTTCGCCGCCACCGTTCAGGCGACTGAGGAGGCGATCACGAACGCGCTCGTTGCGGCGACCACGATGACCGGCGCCGACGATGTCCGGTCCTACGCCCTGCCGCATGACCGGTTGCGGGGGATCATGCGGAAATACGGGCGCTGAACCGCGCGAGCCACCCGTCGAGCCCGGTGCCGCGCTTGGCCGACACCTCGACGATCTCGAGCCCCGGCCGCACCGCCTGCACGTTGCGGTAGGCGGCGGCCCGGTCGAATTCGACCGCCTCGGCGAGATCGAGCTTCGTCAGCACCGCCAGGTCGGCGCCGTTGAAGATCGTCGGGTACTTGAGCGGCTTGTCCTCGCCCTCCGTCACCGAGAACAGCACCACCCGCAGACTCTCCCCCAGGTCGAAGCTCGCCGGGCAGACCAGATTCCCCACGTTTTCGATGAACAGCAGGTCGAGCGCCCCGAGGTCCCAGTCGTCGAGCGCGGCGGCGACCATCTCAGCGTCGAGGTGGCAGACCGTGCCGGTGGTTATCTGGCGCACCGGCGCCCCGCTGCGTCCCAGCCGCCGCGCGTCGTTATCGGTCGCCAGGTCGCCGACGAGCGCCGCCACCCGGCGACCGGGGTGCAGCGCGGCGAGGGTCGCTTCGAGCAGCGCGGTCTTGCCGGCGCCAGGGCCCGACACGAGGTTCACGACCGTGACCCCGGCGGCGGCGAAGCGCGATCGGAGCTGATGGGCGAGCAGGTCGTTCTTGCGGAGGAGGTCGCGCCGGACCTCAACGATTCGCGGAGTCATGATCCTCCAGTTCCAGGGCGGTGAGAACGAGCTCGCGGCCGGCCACAACGTGCCCGGTCGCCGTCCCGCAGACCGGACAGCGGAACTCCTGCGGCGACGCGAGCGCCCGCTCGGCCTGGCAGGTAGGGCACGCCACGGTCACGGGAACCTCCTCGATGATCAGTCTCGCCCCGGCAACGGGGGTGCCCTCGGCGGCCAGCTCGAACGAAAACGCCAGCGCCTCCCGCACCACGCCGGCCAGCACCCCGATCCGCAGGTGCAGCGCCTCCACCCGCACGTCGCCGTGCCGGCGCGCCTCCTCGGAGGCCGCCTCCACCAGACTCATCGCGATCGACAGCTCGTGCACCCCTGACCCATACGGCCGCGTGTTGACGAATGTCAAGGGTGGTCCTAGTGTAGTATGGGTAGTATGGAATGAAGGGGGTGGCGGCGATGGGAGTGGCGTTCGATGCAGGTCACGATGCAGCAGTGGCGGCCCGGTCGGGCCGCTCCTCCGGGCGAGCTTGATCCCGGCAGGAGCGGCCCGGACCCGTTTGGCATTCCGCGCGACAAGCGCCTGACGGCAGCGGCGAGGAGGACATCCGATGGATGAGACGACCAGCGGCGGCGGGGTGGACGAGGTCCACGTCCTGTGGATTTCGGAAGGGCTAAGCTGTGACGGCGACACCATTTCCATCACGGCGGCCACCCAGCCGAGCATAGAGGACGTGGTACTCGGCCTGATCCCCGGGCTCCCGAAGGTGCACCTGCACAACAAGGTGCTCTCGCCGAGTATGGGCGGAGGGCAGGGCGACTTCCTCGAGCCGTTCTTCAAGGCGGCGCGCGGCGAGCTCGGTGCGGCGTATGTGCTCGTCATCGAGGGCTCCATTCCCAACGAGCAGATCAACGGCGAGGGCTACTGGACCTCGATGGGGAACGACCCCGCCACCGGCGAGCCGATCACGGTCAACGAGTGGATCGACCGGCTGGCGCCCGGCGCCTGGGGCGTCGTCGCCGCCGGCACCTGTGCCACCTACGGCGGGATTCACGCCATGGCCGGCAATCCCACCGGCTGCATGGGTCTCGCCGACTACCTCGGCTGGGATTTCCGCTCCGCCGGCGGCCTCCCCATCGTGAACGTCCCCGGCTGCCCGGTCCAGCCCGACAACTTCATGGAGACCCTCACCTGGCTGCTCTTCCAGGCGGCGGGCAAGGCGCCGGTCATTCCGCTCGACGACCAGCTCCGTCCCACCTGGCTCTTCGGCAAGACGGTGCACGAAGGCTGCGACCGCGCGGGTTACTACGAGCAGGGCGATTTCGCGCACGACTACAACAGCCCCAAGTGCCAGGTGAAGATCGGCTGCTGGGGTCCGGTCGTTAACTGCAACGTGCCGAAGCGCGGATGGATGAACGGAATCGGGGGCTGCCCCAACGTCGGCGGCATCTGCATCGGCTGCACCATGCCCGGCTTCCCCGACAAGTTCATGCCGTTCATGGACCAGCCGCCCGGCGGCACCGTGTCCTCCACGATGATCGGCGCGTACGGCAAGCTCTTCCGCCGGCTCCGCGCCATCACCAACGACACGGTGAACAAGGAGCCGAAGTGGCGCCACAACCGCCCGGCGCTCACGACCGGCTACGCGCCGCGCCACCTGAATCGCTGACGAGGAGACCCGCCATGGCCACCCGAGACGTAGCCGCCGGTGCCCCCTCCACGGCGGGGCGCGGCAAGCTGGTCGAGATGCACTGGGATCCGATCACCCGGATCGTCGGGAATCTCGGCATCTACACCAAGATCGATTTTGAGAACCGGGAGGTCGCGGAGTGCCACAGCACTTCCTCCATCTTCCGCGGCTACAGCGTCTTCATGAAGGGGAAGGACCCCCGCGACGCCGGCTTCATCACCAGCCGGATCTGCGGCATCTGCGGCGATAACCACACCGTCTGCTCCACCTACGCCCAGCAGATGGCGTACGGCATCCAGCCGCCCAACCTGGCGGAGTGGATCGTGAACCTCGGCGAGGCCGCCGAGTACATGTTCGACCACACCATCTTCCAGGACAACCTGGTCTTCGTGGACTGGTGCGAGGAGATGGTCAAGCAGACCAATCCGGGCGTCCTCGACAAGGCGAACCGCACCCCCGCGCCGCACTCCGAAATCCACGGATACCGCACCATCGGCGACATCATGCGGGCCTTCAACCCCTTCACCGGGGCGGTGTACCGGGAGGCGCTGAGGGTCAGCCGCGTCACCCGCGAAATGTTCTGCCTCATGGAAGGGCGCCACGTCCATCCGTCCACCGTCTATCCCGGCGGCGTCGGCACCATCGCCACCACCCAGGTCTTCACCGACTACCTGTCGCGCCTCGTCTCCATCCTCGACTTCGTCAAGGAAGCGGTCGCGATGAACGACGACATCTTCGATTTCTGGTACGAGGCGTTGCCGGGATATGAGCGGGTGGGGCAGCGGCGCATCCTGCTCGGGTGCTGGGGCGCGTTCCAGAACCCGGACGTCTGCGATTACCAGTACCGCACGATGAACGAGTGGGGCAACGCGATGTACGTCACCCCGGGCATCGTCGTGGACGGCAAGCTCATCACCACCGATCTGGTGGACATAAATCTCGGCATCCGCATCCTGCTCGGCAGCTCGTTCTACGACGACTGGGAGAACGATGAGATGTTCGTGTCCACCGATCCGCTCGGGAACCCGGTGGACCGGCGGCATCCGTGGAACCAGACGACGATTCCGCGCCCCCAGAAGCGGAACTTCGACGACAAGTACAGTTGGGTCATGAGCCCGCGCTGGTTCCATCCCCAGAGCGGTGATCACCTCGCGCTTGACACCGGCGGCGGTCCGCTCGCGCGCTTCTGGGCCACCGCGCTCGCCGGGACCGTCGACACCGGCTACGTGAAGGCCACCGGGCACAGCGTGCAGATCAATCTGCCGAAGAGCCTCAAGCATCCCGCGGCCACGCTCGAGTGGAAGATCCCGCAGTGGTCCAACACCATCGAGCGGGACCGGGCGCGCGCGTACTTCATCGCGTACGCCGCCGCGCAGGCCATCTTCTTCCTCGAGAAGGCCATGGACGAGGTGCGGGCCGGAAGGACCAAGACGTTCACCGATTTCAAGGTGCCGGAGAACGCCATCGGCTGCGGCTTCCACGAGGCGGTGCGGGGGGTGCTCTCGCATCACATGGTGATCCGCGACGGCAAGATCGCCAACTATCACCCCTACCCGCCGACTCCCTGGAACGGCAGCCCCCGCGACAGTCTCGGGACTCCCGGGCCGTACGAGGATGCGGTGCAGGGCATGCCGATCTTCGAGGAGAACGGCCCCGACGACTTCAAGGGCATCGACATCATGCGCGCCGTGCGCAGCTTCGATCCCTGCCTCCCGTGCGGCGTGCACATGTATCTCGGCAACGGCAAGGTGCTCGAGCAGGTGCATTCGTCACAGTACGGGCTGGGCGGGTGAGCGACCCGTCGCTCGATGCGCGGGCCGCCGAGGTCGAGGCGCTGCTCGCGCAGGTCGAACTGATCGAGGATCCCGCCGCCCGCGACGCCGCGCTCGCGGCGGTGCAGGGAATCGTCGAGCTCTACGGCGCGGCGCTCGCCCGCATCGTGGCTGCCGCCTCGGATGTCGGCGGCCCCGGCCTGCTGGACCGCTTCACCGCCGATCCGCTCGTGGGTCATCTGCTGATGCTGCACGAGCTGCATCCCGATGCGGTGGAGGCGCGGGTCGGGGCGGCGCTCGACGAGGTGCGGCCCTACATCCGCTCGCACGGCGGCGATGTCGAGCTGCTCGCCGTAGACGGCGGCATCGCGCGCGTGCGGCTCACCGGCAGCTGCAAGGGGTGCCCGTCGTCGGCCGTTACGCTGCACAGCTCGGTCGAGGAGGCGGTGCTCCGGGCCGCGCCGGAGCTCACGGGCATCGAGGCGGAGAACGGCGCTTCCGCACCCGCGCCGCCCGCCGCCCCGATGCTGGTGCAGCTCGGCAACGGGCGATGACCGGCCGGTTGCGCGGTCTGATCCGGCGCGGTGCCACTGCCGCGGCACCGCCGCGCTCCGCGGATGATCCGGGGGCGCCCGAACGCTGCGATCTCTGCGCCACACCGATTCCGCCCGAGCATCAGCATCTGGTGGAACTGTCGGCCGGCCTGCTGCGCTGCGCCTGCCGGCCCTGCGCCATGGTGCTCGACCTCTCGGCGACGCATGGCGGACGCTACCGGCTGGTTCCCGAGCGCCTTCAGGCGCTCCCGGAGCTGGCACACGACGACGCTGTCTGGGAGACGCTCCGGATTCCGGTCGCGCTCGCATTCCTCGTCCGGCATTCCGAGAGCGGGCCGGTGGCGGTGTTCCCGGGCGCGCTGGGCCCGACGGACGCGACCATCGACCCACCGGAGTGGTCCGCGCTCGAAGCCGCGCACCCGGTAATCCGTGAGCTGCAGAGCGACGTCGAGGCGGTGCTCGTCAACCGGGCGCGGGGGGCGCGCGACTGCTGGCTCGTCCCGATCGATGTCTGCTATCGCCTCGTCGCCCTGCTGCGCGGCGAGTGGAAGGGTCTCAGCGGCGGCGATACCGTATGGGAGAAACTGGATCTGTTCTTCGACGATCTGCGGCGCCGCGCGGCGCCGGCGTCGTCCGAACCGGGGGAGGTGGCACGATGAAGTCGAAACAGTCGAACAACCTGACCGTCGGCAAGCCACAGACCTCGCCGGGCGCGCCCACGCACGTCAAGGGCGTCAAGCAGGGCAACTCGCCCGGCAACTACGAGGCCCAGGACGGGCATCTGCCCGACGGCACCTCCACCGCCGCCCGGTCCACCGGAATCAACGCCAAGAACCGGAACCCGATCGACCCACGCATGCCCAACCTCTCCCCCCCCTGACATGAGCGGCTCCGATGCCGCGCTCGAGCGCATCGCGCAGGCGGTGCTCTACGAGGGCTACCTGCTCTGGCCGTACCGCCGTTCCGCGCTGAAGAACCGCCAGCGCTGGACCTTCGGTGGCGTGTACCCGCAGGCGTGGAGCGACGCCCGCGGCGGTGATGACGCCTGGCGGATCGTCACCGAGTGCCTCCTCGAGGCTGCCGACCCGGCTGCGGCACGGCTGCGGGTCCGGGTGCGGTTCCTTCAGGTCGTCGACCGACGGGTTGCGTGCGATGCGGATGGAAATCGACGGTACGTGGACGAGCTGGTCGCCGGCGGACGCCGCCACCTCGCCTGGGAGGAGGCGGTCGAGCGCCAGGTCATCCTGGACGATCTGGCGCCGGCGGCACTCGAAACGCCGCGGCTGGTGCCGCTCGACATCGCCGCCGGGACCGCCGAGGAGCCGGTCCTCGAGGAGGGGCGGCCGGTCGGCGCCGTGGTGCGGTCGTGGGACGGGATCCAGGGCGCCGTCACGCTCCGCGCGGTGGCGGTGCAGCCGGGGCTCTGGCGGCTCCGAATCGAAATCGCCAACACGACGCCGTGGAGCGGCGGCAGTCGCGAGGCGGCGCAGCGGAGGGCGCTCATCTCGACTCATGCCACCGTCCAGGCGAATGGCGGCGCCTTCGTATCGCTCACCGACCCGCCCGCGGAGCTCGCCGCCGCCGCCGCCGCGTGCCGCAACATCGGCGCCTGGCCCGTGCTCGTGGGCGAGCTTGGCGAGCGCCACACGCTGCTGTCCGCCCCGATCATTCTCGGAGATTATCCCCGGATCGCCCCCGAGAGCCCCGGCGACCTCTTCGACGGCGGCGAGATCGATCAGCTCCTCATCCTGAACATCCTCGCGCTCACCGACGAGGAGCGCGCCGAGATGCGCGACTCAGATCCCCGGGCGCGCGAGATCCTCGACCGCTGCATGGCGCTCGGTCCGGAGGAGCTGTCCCGCCTGCACGGAGCGGTGCGCGAGCTGCGCGTCGTCGGCGCCGAATGAGCGGCGCGGATTTCTGGAGCGACGCGGCCCGGCCCGCCCCCACCAACATCGAGGTGGCCGGTGTCGAGCTGCGAACCGGCAGCATGGTGAGGCTCCGGCCGCGGTCCGGCCGCGACGCCTTCGACATGGTGCTCGCCGGCCGCACCGCCCGTGTGGAGACGATCGAACAGGACATCGGCGGCGAGCTGATGCTCGCCGTCACCGTGAACGACGATCCGGGTCGCGATCTCGGCGAAGGCCGGTTCCCGGCGCATCGCTTCTTCTTCGCGCCCGACGAGGTCGAGCCGCTGCCGCTCGATGACGACATGGCCCGCGGCGCGCCGCGGATCCTGGTCGCCGGTATCGGCAACGTCTTCCTGGGCGACGACGGATTCGGTGTGGTGGTTGCGCAGGCGCTCGTGGAACGGCGCTGGCCTCCGGGGGTAACGGTCCGGGAGTTCGGCATCCGTGGCATCGATCTCGCCTACGCGCTCCAGAACGGTTACGACGCCGCAATCCTGATCGATGCCATGCCGCGCGGCGAGGCACCCGGCACGCTGTTCGTGCTCGAGCCGGAGCTCGACGATGCGGCGCCGCCAACGGTCGAGACGCACGGCATGGACCCCGTGCGCGTCCTGCACCTGGTGCGCGGGCTCGGCGGGGAGCCACCCCGAACCCTGGTGGTCGGCTGCGAGCCGGAGCAGTTTCCGGAAGACCACGACCCGACCGCAATCATCACTCGGCTGAGCGCGCCGGTGCAGACCGCGGTCGCCGGCGCGGTGCGGCTGGTCGAGAAGCTGGTGCAGGACCTGACGGCCGGCGAGTGGCCGGCGTCACCCTCAAACGAGAGTGCCAGATGAGAGGCGGTGGTGTCATGGGCCGGATCGTGCTGCTCGCGGTGGCGGCGGGGGTGGGGATGCTGCTGGTGCACCAGTATCCCGAAATACGGCGCTACCTCAAGATGCGGGACATGTAGGCGGCCGCGCCCGTGTGTCTCGCCATCCCGGGCCGCATCGTCGAGTTCGCGGCCGAGCCGAGTTTTGCCGTCGTCGACGTCACCGGCGTTCGCCGCAAGGTGAACGTCGATCTGCTGCGTCCCGACGGCCTGGCGGTGGACGACTGGGTGCTGATTCACGTCGGCTTCGCCATGAGCCGCATCAGTGCCGAGCAGGCCGAGGAACAGCTCCGTCTGCTCACCATGCTCGGCGAGGCGACGCTGGCGGCCGAGGAAGTCGAGGGATACCAATTCGAATGACCGACGACCTGACCCGCTTCGGCACCTGTACGCTGGAACAGGACGGCTGCACCACCTGCGGCGATGTCGCGGTCCCCGCCCGGGTGATTGCGCTGGACGCCCCGGCCGGCATCGCCACGGTCGAGGACCGCACCGGTGCGCGCGCCGGGGTGGCGCTCGATTTCGTGCCGGACGCGCGCCCGGGCGACGTCGTGCTGGTGCACATGGGTGTCGCCATCGGCCTGGTCGCGGCGGGGGAGGCGGTCCCATGAAGTACGTGGACGAGTTCCGCGACCCGCAGCTCATCCGCCGGACCGCCGACGAGATCCGCCGGCTCATGGAGCCCGGCCGCCACTATCGGTTCATGGAGGTGTGCGGCGGCCACACGCATGCGATCTATCGCTTCGGGCTCGAGGATCTCCTGCCGGACAGCATCGAGCTGGTGCACGGCCCCGGCTGCCCGGTGTGCGTGCTGCCGATGGGCCGCGTGGACGACGGGCTCGCCCTGGCGGTCGAGCACGGCGCGATCGTCACCGCGTTCGGCGACATGATGCGGGTGCCGGGGCGCCGCGGCAGTCCGCTTGAGCACATCGCGCGCGGCGCCGACATCCGGATGGTCTACTCGCCGCTCGACGCGCTCAAGCTTGCCTGCGACAACCCTGATCGGCAGGTCGTCTTCTTCGCGATCGGCTTCGAAACCACGGCGCCGTCCACTGCGCTGACGCTGCGGCGCGCCCGCAGCCTCGGCGTGCCGAACCTGACCGTCTTCAGCAACCACGTCACGATCATTCCCGCCATCCGCGCCATCCTCGATTCGCCCGACATGCGCATCGACGGATTCATCGGCCCCGGGCACGTTTCGACCGTCATCGGCTGCCGTCCGTACGAATTCGTGGCCCGCGATTACGGCCGGCCGATCGTCGTGTCCGGCTTCGAGCCACTCGACGTCCTGCAGGGAATCGTCATGATCCTGCGCCAGCTCCGGGAGGGCCGGGCGGAGGTGGAAAACCAGTACGCTCGGGTGGTGCCGTGGGAGGGAAACCTCCCCGCGCTCCAGGCAATGGCTGAGACATTCGAACTGCGGCCGTATTTCGAGTGGCGGGGACTCGGCTTCATCTCCCAGTCGGCGCTCGGTGTCTCAGCGGCCTACGCCGACTTCGACGCCGAGCGCCGGTTCGAGCTGCCCGGTGTCCGGGTAACCGATCCGAAGGCGGCGCAGTGCGGTGAGGTGCTGAAGGGCGTGCTCAAGCCGCACCGCTGCAAGCTGTTCGGACGCGAGTGCACGCCGGAGCATCCGGTCGGCGCCCTGATGGTGTCCTCCGAGGGCGCGTGCGCCGCCTACTACAACTTCGCGCACCGGCGCGCCCGGTTGGAGGAAGACGCGGCTCCCGCGCCGGCCGCCGCGGCCGGATGAGAAGCGCCGGCGCGGTCCGCTTCCGTGACCCGCAGATCGAAATGGCGCATGGGGCGGGCGGCAAGGCGAGCCGCCGGCTCGTCGAGGGGCTCATCGCGCCGCTGCTCGGAGGACCGCTCCTCGGTCCCCTGATGGACGCCGCCGTGCTCGAGCTCGGCGCCGAACGGGTCGCGCTCACGGCCGACGCCTTCGTGGTGCGGCCGCTTCGCTTTCCCGGCGGGTCGATCGGCGAACTGGCGGTGAACGGAACCCTGAACGATCTCGCCATGGCGGCTGCCCGTCCGGCCGCGCTCGTGGTCACGCTCGTGCTCGAGGCGGGGCTCGCGGCGTCGGTGCTCGAAGCCGAGGTGCGGGCGATCGCTGCGGCCGCCGAGCGGGCGGGCGTCGGCGTCGTCGGCGGCGACACGAAGGTGGTGGAGCACGGCAAGGCCGACGGGATGTACATCACCACGACCGGTCTCGGCATCGTCGACCCGCGGGCCCGGCTCTCGCCCGCGGCGGTCCGGCCGGGCGATCGGGTGCTCCTCTCCGGGCCGATCGGCGACCACGGCATCACCATCCTGCTCGCCCGCGGCGAGCTCGACTTCGAGGCGAGCCTCTGCTCCGACACGCGTCCGGTGCTGCCGTTCGTGGAGCGGTTGCTCGACGTCGCAGCCGACGGGCTCCGCTGGATGCGCGACCCGACCCGCGGCGGCGTGGCGAGCGCACTGAATGAGCTGGCCGTCGACACCCGGCTCGGTGTGGGGCTACTGGAGGAGATGATCCCGCTGCGCGACCAGGTCCGCGGCGCGTGTGAGCTGCTCGGGCTCGATCCGCTGCACATCGCCAACGAGGGGCAGTTCCTCGCAGTGCTCGCTCCGGAGGTCGCCGACGCCGCGCTGGCCGCTGTGCGAGCGACCCCCGGCGGCGAGGCGGCCGCGCTGATCGGCGAGATCCGCACCGAGCCCGCCGGCGCGGTGCTCTCGACGGCGCCGTACGGCGGCGCCCGTATCGTCGACATGCTCGTCGGCGATCCCCTCCCCAGGATCTGTTGAACCGCCGTGCCGTCGCTCCTCTCCCCGTCGCGCATCGTCGAGGAGGCGCTCCTAGCGCGCAATGCCGCGTCGGCCGCCTTCTTCGCGCACGAGGCCGAGCCGCTCGCCGCCGCCTGCCGTGAAATGGCGGAGCGTTTCCTGCGCGGCGGGCGGTTGCTCGCGTTCGGCCGCGGCGCCTGCGCCACCGACGCCCAGCACGTAGCCGTCGAGTTTGTGCATCCGGTGATCGTCGGCAAGCGGGCGCTGCCGGCGCTCGACCTCTCCATCGCGTTTCCCGAGTGGGTACCGGCACTGGTAACCGGCGAGGATATCGTGATGGGCTTCGCCGGCCCCGCCGGCGATCCGGAGGTGGATGCCGCGCTGGATGCGGCGGGCGCGCGGGGCGCACAGACCTTCGCGCTGTGCGGCCCCGCCGGTGACTATGCTCCGCCGATACCGTCGAGCGACCCGTTCGTGCACCAGGAGCTGGTCGAGATCCTCTACCATACCCTGTGGGAGACGGTGCACGTCTTCTTCGAACACCGGGAGCGCGGCCATGAGGTGGGCGCCGCCGGCTTTCTCTACCCGTTCCTCGGCGCGGCGAAGCAGGAGATGGGCGGGATCGCTGCGCAGGTCGCCGACTCGATCCGGGCCAAGGCGGCGGACGATGAGGCGCTGCGTGCGGCCGTTGCGGCAGAGCAGGCCGGCGCGATCGTGGCAGCCGCCGCGGCGATTCACGAGCGCGTGGCCCGCGGCGGCCGCGTCCTCACCTTCGGCAACGGCGGCTCGGCCACCGATGCGAACGATTTCGCGCTCGACTGCGTGGCCCCGCCGTCCGGCTGGCATCCGGTGCCCGCGCTGTCGCTGTCGCTCGAGCCGGCGAGCCTGAGCGCGATCGCGAACGACGTCGGTATCGAGCTGGTCTTCCTGCGCCAGCTCGTCGCTCACGGCGGCAGCGCCGACATCGCGTTCGCCATCTCCACCAGCGGCGGTTCCGCCAACATCATCGTGGCGCTCGAGGAAGCGAGGCGCCGCGGCATGCTGACTGTTGCCCTGCTCGGATACGATGGTGGCGAAATCGTGCGTCGCGGCCTCGCCGATCACGCCCTCGTCGTGCGGTCCGACTACATCCCGCGGATCCAGGAGGTGCAGGCGTCCATCTATCATGTCCTGCGGGGCGCGCTGGAGGCGCTGGCGAATGGTTGAGCGGACCGGTGCGGCCGAGCCGGAGCCACGGCGGCGGGTGGAGCTGTTCGGCAGCGCGGCCTGTCCCTACACCGCGGAGTGTCGTGAGCGGCTCGAGTGGGAGGGCCGTGAGTTCGTGGAGTACGACGTCGAGCGCGATCCGGCGGCGCTGGTGCGGCTGCACCGGCTGACCGGCGGCGGGCGAACCGTACCGGTCTTGGTCGAGGATGGGCGCGTCGTCGCCATCGGCTGGCAGGGCCGCGGCTGCACCGTTTCGCCGCCGGCCGCGGAGGAGCGCTGACGCCGGGCGGTGTCGAGACGGAGGCGCGGCTCCTCCGGGTGCGTGGCGTGGTTCAGGGCGTGGGGTTCCGCCCGTTCGTCTGGCGGCTCGCCCGGAGCCATGGCATCGCCGGCTGGGTGCTCAATACCGGCGATGGCGTCGAGATCCACGTGGAGGGCGACCCGCGGACGCTCGACGCTTTCGCAACGGCGCTCGAGCGCGAGGCTCCCGTCGCGGCGCGGGTGGACCGGATCGATGCCTCCGCCGTACTGCCGCACGCCCCGGCGGCGTTCGAGATCCGCCACAGCGCGGGCGCCGCACGGCCGACCGCCGGCATCTCGCCCGACCTAGCGGTGTGCGATGCCTGCCTGCGCGAGCTGCGCGACCCCGCCGACCGCCGGTTCGGCTATCCCTGCATCAACTGCACCGAATGCGGACCACGGTACTCGATCATGCTCGGCCTGCCATACGACCGCCCGCGCACCACTATGCACGAGTGGCCGATGTGCTCCGAGTGCGCCGCCGAATACGCCAACCCCGCCGACCGCCGGTTCCATGCGCAGCCGGTCGCGTGCCCGCGTTGCGGCCCGGGGTACGTGCTGCGCGGGATCGCCGGATCGGATGCCGGCGATCCGGTCGCCGCCGCCGCTGCGCTGCTCCGCGGCGGCCGCATCCTCGCCGTGAAGGGACTCGGCGGCTATCACCTCGCCTGCGATGGGTCGAACGCCGCCGCGGTCGAGGCGCTGCGGACGCGGAAGTTCCGGAAGGAGCGCCCCTTCGCGCTCCTCGCCCGCGATCTGCCCACTGCGAAGCGTCTCGTGCGGCTCGAGCGCGGGGCGGAGGCGGTGCTCACCGGCGTCGCCCGTCCGATCGTACTCGCGCCCGCGCTCATCGAGCTGCCGGGAGTGGCGCCCGACAGCGACGAGCTGGGCGTGATGCTCCCGTCCACCCCGCTGCACCACCTGCTGTTCGATGCCGGCGCGCCGCCGGTGCTGGTACTCACCAGTGGTAACCGGTCGGGCGAGCCGATCGCATTCGAGGATTCCGACGCCGCCGCCCGTCTCACCGGCATCGCCGACGCCTTCCTCGTAGGCGATCGGCCGATCGCCCGCCGCATGGATGACTCGGTGGTGCGCCCGCCGGTGGTGCTGCGGCGCGCGCGCGGCCTCGCGCCCGGCGTGGTCGCGCGGATCCCGACGGCGCGTCCTCTGCTCGGCGTCGGCGCCGACCTGAAGAACGCCGTGGTGCTGGTCGTCGGCGGTGAAGCGGTGGCGAGCCAGCACATCGGCGACCTCGATCACGCGCTTGCCCGCGAAGCTTTCGCGACCGCGATCGACGACCTGCTCGAGATGTATGACGTGGACCGCTCGGCGCTCATGGTCGCGCATGATGCCCACCCGGGTTACGTGTCGTCGGCGTACGGGCTCGACCTGCCCGCCGCGGCCCACCACGCGGTGCAGCACCACCGGGCGCACGTCGCGAGCGTGCTCGCCGAGCAGGGCATGCTCGACGAGCCCGTGATCGGAATCGCTCTCGACGGCACCGGCTGGGGCGATGACGGGACGATCTGGGGCTGTGAGCTGTTCACCGGCAGTGTGGCGGGCGGGCTGGTTCGGGCGGCGCACCTCCTCCCCGCGGTGCTGCCCGGCGGCGACGCCGCGGCCCGCTGGCCGGTGCAGGCAGCCGCCGGCTTCCTCGCGCAGACGGATACGGCGCCCGCGGCCGGCGAGGCCCCGTTCGAGCTGCCCGAGCGCTATGCCCGTGCCGCCGAACTGGTGACGAAGGACGTTCGCTGCTTCCCGACGACCTCCGCCGGGCGCCTGTTCGACACCGCGGCCGCGCTGCTCGGGTTCACGCGTGAGATCACCTACGAAGGTCAGGCGGCAGTCTGGCTGGAGCACCTCGCGCATGCCGGGGGCCCCGCCGAGCCGTACCCGATGCCCTACGCCGCCGGCGTGCTGGACTACCGGCCGCTCCTCGCCGCCCTGCTCGCCGACCGGCGGGCGGGCCGGGACCGCGGCACGGTCGCCCGCGCCTTTCACGGCGGGCTCGCGGCCGGTCTCGCCGCGGCGGTGCTCGCGCTCCACCACGGCACCGGCATCGCCACCGTCGTGCTCTCGGGCGGCGTATTTCAGAACGAGTTGCTGAGCCGCGAGCTGCGCACCCGCCTCGCCCCGGCCGGACTCCGTATCTGGTCGAACCGGGCCGTGCCGCCGAACGACGGCGGCATCGCGCTGGGCCAGGTGGCGCTTGCGGCATTCGCGGTCTGAAACGGGATCACCCCACGGCAGGCCGGTGAGCGGTGTCACGACGCCCCGCCATGGCGGGGCATTACCGTGTGCGCGCGGTACTGCGCACGGAATCCCGTCGCACTGGAGCGGCTGACGTACGACCGGACCGCGAAGGCCGTGACGTATCGCTCCGACAAGCCAGAGGGCCCCACCGCCGGTACCGAGACCGCGGACCCGCTGGAGTTCCTGGCGCGGGCGCTGGTCCACATTCCGGACAAGGGGCAGGTCACCACGCGGTACTATGG
>JACDHV010000270.1 GCA_013820855.1 Gemmatimonadales bacterium | reverse complement strand
GACGATGTGGCCCTCGTCGAAATAGATCGTGCCGAAGTTGTGCCGGTCGGCGAGGGCGAGGCATCCCGTCCGCCGCCCGAGGAAGAGCAGCTGGATGACATCCGGCAGGCTCGCCTCCTTGAGGCTTCCCTTGATCGCCATCAGCGCCAGTCCTCCAGCAGCCGGTCGGCGAGCTCGGGCCACTCCCAGACCATCTTTTCGCGGCTCCGGGCGCCGCCCGCCGTAGGAGCGACGATTCCGCTGGACCGCTGACCGGGCGGCCGCCGGGGCCGCCCCGCGTCCGTCGCCTCCACCGGCGGCCCCGGCATCACGCCGTCCAACACCTCGCGCGCGAGCCCGACCGTGGGCTGGACGTGCCGTGCCTCGGCGGCGTTGAGGACCCGCTGCAGGTGCGCCAGCAGCATGCGCACGGAATCCGCCGGGCGGGCTGCCATGTGGTCCGCGAGCCCCGGGTCGGCCTCGCCGATCTTCGCCTCAAGCTCGCGGGCGACGATCCGCTCCCGGACCTCCCTGTCGGGAGGGGACAGATCCACCACCAGGCCGCCTTCGAGGCGGGTCCGGAGTCGCGGCTCGAGGCCGAGGATGTCCGCCAGCGGCACCGCCGACGTGAAGATCATCTGGCGGCCGGACTCGAGGAGCACGTTGTAGAGAAGGAAGAGCTCGTCCTGGGTGCGATCGGTATCGCCGATCAGATGCACGTCATCGAGCAGGAGGGCCGCGATGCGGCGGTACCGCGATCGCCAGATGCCGATCGCGTCGCGATCGATCGCCTCGATCAGCTCGCCGGTGTACTCCGGCGCGCTCAGGCAGGCCACCGGCGGAGACGAAGTCCCACCCAGCGCGTGCCCGATGGCGTGCAGGAGGTGCGTCTTTCCGGTGCCGCCGGCCCCCACGATCACCAGTGGGTTGTAACGGCTTCCGGGCTCACGCACGACGGTGCGCGCCGCCTCGAGAGCCACCTTCGCCGACGGCCCCTCCACCCAGTCGTTCATGCGCCAGAGCGGCGACGGCGCCGCGGGCGGCACGGCACCTTGCCGCGCGCGCGCGAGCAGCGACTCCGCCGCCGCCAGGTCCGCCGGGTCGCGGAAGGCGGCGGATCCGACCAGGTCGGCCGCCAGCTCCGCGGTCTCCGCCTCCATGTCGCGCAGCCGTTGCACGTCGCACTCGAAGTCCCGGAGCGCCTGCGCCGGATCCGGCAAGATCTCCTGTTCCAGCAGCTTCTGCAGCCGGCCGGTCCGGTACCCTTCTCCCTCCCAGCGGAGGATCGCCGCGCCGATCTGCGTACGCCACGCGTCCACCTGCTGCGCGACGGTGGCCGAGATCTCGCTCAGGAAATCGGAGAACTCGTCGGGCCGGGCGGCCAGCGCCTGCGGCGGCCGAGTGGCCACCTTCGGCGGCTGCTGGTCGCCGCGCCGCACCGACGCGGCGTCGCCACCGGCTTTCGTCCCGGCCGCGCCGCCGATCATCGCCTTCGCCTGCTCGGCGTCGATCGGCTTGTCGCTCACCGCCTGAAAGGCCACCAGCCGGTTCAGCGCCCCGAGCAGCTCCCGCACGTTGTCGATGTCGAGACTCGCGATCGCCTCGAGAACTCCATCCGCGAAGGCCGCCCGCCGCTCCTCGGCTTTCCGGCGCAGGATCGCGACCCGAGTCTCGTAGTCCGGGGCCGACACGTCGATGATGAGCCCGCCGGCGAAACGACGAATGAGCCGCTCGTCCAGCGCCTCGATCTCGCCGGGAGGGCGGTCGCTGGTGAGCACGATCTGCCGGTTGGTAGTCTGCAGCGCGTCGGTGAGCCGCAGGAGCTCCGCCTGCATCTCGCGCCGGTGGGTCAGGAACTGCACGTCGTCCACCAGCAGGAGCCCCACGTCGAGGAAGCGCTTGCGGTAGGCCTCGCCGTGGCCCGCCGCGATCGCGGCGTGAAAGGCCTCGACGAACTCGTCGAGGGTGAGGTACTCGACCTGGAGATTGGGATCGATCGCGCGCGCGGCGTGGCCCAGACCCATCAAGAGATGGGTCTTGCCCAGCCCCGGGCGGGCATAGATGAAGAGCGGGTTGTACACCGTGCCCGGAGACTCGGCCACGGCCTTCGCCGCCGTGACGGCCAGGCGGTTCGCCGAGCCCACCACGAAGGTGTCGAAGCGGTACAGCGGGTTGAGCGTCACCGTCATCCGGCCACCGCGCCGGCCGCCAGCCGCTTGAGGACCAGCTCGGAGATGCCGCGCAGCGTCTCGAAGACGCCGGTTCCGTGCAGCGCGTCGCCCGCGAAGCTGTGGACCGCCCGGAAGTTCAGGGCATCGTCCATCTCCTCGTGCGTGAGGATCAGGTCGCGAGGGAGATCCTGCTTGTTGTACTGGAAAACCACCGGGAGCTGACGGATGTCGACGCCCTGCGCCAGCAGATTGTCCTGCAGGTTCTGAAGGCTCTCCAGATTGTCGTCGAAGCGGCGCGCCTGGCTGTCCGCCACGAACACCACCCCGTCGGCGCCCTGGAGCACCAGCTTCCGGGTGGCGTTGTAATAGCTCTGCCCCGGCACGGTGTAGAGCTGGAACTTGGTGGCGAACCCGGAGATGGACCCCAGCTCGAGGGGCAGGAAGTCGAAGAACAGCGTCCGATCCGTCTGTGTCGCCAGGGAGACCATCCGGCCACGGCGGCTCTCGGGAACCCGGCCGTAGACGTATTGCAGGTTCGTGGTCTTTCCGGACCGGCCCGGTCCGTAGTACACGATCTTACAGGTGATCTCGCGCGCCGTGAAGTTGACCAGTGACATGTCGCTACCGCCCGAACAGAGCTTTGAGGCTGGCGTCGAGCTCGTGCTCGAAGTTCTCCGGGAGCCTGACCGCCGCGGGCTCGTCCCGCCGCGCCGCCGAGGCGAGCTGCTGCACCATCTGGTCGAAGAAGAGCTGCACGATCCCCACCGAGGTCTCCGGTCCGAAGACGACCAGACCGATCCATCGGCCGCGCGGGGTGCCGAAGCCGGCGAGCAGGCAGCTCTGCCGGGCGCCGTGGTGCACCAGCGCCTCGAACCGCGAGGAACCCATCAGCCGGGCGAGCTCTTCGGTCGATGCGCCGATCCCGGCGCCGAGCGCGGCGGCGGTCATCACGTCGAGCGAGCGGCTGAAGCCATGCTGGGCCACCACCTGCCCGGACGAGGTCATCAGCAGCGTGAGCCGCGCGGACGATTCAGCCAGGAAGGTCTGCAGGGGTGCCTCGACCCAGGGCTCCAGCGCGCGCATCAGTGCAGCCGGCTCGCGGCGTCGAGCATTTCCAGGCGCGCCAGCCCCACGTTGGCGTCGGCCGCGACGACGGCGATCAGCACCAGATCCTTGGGACACGGCGCCACGAGGATGGACCCGCGCTCGGCACGGAGCTGCACGAACGCGGGCGCCCGGCGCCCTGCCCCGTCGGCGGTACGCGCCAGCCGCCCGACGAGGCTTCCCGCCAACGCCGCCGCGGCCCGGCCGTCCACCCCGTCCATCAGCTGCTCGGCGACGACGAGACCGTCCTCGGCCGAGGCGATCAGCGCGCCGCGCACGCCGGGCACCCTGGTGACCCGATCCAGCACGGCCTGCGCGGCCGTCACTGGACCCGCTCCAGCCAGGTCTTCGCCGCGCGCGCGGCGCGCTCCGCCACCAGCGCCACGCGGCCCATCGGCAGCGACGGCTCCCGCGCGGCGAGGAGGACCGTCTCCGCGGTGGGGCGCACCAGGACGAAGTGCGCGTCCGGTGATTCGACCGTGATGGTCTGCCAGGCACCGAGTCCGAGGAGCCGGGCGGCCCGACCGGCCTCGCGCGAGACACCCGCCAGCTGCGCCGCGACTCGGTCGCCGGTCTCCTCGCCGTTGGGCGCGGGCAGACCGCCGGCGAGCCTGAGGCCGTTCGCGTCCATCAGCACCAGCGAGTGGCCGCCTTCCAGGTCGGCGAAGGGCGACCCGGGATCCGGCTGCTCTGCACGCGGCGGCTCTTCGCGCGGCGGCTCTGCACGCGGCGGCCCTGCGAGGCTCTCACCGTCGGCGAGCGACGCTGGGGCGGCGAGGGGCACCGGCTCGGGCGCCGGCTCGGCGGCCGGCTCGGGCTCGCGA
>JACDHV010000087.1 GCA_013820855.1 Gemmatimonadales bacterium | reverse complement strand
TGAGCACGACCAACGGCACCAAGGCGCTGCTCGCCTGCCAGGGGGCGGAAGCGGTGTACCCGGCATGCGCGGTGAATCTCTCGCTCGCCGCAGAGAAGGCTCGCGAAGTGCTGGCGGGCGAGGGCGGAATGCTCGTGGTCTGCGCCGGCCGCGGTGGCGCGTTCTCGCTGGACGACGCCTACGCCGCCGGGCGCCTGGTGTCCTCGGTGCTGGGCGGGCCCAAGGGCCGCCGCGGCCTCAACGACGCGGCGCTGGCGAGCCTCGATCTGGTGCGACGCTACGGCGAGCACTGGGAGCGGCCGCTCCGACGGAGCCGCGCCGGCCGTGAGCTGATCCGGCTCGGCTTCGCCGACGACATCGAGGCGTCGGCCCGACTCGACGCCTACCCCGTGCTCCCGACCTTTCACGAGCGCCGCGTGACGCTGGCGACGGTTCCCGTATGAGCGCCCCGGCGAAGGCGCCATCCGCAAGGGCGGCCCCCGCGGAAGAGGGACGGCGGAGGCGGCTGGGCGCGCTGACCGCGCTCGTGGTCGGCCTGTTCGTTGGGCTCACCCTCCTTCCGGTTCGGATCACCGGCCCGGTGGGAGGATACATCGGGCACGCGCTCTGGCAGTTGCTGGGCGCGGGAGCGCTCGGCATTCCCCTTCTCGGCATCGGTCTCGCGCTCGCCGGCTTCGACCGGCTCGGCGGGCTCGACATGAAGCGGTCGGCGATCCTGATCGTGGGCCTCAGCGTGCTGGTGCCCTACGTAGTGGGCGTGCTGACGCACGTGACCCCCACCGAGCTCGATGTGGACGTCGGTCAGCGGGGTCTCGCGGCGCGGACGGTGGGCCTGGTGCCTGGGTTCCTCGCGGAGACGATCTCGGGGAAGATCGGCGTGGCGGGGGCGGTGTTGCTCGGATTCCTCGCGCTCTCCGCACTCACGCTCGTGACGTTCGCCTGGCACCCGTTGCAGCGGTTCGAGCGGGGGCGGGACCCCGCCCCGCCTCCCTCGGAACCGGACTTGAAGCGCGGCCGTCGCGAAGTACCGGCGAACGTGGGTGCGGCCGGGGAGGAGCCGCGGCCGGCCCGAGAGGAGCCGGTGGTCGCGCGACGGGACGAGCCCGGCCAGAAAAAGCCGAAGGCGAAGCCGGCGAGGAAGCCGGGGCGAGCGCCGGGGGAGCAGGAGCTAGGTCCCGTCTGGGAGGTTGCCGAGCTGCAGGAGCCGTGGGGGACGAATAGCGATGCCGGCGAGGCTGAGCTCGACATGCTGCAGGAGCGCCTCGAGGGCACGCTGGCCGAGTTCAAGGTCGAGGGCGACGTGGCCGGGCGTACGACCGGACCGGTTGTCACCCGGTACGGCGTCCGGCTCCGGCCAGGCGTCAAGATGAATCGGCTGGTGACACTGGCCGACGACCTGGCGCTCAAGATGAGCGCCCGCTCGATCCGGGTGGCACGGATCGCCGGCAAGGACATGGTCGGAGTCGAGGTCCCGAACCCGAGGTCACGGGTCGTGGTGCTCCGCGAGCTGTTGGAGGACCCGCACTGGAGCTCCGAGGAGCGGCTGCTGCCGGTGGCCCTCGGCCTCGATCTCGAGGGGCGCCCGGTCATCGCCGATCTGGCGAAGATGCCGCACCTCCTGATCGCGGGCGCCACCGGCACCGGAAAGTCGGTTTGCATCAACGCGATCATCACGTCGCTCATCTTTCACTACCGGCACAAGGAAGATCTCCGCTTACTGATGATCGATCCGAAGATGGTGGAGCTTTCGATGTACAAGGATCTTCCCCATCTGCGGCATCCGGTCGTAACCAACAACAAAGAAGCCGCCCGAGTTCTCAAGTGGGCCGTGGCCGAGATGGAGCGGCGCTACGCCCTGCTGGAGGCCAACGGGGCCCGCAATCTCACCGATTTCAACCGCAAGGTCGTGGACGGCAAGCAGCTCCGGAACCCCGCGCCGCGTAAGGTCACCCTCACCGAGATCGCCGCGGAGCCAGCCGACACTCCACCCCCTTCTCCCGCCGTGGAGGGGTACACCGAGGGCAAGCTGCCTCTGATCGTGATCGTGGTGGACGAGCTTGCCGACCTGATGATGACGGTGCAGTCGGAGATCGAGACGCCGCTGGCGCGGCTGGCGCAGAAGGCCCGCGCCGTGGGTGTGCACCTCCTCCTCGCTACGCAGCGCCCGTCCGTGAACGTGATCACCGGTCTGATCAAGGCCAACTTCCCGAGCCGAATCGCTTTCCGGGTCGCGTCCAAGGTGGACAGCCGCACTATCCTCGACGGGAACGGTGCCGAGGCGCTGCTAGGCAAGGGCGATATGCTCTTCCTCGAGCCGGGCAAGAGCGAGCCGATGCGACTTCAGGGCGCGTACATCTCCACCGAGGAGAGCGAGAAGATCATGGAGCGGTATCGCAAGTGGACGGCGGCAGAGCAGGAGCGCGGGCTTGCGGCGGCGGCCGAGAGCAACATCCTCGACGAGGTGCCCGACTCGGAGGCCGAGCAGGGCGAGGAGGGCGCGGCGGACGCCGGCGAGCGCGACGCCCTCTTCCGTGACGCGGCCGAAGCGTGCATCCAGAACCAGGGCGGCTCGACCTCGCTGCTGCAGCGCCGGCTCCGGATCGGCTACGGCCGCGCAGCGCGGATCATCGACCAGCTGCATTACGCCGGCATCCTGGGCCCACCGGACGGAAGCAAGCCGCGCGAGGTGCTGGTGGGGTTCGATCAGCTCGACGAATACTGCCGGTAGCGCAGTCTTCCGCACGCCTCAGGAGCGCTCACGTGACCCTCCACATTCGCCACCTGCTGACTCTGGTGCTGCTCTTGGCTCCGACGCCCGCGACGGCGCAGTCCGACGATGCCTCCCGACTCGTCGCGGCCCTGCTGGGCGACACACCCATGACTCGCGATCTCCTGACCCTGACCGACGAGATCGGCGGCAGGCCGACCGGCTCGCCGGCCAACCTGCGCGCGTTCGACTGGGCGCTGGAGCGCTTCCGCGGGGCGGGAGTGGAGGCGAGGAAGGAGCCCTTTCGGATGCCGGGGCTCTGGCTGGAGCGGTCGGCGAAAGCGACGGTGAAGGGCAAGGGGGTGGCGTTCAGCCCCGGGATCGCTTCGCTCCCCTTCTCGGCCGGCACGCCGGCGGCGGGCCTCACGGCCGGCCTGGTGGACGCCGGCAGGGGAGCGGAGGCGGATTTCTCGGCGCTGGGCACCCGGGCGAAGGGCGCATTCGTCCTGATCGAGACCAAGGAGCTGACCGATCTCGAGGGGCTCTTCCGGGAGTACACGGAGGCAGGCCACGTCGAGCGGCGGGCCATCGCGGCCGGCGCCGCGGGACTGGTGTACATGTCTTCCCGGCCCGGGAACACACTGGCCCGGCACAACGCCTCTCTCGGCCTCGCCAACCGGCACCCCATGATGATGATGGAGCGAGACGCCGCGGCCCGCGCGCTCCGGCTGCTCCGCGCGGGAACCCCGCTGACCCTCACCGCCGTGCTCGACATCCGCTCGGGACCGGCGTACCAGACACACAACGTCATCGGCGAGATCCGCGGCGCCATCAGACCGGACGAGATCGTGGTCATCGGCGCCCACCTCGATTCCTGGGACCTCGGCACCGGGGCGCTCGACAACGGCGCCAACTCGGCGATGGTCATCGACATCGCCAGGCAGATCCGGCGGCTCGGGCTGAAGCCGGCGCGGACGATACGGTTCGCGCTCTGGAACGGCGAGGAGCAGAACTTCAACGGGTCGTTCGGCTACACGTCGACCCATGCCGCCGAGCTCGACCGCCACGTCATGGCTTCCTCCTACGACATCGGTACCGGGCGGATCACCGGCTTCTTCACCGGCGGGCGCGCCGAGATGATCCCGGTGGTGGAGCGGGCGCTCGCCCCGGTCGCGGGCCTGGGGCCGTTCACCCACATCGACATCCCCATCGTCGGCACGGACAATTACGACTTCATGATGCAGGGCGTTCCCAACCTCGTGGCCAACCAGGAATCGGCCAACTACGGGCCCAATTACCACGCACGCTCGGACGAGTTCGGCCGGGCCGACCTGCGACAGCTTCGGCTCAACGCCGCCATCGCGGCGGCCGTGACCTGGGGGTTCGCCACGCTCGACCTCGCCTTGCCGCGCCACTCCGCCCGGCAGGTCGATTCGCTGGTCCGCACCACCGACCTCGCGGAGCAGATGAAGTCGTTCAACGTGTACGACGCGTGGGCGGCGGGACAGCGGGGCCTGCGGCCCTAGACCCATGAAGCCTAGCCCTCGCACCCGAGCAGCGACCGCACCATGTCCGCCGCCGCGTCCATCCCCTGGGCTCCGAGCAGCAACACCAGATCCCCGTCGGAGCTCTCCGCCAAGGCCGCCCGCACAGCATCCGCCAGCCTCGCCTCGTAGCTGAACGCGATTCCAGCCTCGCGAAGCGCGGCGAGCACGGCCTCGCGCTCCTCGGGATGCACCCGGTCGCGCGCGCCGGCGGCATCCTCGCTGCTGGTGACCACCAGCCGCACCGGCCGGCCCAGGCTCTGGACCGAGCGCGCCAGCGTGCCGGCCAGCCGGCGGTTGATCGCGGGTCCGCGCGACCCCCGGATGCCGAAGGCGATCCGGAGTCCGTGGTGCGGGAGGGGACGGATGCTCCTGAAGACCGCATCGAGGGCCCGGGGATTCCCCACGGTGTCGTCCAGGACCATCGGCCTCGCCTGTCGCACGATCTCCATTCGCCGGCGCATCGGCGCCAGCTCCGCCGCCGACTCGGTGACTCCGGCCGGGGTGCCGCCGGCGAGGAGGGTGACCACGGCCGCCAGCGCGGCATTGGCCACCTGGTGGGCGCCGAGGACGGGAAGCACCAGCGGCACCGCGCCTGAAGGCAGGGTCCCGCCGCCCACGCGCGGAAGCGGCGTCCGGATCGCCAGGGCGAACGCGGAGCCCGCCGCGTCGGTACGGAGCCCGGTCACCGACACGGCGGCTTCCGGGTCCCCGTCGGCCGAGACACTCACCACCGGCCTGCGGTCCGCCACACCCGCCTCCGCTACCAGGCTCCGCACCTGCCGATCGTCGTGGTTCACGACCAGCGGGGGCCCCCTCCGCCAGCATGTCGAAGAAGCGCGCCTTGGTGCGCAGGTAGTGACCCGCGGTGCCGTGGAAATCGAGATGCTCGTCGGGCACCAGATTGGTGAGCGCGCCGAGCCCGAACGTGAGCCCCGCTACGCGCCGCAGCGCGGTGCCGTGCGAGGTCACCTCGAGGACCGCCGTCGTGACGCCGGCCTCTACCATCCGCCGGAGGGCCCGGTGAATGGCCGGGGCGTCGGGTGTGGTCATGCCGGTCTCGGCCACCAGTCCCTGGATGCGCACGCCGAGCGACCCGATCACTCCCGCCGGCACTCCGCTGGCGGCCAGGGCCGATTGCACCAGCAGGGCGGTGGAGGTCTTGCCCAGCGTCCCGGTGATGCCCACCAGCCGAAGCTCGCGGGCCGGCTGACGGTAGAGGGTGGCGGCGAGGCGGGGAACAGTACCTCGCGGGTCCGGCACCACGATGGTGGGGAGGCCGGGCACCGGGATGGCGGAGCAGGCTGCCACCGCGCCCCGGGCCCGGGCCTCGGGAACGAACGCCGTGCCGTCGGCGCGGGCGCCGCGCTGGGCCACGAAGAGATCGCCGGGCCGGACCTGGCGGGAGTCCACCGCGATACCGGTCACCTCGACATCGGACCCATGCATCGGGAGCGCCAGCGCGCCGGCCAGATCGGAGAGTAGGATCGCAGCCTCGGTGAAAGGGGTCGGATGAGTGTAGCCGTTGCCTCCTTCCGGGGCGAGATGGTGCCACGCCCGCCGATGCGCGCGGACGGCCCACGCGTCACCCGGGATTTCGTCCGCCACCGCGCTGATTCGGTGCTCCATCGGCCGCGCGCCGTCGATATCGTCGGCCCATGCGATCGCGGCGCAGCTTCATACCGATCAGCCAGTGGGGCGACAGGCGGCAGCGCCGCGGCCTCGCCGGCGAGCGCGCCGCCATCGCCTATCTCACGTCGTGCGGCTGGAACGTGGAGTCGCACCGGTTCCGGCTGGGCCGGCACGATCTGGACCTGGTGGTGCGCCGGGGGCACCTGGTGGCATTCGTGGAGGTGAAGACCCGCCGGTCCACGGCCTGCGGCGCCGCCCTCGAGTCGGTCAGCGCCCTCAAGCGCCACATCCTCGGCCGGGTGGCCATGCTCTGGCGGCTGAGGCACGGCAGGGCGGGGGACACCTATCGATTCGATGTGCTGGCCATCTCGGACCTCGGTGGGGGCCGCTACGAGGTGGAGCACGTGGAAGACGCGTGGCGCATGGGGTGGAGCGCGTGCTGAGAAACCAAGTCCTTGTAGTGACTGAAAACAGGTCACCAGTATACTGTTGCTTCGGAAGATGTTCGGTATTAGCTTGGAACCTCCTGCCGTTGTGTAGCAAAATCGGTCACTCGCATTTCGAGGAACAACATGCCCGCTGAAGAAACCCGGCTGGAAGCCGACCGCCGCAAGGCGCTCGGACTGGCCATCTCCCAGATCGAGAAGCAGCTCGGCAAGGGGTCCATCATGCGCATGGGCGCCGAGTCCGCCCGGGTCAAGGTCGCCGCGATTCCCACCGGCGCCATCAACCTCGACGCGGCCATCGGCATCGGCGGCGTGCCTCGGGGCCGGATCACCGAGATCTACGGCCCCGAGTCCTCGGGCAAGACCACCCTCACCCTGCACCTCGCGGCCAACGTCCAGCGGCAGGGCGGCGTCGCCGCCTACGTGGACGCCGAGCATGCACTCGACATCGAGTACGCCAAGAAGCTGGGCGTCAACATCGAAGACCTGCTGGTCTCGCAGCCCGACACCGGCGAGCAGGCGCTCGAGATCGTGGACATTCTGGTCCGCTCCGGCGCGGTGGACCTGGTCGTCATCGACTCGGTGGCCGCGCTGGTGCCGAAGGCCGAAATCGAAGGCGAGATGGGCGAATCGAGCATGGGCGTGCAGGCTCGGCTCATGAGCCAGGCGCTTCGGAAGCTGGCCGGCGCCATCAACCGCTCGAACACCTCCGTGGTCTTCATCAACCAGCTCCGCGAGAAGATCGGCGTCATGTTCGGCAATCCCGAGACCACCACCGGTGGCAAGGCGCTCAAGTTCTACGCCTCGCTGCGGCTCGACATCCGCCGCATCGGTCCAGTCAAGGAGCGCGAGGTGGTCATCGGCAACCACGTGCGCGTCAAGGTGGTGAAGAACAAGGTCGCGCCGCCGTTCCGGCAGGCCGAGTTCGACATCATGTTCGACGAAGGGATCAGCCACACCTCCCTGCTGGTCGACCTCGCCTCCGAGGCCAACATCATCCAGAAGTCGGGGGCCTGGTACTCCTACAACGACCAGCGGATCGGGCAGGGCCGCGAGAACGCCAAGCTCTTCCTGCGCGACAACCCGCCGCTCCTGACCGAGATCGAGGGCAAGGTGAAGGAGCTCCTCGGCGTGCGCCCGGTGGGGGCGGCCGCGAGTGAAGAGTGATGCCGGAGGGCCGTGAGCGCCCGCGCCGGATCACGGCGCTCGTGCCCGAGCCCCGCGGCCCGGGCTCCGTCCGGATCGAGGTGGATGGCGAGCGGTTCGCTTCCGTCGCGCCCGACGTGGTGCGCGCGCATGGCCTCCACGTGGGCCGGGAGCTGGACGAGGCGCTGCGCGCCCGGCTGGAGGCGGAGGCCGACATCGAGGCCGCCTACCGCACCGCGCTTCGCTCCATCGAGCGGCGCCCGTTCGCCCGGGCGGATCTGGGCCGGCGGCTGCTGCGCAAGGGCCATGCGCCCGCGGCGGTCGAGGCGGCGCTGGCCCGCGCGGAGGAGCACGGCCTGCTCGACGACGTCGCGTTCGCGGCCAATTACGTGGAGACCCGCGCCACCCGCGGCCGGGGCCCGCTTCGCCTCACCCGGGATCTGCGGGCCATGGGTGTCGAGCGCGGCATCGCCGACAAGGCCGTCGCGGCCCATGTGCGCGAATCCGAGGGCGGCGGAGCGGTTCCCCTCTCGCTCGCCAGCAAGCGTGTCGCCCAACTCAGGGAACTGCCGCGACATGTGAAGCGACGACGGGTGCTCGCCTATCTCGCGCGGCGGGGGTTCAGCGGCCGGGAGGTGTCGGAGATGGTGGGGAAGCTGCTCGCCTAGCGAGGGGCTTCCCCAGCTTATATTCTCCCCCCATGAAGTCGGCTCAGATCCGTCGTCTCTTCCTCGATTTCTTCGTCGCCAAGGGGCACCGCGAGGTGCCTTCTTCGTCGTTGGTACCGGCGGACGATCCGACGCTGCTCTTCACCAACGCCGGCATGGTGCAGTTCAAGCGGACCTTTCTCGGCCAGGAGCAGCGGGCCTACAGCCGCGCGACCACCTGTCAGAAGTGCGTCCGCGCGGGCGGCAAGCACAACGATCTCGAGCAGGTCGGTCACACCAGGCGGCACCACACCTTCTTCGAGATGCTGGGGAACTTCTCCTTCGGCGACTACTTCAAGCGCGACGCGATCGCCTACGCCTGGGAGTTCGTCACCAGTCCGTCGTACCTGGGCATCTCCCCCGACCGGCTCCGGATCACGGTGCACCATACCGACGACGAGGCCCGGCGCTACTGGCGGGAGATCTCCGGCCTTCCCGACCACCGGATCTACGGCCTGGGCGACAAGGACAACTTCTGGCAGATGGGGGACACCGGGCCCTGCGGGCCGTGCACCGAGATCTATGTGGATCTGGAGACGGCGGAACGGCGGAACGGGGCAACGGCGGAACGGGGGAACGGCGGACCGGCGGACCGGTCGGCGCGCCGAGAAACCGGGCTTGCGGGCGTCGAGGACGTTTCCGCCGTTCCCCCGTTCCCCCGTTCCGCCGATCAGGCCATCCCCCAGTCGAAGTTCGAGGAGCTCGCGGAATCCGGCCGGTTCCTGGAGATCTGGAATCTCGTCTTCATGCAGTTCGACCGCTCGGCGGACGGCACGCTGACCCCGCTCCCCAAGCCGTCGGTGGACACCGGCGCCGGGCTCGAGCGGATCGCCGCGGTGATGCAGGGCGAAGACGACAACTTCCACACCGACGTCTTCCTGCCGCTCATCGAACGGGTCGGCGAGCTGGTGGGCGCTCCCTACGATCGCGACGCGGAGAACCGTGCCTCCTACCGGGTGCTCGCCGACCACGCGCGGGCCGTCGCCTTCCTGCTCGCGGACGGCGTCTACCCGGGCAACGAGGGGCGCGGCTACGTGCTGCGCCGGATCCTGCGACGCGCCGTGCGCCACGCCTGGCTGCTCGGCCGGCGCGAGCCCACCCTCGCGCCGCTCACCGACGTCGTGGTGGGGCAGATGGGCGAGGCGTACCTCGAGCTGCCCGCCAAGGCCGGGTTCATCCACGAGGTGACGGAGACCGAGGAGCGCCGCTTCCTTGAGACTATCGAGGGTGGCCTGCGCCGGCTTGAGGAGATCTTCGCCTCCGGCGCCGCCACGATCTCCGGAGACGAGGCGTTCAAGCTGTACGACACCTTCGGATTTCCCATCGATCTCACCCAGATCATCGCGGGCGAACGCGACGTTCGAGTGGACTTCGACGGGTTCGAGCGTGCGCTGGAGGAGCAGCGCGAGCGCTCCCGCTCCGCGCGAGCCGGTACGAAGGGCGACGGCAAGGCCGGCGGCCCGGCCCGGATCGGGCCGGCGGTTCACACCGGCAAGGGCGGCAAGTGGCGCTCCGTGCGGCGCGGCAAGCAGAAGTTCGTCGGCTACGAGACGACGGACGCCGACACCGAGGTCCTCGCCTTCCGGCAGGAGGGACCGCGCGTGGAGCTGGTGCTCAAGGAGAATCCGTTCTACGCCGAGGCGGGGGGACAGGTGAGCGACGTCGGCAACCTGAGCGGCGCGGGATGGTCGCTGGCCGTGGATTCGGTGAGCAAGGACCCCAAAGGGACGGTGGTCGCCGGCGAGCTCGCCGAGCCCTTCGAGCCCACCGCGCTCTGGGCGTCGGTGGACGCGCCGCGCCGGCGCGACATCGAGCGCAACCACAGCGCGACGCACCTCGCGCACTACGTGCTGCGGAAGCGCCTCGGGTCCCACATCCGCCAGCAGGGGTCGCTGGTGCAGCCCGACCGGCTCCGCTTCGACTTCTCGCATCACGGCCCGATCGACGCCGCCACGCTGCACGCGGTCGAGGACGAGATCAACGAGCTCGTGCTGGCGAACGACCCCGTGTCGACCCGCGAGATGCCCTACCCCGACGCCCTGGCGCTCGGCGCGATGGCCTTCTTCTCGGAGAAGTACGGTGACGTGGTCCGCGTGGTCCGGATGGGCCCCTCGGTCGAGCTGTGCGGCGGTACGCACGTGCGCACCACCGGGCAGGTCGGCCCGTTCCGATTCAGCGGGCAGACGGGCGTCGCCGCGGGGGTCCGGCGCGTTGAGGCGGTGACGGGAACCGGCGCCCTGCGCGCGCTGCGCGAGCAGGAGCGTCGGCTGTCCCAGGTCGCCGAAGCGCTCAAGGCGCAACCGGAGCACGTGGTTCGGCGCCTGGAGCAGCTCATGGAGGAGCGGCAGCGGCTCGAGGCGCGGCTCGCCGAGGCGCTGCGAACCGGCGGCGCGGTTCCCCTGAGCGGCGACGAGGCCACCGTGCAAGGCGTCGACCTCACCATCGCCGAGACCTCCAGCGACGACCGGGCCGAAGTCGGCCGGATCGCCGACCGGTTCCGCGAGGGCAAGCGCAACGGGGTACTGGTGCTCTTCAGCACCGGCGGGCGCGGCGGCATCCATGTGACGCTCACCGACGATCTGGTCCGCGCCGGACGCAACGCCGGAGACCTCGTGAATCGCATCGCCGCGCTGAGTGGAGGCAAGGGCGGCGGCCGGCCCCACTTCGCCTCGGCTGGCGCGGGCGACGCCGCGAAGCTGCCGGCGGCCCGTGCGGCTACCCGGGACCTCGTCTCCGTCTGGCTCGGCGGACCCACCGAAGGGAACGGCGCCTGACGGCGACCACCGGCTGGCTGGAGCGGGAGACCGCCCGCGCCCCCGCGGCCCTTCGAGCCCGGGTGCGGGAACATCTTGGCGGCGACGCGGCCGAGCCGACACCCGATGCACTGGCCCGCTCCGGCCGCCAGGCGCTGGATCGGGTGCTCGCCCACGGCGGCGACCGCTCCATCGCGCTCGATCTGCTCGCGGCCGACGCCCTCGTGACGCTGGCGCTCCTCGCTCGAGCCCAGGTGTCACCCGAGACGCTGGGAGGCTTCGCCGCCGGCGTGCTTCGCGACGTGTCGCCTCGCGTGTGATCGACCTCCACTCACACCTACTTCCGGCCGTGGACGACGGCTCCCGCTCCGTGGGGCAGTCGGTGAAGGTATTGAACGAGATGGCGGCAGCCGGCGTCACCGACGTCTGCCTCACCCCGCATCTCCGCGCCGCGCAGCTGGCCGGCGCGCCACCTCGCGCGCACGACGAGGCTTTCGCGAGTCTGCAGGCCGCGGCACCCCCGGTGCCGCGGCTGCACCGCGGCGCGGAGGTGATGCTCGACAGGCCGCTTCCGGCGATCAACGACAACACGCGGCGGAGCACCATCGGTGGGACCCGGTACATCCTGGTCGAGTTCCCCCGTATGGTCGCCTACGACACGGTGAACATCGCGCTCGGCCGGGTGGTGGACGCCGGGCTGCTGCCGTTGCTGGCCCACCCCGAGCGATATGCCTGTTGCAGCCCGGAAGCAGTCGCGCGCTGGCGCGAGCTGGGCGCCCGCATGCAGGTGGACGCCACGACCCTCCTGTCCACCCAATCGCGCGGGCAGCGGGCCCGCGCACTGGTATCGGCGGGCCTGGCGGACATCCTCGCGGCGGACAACCACGGCGACGACCGCATCATCGCCACCGGCCGACAGTTCCTGGAAGCCCAGGACGGCGCCGAGCAGGCGGAGTTGCTCACGGCGGTCAACCCGCGCGCCATCCTGAGCGACGAGCCGCTCTCGGCGGTGCCTCCGGTGGAGATCCGACGGACCTGGATGCAGCGCATCCGCCAGCTTCTCGAGGGCGAATGAAGCCCGCCGCGGTCACAACCGGACTCGAGGCGCTGGCGCGGGCGGTGCTCGACAGCGTGTCGCTGAGCGACCGCGTCGCCGCGGCCGCGGCCCGCTATGCCGAGACCCTTCGCGCGGGAGGAACGCTCTTCTTCTGCGGCAACGGCGGCAGCGCCGCCGACGCCCAGCACATCGCCACCGAGTACGTGGTCCGCTATTCGGAGGCCCGGCGGCCACTCGCGGCACTCGCCCTCACCACCGACACGTCCCTGCTGACCGCCGCGTCGAACGACCTGGGCTTCGAGCGGGTGTTCGCCCGCCAGGTGGAGGCGCTGTGCCGCCCCGGCGACCTGCTGGTCCTGCACAGCACCAGCGGAGACAGCCCCAACCTCCTGGCGGCGGCGCGCGCCGCGCGGGACCGGTCGGTGCGCACGGTGGGGTTCCTGGGCCGCGGCGGCGGCGCGCTCGCGACGCAGGTGGACGACGCGATCGTGGTTCCCTCGGACGACACCGGACGCATTCAGGTGATCCACCTCGCCCTCGAGCACCTGATCGTGGAGCTGGTGGAGGTGGAGCTGGCCGCCGGCGCATGATCACTCTCGACGGCAGAATCGCGCTGGTGACCGGAGGGAGCCGAGGCATCGGCCGCGCGGCGGCCGTCATGCTCGCCCGCGCGGGCGCGGAGGTGGCGATCGGCTACCGAACCCGGTCGGCCGACGCGGAGTCGGTGGTGCGTGAGGTGCGCGCGATGGGCCGTCGCGCGGTCGCGGTCGCCGGCGATCTCGGCGATCCATCGGCGGCCGACCGCATGGCCGCCGAAACGGCGACGGCGTTCGGCCGGCTCGACATCTTCGTCGCCAACGCCGGCGTCTGGCCTCCCGAGGAAGTCCCGCTCGGCCGCCTTCCCGACGCACGCTGGCGCGCGACCATGGCCGCCAATCTCGATGCCGTCTTCTTCTCCACCCGCGCCGCCCTCCGGCTCATGGGGCCCGGCGGCCGGGTGGTGCTGGTCTCCAGCACGGCGGGCCAGAGGGGTGAGGC
>JACDHV010000086.1 GCA_013820855.1 Gemmatimonadales bacterium | reverse complement strand
CGGATCGAGCGGTTCGTCAAGAGTTACAACGAGACCGCGCGGCCCTTCCAGTGGACCGCCACGGCCGATAGTATCCTGGCCAAGATCGAGCGACTTACGAAAAGAATCTCTGGGACTTCACACTAGCAGGCTGCTGAAAAACGGGTGACGAAACTGTATGGCGCAGACGACGCGCGCAGTGTACCGTGGCGCGACCTCAACGCCAGGAGCGCGCGATGCGGGGAGCCGAGCCGGGCCAACGCGTGATGTTCAGCTACGTCGATCTCGAGCAGCGGGTCCCCGCGGACCGT
Organism: Gemmatimonadales bacterium; assembly: GCA_013820855.1. GTDB lineage: Bacteria > Gemmatimonadota > Gemmatimonadetes > Gemmatimonadales > GWC2-71-9 > CAVVWJ01. The sequence continues at coordinate 12,798 of JACDHV010000086.1, read as the reverse complement.
CCGCTGCGGGCGATCGAGGCGCTGGTGGAGCCGGTGCTCCGGGAGCTCTCGCCCCGGTTCGCGGCGCTCTACGCCGAGAGCGGCCGCCCCTCGATTCCCCCCGAGCAGCTGCTCCGGGCCCTCCTGCTGCAGGTGCTCTATACCGTCCGGAGCGAGCGCCAGCTCATGGAACAACTGGACTACAACCTGCTCTTTCGCTGGTTCGTCGGGCTGGGGAAGGACGCGCCGGTTGGGCATCCGACGACCTTCACCAAGAACCGCGACCGGCTGCTGGCCGGCCCGATCGCCGAGGCGTTCTTCGCCGGGGTGCTGCGCCAGGCCGGGAGCCGGGCGCTGCTGTCGCACGAGCACTTCACCGTCGACCGGACGCTGCTGGAGGCCTGGGCCAGCCAGAAGAGCTTCCGCCCCACCGACGCGCCGCCCTCGGGCGACGACGAGGATCCGGGGAATCCGACGGTGAGTTTCCGGGGCCAGCGCCGCTCGAATGCGACCCATCGCTCGGTGACCGACCCCGACGCCCGGCTGGCCAAGAAGGGGGCGGGCAAGGAAGCCAAGCTCAGCTATCAGGCGAGCGTGCTGCTGGCCAATCGCCACGGCCTGATCGTGGCCACGACGGTGAGTGCGCCAAGCGGGACGGCGGAGGTCGACCAGGCGATTGAGCTCTGTGCCACCCAGCCGCCGCGCGCGGGCCGGCGCACGCTGGGTGCCGACATGGGGCACGATCAGCGCAGTCTCATCACCGGGCTCCGCGGCTGGGGCTGGACCCCGCACATCGCCGACGGCCCCACCAGCATGCTGGACGGTCGCACCACGCCACGCGGGCTACGCGGAGAGTCAACGACGACGCAAGCGGGTGGAGGAGAGCTTCGGCTGGGGCAAGACCGTCGGGCTCCTCCGCAAGCTGCGACATCGGGGCCGGGCGCTGGTCGATTGGATCTTCACTTTCACGATGGCGGCGTACAATCTGGTGCGGCTCCGCACTCTGATCGGTGTCGGGGTGGGCACCTGAGCCCGGTCCGAAGCGCTGCGGTGGGCGTCGCGGGAACCGGAGCCCGGCTCCGCCGATGCCAACCGAGGAAGAACGGATCGCGCTGAGAGGAAAATCAGTCACACGTGCACCCTATTTCAGCAGCCTGTTAGGCGAGCTTCACGAGGTGCGAGCGTACCCAGTCAGCAAGCGCGGCCTCGCTCACCTGGCCAGCCGCGGCCGCCAGCATGGTGGTCACGACTTCTTCCTGGGTCGCCTCCAGGTCACAGTCATTCAGGCCGAGGAAAACGACCATCGCGAGGAAGGCGGTCCGCTTGTTGCCGTCACGGTAGGGATGTGTGGTCACAAGTCCCCACCCATAAGCCGCGGCTAGGGTCCCCAGGTCACTCGCCGGGTCGTAGTGCCACCGCTGCTTGGGCCGGGCGAGCACGGCCTCGAGCGTGTTCTCGTCCCGAAGGCCCGCCAAGCCGCCGTGCTCCCTCAGTTGATCAAAGTGCACGGCGTCCATCACGAGGCGGCTTACCCAGACTGGCTCGGCTGGTGGTTGCCGCCGAGGCATGAGTCGTTACTCCGCGAGCTTACGAAGCGCCGGGCGGTACTTCTTCGCCGCGCGGGCCGCGAGCTCCAGGGCCTGTTCGGTCGTCGGATCATACGGAGTCAGGAGAATGCCGCGCTCGGTCTCCACGGCTAGAATCCGATCGCCCGGGGCCAAGTGCAGCCGCTCAGCCATATCCTTGGGGAGGGTAGCTCCAATGGAGCCACCGACTTGGCGCAACGTAAGCTCGCGAACCACGGGGCCTCCTAGTAGCACGGTTATGCTACAAGGTAGCATCTCTGTGCTACTTGTGCAAGCTGGGGTGAACAGTTCAAGACATGGGTGACAGTTAAGTCGCAGGACATAGGTGACAGTGGTTAATAGGGCCGACGATGGGTCCGCCCCAGGGCGTCCTCCACCTGCATCGTGCGTTCATGCAGCCGTCCGAGGCGCAGGGACCCAAAGTACAGATCCCACTCGCCGTCATCGATCTCGGTGAGACCGACGTCTTCCTCGCACCCACGCAGCCAGGACTGCCTCGACCGGGTGCCGCTGGGCTGACCGGATTTTGACGCCGCAGGGTGCCCGTTCTTCAAGGAGCGTGCATGGACATGACCCGCCGTGAGTTCACCACGGCCCTCACGGGCGTCGTGGGCGCCGCCACCCTGGGACGGGACGTGACGCCTTCCTCGGGAGTGGACCCGTGCCACCTTCCTCCGCCCATTCAGGCGCTCACGCCGACAACAGCCGGCATCACTCCCATCACCGACGAAGAGCGTCGCGCCCGAATCGCCCGGGCGCAGCGCCTTATGGAGGAGCACGGGATCGGCGCGGTAGTGATCGAGCCGGGCCCCAGCATGCGCTACTACACCGCGGTGAGCTGGTGGCCGTCCGAGCGAACCTTCGCGCTGGTGATCCCGGCCTCCGGGTCGCCGGCGTGGGTCTGCCCCGCGTTCGAGGAGGCGAGGGCCCGGGAGCTGATCCGTTTCGGCAACGACATCCGTGTCTGGCAGGAGGACGAGAGCCCGTTCGCCCAGATCGCCGCCATTCTAAAGGACCTCGGCGCCGCGAGCGGGAAAGTCGGTGTGGAGGAGCGGGTGCGGTTCTTCGTGATGGATGGCCTGCGCCAGGCCGCGCCCGCCGCCGAGCTGGTCTCCGCCACGCCGGTAACGGCCGGGTGCCGCATGGTCAAGTCGGTTGCCGAGCTGGCCCTGATGCAGCGCGCGACCGATATCACGATCCTCGGCTTCAAGGCGGCGCTCGCCACGCTCAAGGCGGGCATGACCCAGTACGACCTCGGCGGCCACGTGACCGCGGCCCTCACCCGACTCGGCGGCAGCGACCCGTGGGCCCTCGTGGGCTTTGGCGAGCACTCGGCCTTTCCCCACGGCAGCGTGCAGCCGCAGCGGCTCCAGCGGGGCGACAGCGTCCTGCTGGACGCGGGCTGCGCCGTGGAGGGCTACCAGTCGGACATGACTCGCACCACCGTCTTCGGCCGCCCGACCCGTCGCCAGACGGAGATCTGGAACCTGGAGCGTAAGGCGCAGGACGCCGCGTTCGCCGCCGCCCAGGTCGGAGCTCCCTGCGAGGCGGTCGATGCCGCCGCGCGCAAGGTGATCACCGACGCCGGCTTCGGCCCGGACTACCGGCTCCCGGGTCTGCCGCATCGGACCGGGCACGGCATCGGGCTCGACGGGCACGAGTGGACCAACTTCGTGCGCGGCAACACCACGCCGATCGCGCCGGGGATGTGTTTCAGCGACGAGCCGATGATCGCCATATACGGCGAGTTCGGCATCCGGCTGGAGGACTGCCTTTACACCACGGACCAGGGGCCACGCTTCTTTTCGCCTCAGAGCCCGGCCATTGATCAGCCGTTCGACTGACATCATTTTCGGCAACGCCGCCACACTCGACGCCTGTGCCCCCGTAACGGCTGCGCTCAAGGCGCTCCGAACTCGAGCTTGCGGCTGCGCCGGTCTCATGCTGCCGGTCTTAGAGGACCCGGTGCCCGCGCCGGGTCAGCCGAGGGTCGCTATGCAGTTCAGGGCCTGCCACTGTACTCGGGCGTTCGTGGCAATGGACTTGATGTGGTGTCGGTTTCGGGCAACGTTTGGCGTTCTTTCCCTCTGCCGGACGTCAGGCCCGTCCCGCTAAGTAGTTCCATCTCCCTACGGAGTTCGCACAAGGAGATCTCCCATGCCGAGAGTCATCGCGACGCACGCTGTTGGAAACATGGATACATGGCTGGCGGGGGGAGGAGAGCGCGCGGAGATCTTCAAGCAGTTCTGTAGCGCTTATCGCGTCTATCGGCACGCGAAGGAGAACAAGGTCGCGCTCGTCTGGGAGGACGCCGACCTTCAGAAGCTCGAGGCGGCGCTGGCCCACCCGGACACGGAGAAGGCAAAGTCCCGCCACACGGTCCGCGAGCCCATCGATGTGTACGTCGAGGTCGAAGGCGGTCGTTGAGCGGAAGGTCCAGCGCTCACCGGGTTCGGGGTAGACTGGTGTTGCATCGCGGGCGCCGGCCGTCCACCCGCGGGTGCATCCGAGACCGGAGGAGACACCTGGTCTCAGTCGCCGCGGAAGCCGAGGCGCTCGAGAGTATGCGCGAGCGCTCAAGGAATATCTGGCGGTCGCTGCCGAACTCGCCGAAGGGCGGAGAACTCATGATTGATGAACCACGCTACATCATCGGTGCGACTCTTGTCGGTCTCGGCGCAACCCTCCTGCTCGACCTGTGGGCATTGCTCTTGAGGCGTGGCTTCGACATCCCTTCGCTGAACTACTGCTTGCTCGGGCGTTGGCTTCCCCACATGCCCGGTGGAACCATCGTATATCGCAGCCTCGCCGCCGCTCAGCAGAAGCCGCACGAGTGCACCCTGGGGTGGGTCGCTCACTACCTCACTGGTATCGCCTTCGCCCTGGTGTTCGTCCTTCTGGGTCAGGAACCTGGCTCGAGCGGCCGACTCTCCTGCCGGCTTTGGCTTTCGGGGCTGCGACCACGTTGGTGCCCTATCTTGTCATGCAGCCGGCGTTCGGGCTCGGCTTTGCGGCCTCGAAGACGCCGAATCCCAACCGGGCCAGACTGAAGAGCCTGATGACCCGCGGTATTCGGAGTCGGCCTCTACATCTGGGCCCTTCTGCTGAGCCAAGTCCTCTTTCGCGCCTAGATGCCCGGCATGCAGCACATCACACCGCGGATCGATCCCGAGCGCTTTGCCGAGACTTATCTCCGGGTGTTCGGCAGTACCTTCCTGGGGATTGCAGTGCTGAACTGGACGGCCCGGAACGCGGAGCCGTCCACGGCGCGTAAGGCCATAATTCTCGGCAACATCGTTGGATTCAGTGCCGGCCCCGCTGTGGATGTCTGGGGATTGCTCACCGGCGCGCGGCAGTTGGCGGTGGTGTTCGCTGTCATTCACCTGCTCATCGCATTGGCCTTCATCTGGGCATGGCGGACGAGCATGTCCGCCAAGTCGAGTTAGAGAGTGCACTGGTGCGCTCGGCTGGAAATGCGCCAGCGTGCGCCACCTCATCGTCGTGCGGCTCCCACTCGTGTTGGCGAAGCAGCCCTAGCGGCATCTGCGGGAGGGGAGCATGGGTTACCGCTACTTCATCTGTGACGTCTTCACCGACACACGCTTCGGCGGTAATCAGCTGGCGGTGCTGCCCGAGGCGCAGGGCTTGTCAACCCGGCAGATGCAGCAGGTCGCGAGGGAGTTCAATTTCTCGGAGAGCGCCTTCGTGCTCCCGCCGGAACAAGGGCATACCCGTCGAGTCCGGATCTTTACGCCCACCAGCGAGGCTCCGTTCGCCGGGCATCCGAATGTCGGTACCGCGTTCGTCCTGGCCACGATGGGCGCGTTCGGCCTGACGGACATCCCCATCACGGTGACGTTCGAGGAGAAGGCCGGGCTGGTTCCGATCGCGATCAGCCGGCGGGAGGGAACGCTCTGGTGCGAGCTGTCGGCGCCCGAGCGCCTATCGCTTGGCAAGACCGTCACTGCGGAATCCCTCGCAGCGGCCGTGTCGCTGAGTCCGAACGATGTCGTCACGACGACGCATCTGCCCCAGGTGGCCTCGGTCGGGCTGCCGTTTCTCGTGGCGGAGCTCAGGGACCGGTCCGCCCTGGCGAGGGCTAGGGTCAACGCGCAGGGCTTCGAGGCCATCGCGGCTCAGGGCATCACGCCCGACGTCCACCTCTACACCAGGAGTGCTGACGAGTTCGACATCCGGGCGCGGATGTTTGCGCCATTCGATGGAGTGCCGGAGGATCCCGCTACCGGCAGCGCGAACTGTGCGCTGGCAGGATTACTCAGTCATCACGACGCTGCGAGGGACGGCACCGTCTCCCGGCGCATCGCACAAGGGGTGGAAATGGGACGTCCGAGTGTCCTGGAAGCCTGTGCGGAAAAACGTGATGGCGTCGTCGTAGTCACTCGGGTCGGCGGGGCGAGCGTACTGGTGAGCGAGGGCATGATCGACGCTGGGTACGCCGTGCCGTAAGGCGGCGAGGTCGAGTCGACCGGAAAAGTACGCGAGTGCTGCGACCGAGTCGCCGCCACGCGCAGAGCCAAGTGGTGCAGTTCGAGATCGCGCTGTCGCTCGCTCACCCTGCAACCAGGGCGGCCATCATGCGGCTCAACACGCTCCTAATCATCGCCGTGCAGATGGAGAAGCCTTGTTCAACAGGTTGGGCAGCTCACCAATGCGCGAGTGACGCCGCCGACAACCAGGCATCACCGTCAAGCTGCAGCCTGATCCGCGCATGCAGGCGACGGGATGGGGCGTCGAGCGGAGTTGGAAAGGTGAGACGCGGAAGGAGGCGTCCATGTCAGACACATCCTCACCGGCACTGACGCCGGAGCAGTGGGAGAGCCGGGATTACCGCCAGGTTGCCCGGGATCTCGACAGGTGGGCCAAGGCGCACACGAAACGAGCGGGCCCAGATGATTCCACCGAGTATGTGGCCAAGCTTGGCCTCGACGAGAGCGGGGCGGTCATCGTGATGAACCGTGCCCACGACCGTGTTCTCGTTCCGCCGCCCGCCCGCGCCGTCCTCGCGGCGTTTGCCCTGGCGGACCAGCCATTCGGATTCACACCTGCCGATGTCCACGCGCTGGAGCGGGCGGCGGCGGAGACCCGAGACGAAGCCGTTGCGGCTGCGCTGCGGAGTCTAGGCGACCGGCTGCAGGCATTGCTGCCCCCGCCTCCTAACCCGAGTACGCAGTCCCGGGCCTGACTTGTCCCCGGCTCCGCTCGGGCGCAGCGGACCTCAGCCCTTGTGCGAGGTCTTTGCGAAGAACGGGGTCAAGACCTGCTCCACGTGCCGACCATTACACTTGGGGCACTGGGGAAGTTTGTCACCGTGCTGCGCAAGTGGCTCGACACGATCAAACACATGGTGGCAGTCGCGGCAGCGATACTCGTAGGTGGGCATTCGGTCCTCCATTCTCGACGCCGAGCTCGAGGCGGGCAGCCGCTCGCCTCGAGAGTCGACACTCGGTAAGGCTCAAGCTATGCTGGTGGACCAGCGGCGTCCATCGCGCTGGCTTGTGGCCTCAGCCGCGCATGCGACCTACAGGCCGGAGTGGCGCCGTGGCTGAGCGTGCGGCTCCATCCGATGGTGCTGCCAAGGAAGCGCTGGATCGTCCGAGCCTCAGCATGACCGCCGGCGGATGATGCGCAAGGCGTCTGACCGCGGTGGCCGAACTGGAGCATGAGCTTCGGGGCATGGACCTCATGCCCGGGATGAAGGAGGCTGCGCGCCGGGCAGTGAGAGCGCTCGTCACGCGGCCGTGGCTACTCACGCCAGAAACTTCAAGTTCGTCTACGAGCCGTTGGAAACGCTCATCCCGGCCGACTCGCTCTAGCGACGCGTGCCAGCTAGGCCCGCTCCACCGGAGGTTCGTGGCATGTGCTGGGTCCTTTATGTTGCAGCGGATCGGCCGCTCCCACTGCACCCGTTTGATCCTGGCTCGCCGGGGTTCAACGTGGCCGTTCCCGCCGGACGGGAGGTTGCGGTGCGGACGCAGTTCAGCAAGCCTTTCGTGTACGCATTGGGAGCCCGCACGGGGTGTGGCTGCGGCTTTGACCGCGCTCAGGTCACATTTCACGACTGAGATGGCCTGGTTTCCGGACCGCACGTTCGTGGAGGTCACGTCCGAGCCAGTCTAGTACGCGCATGCAGACGACGGGCCGGACTTCGAGAGTTCTGTGATGTTCATTCATCGGAGGTCAAATGCAAGTCCAACGTGCCGCTGCGCTCCTAGCCGCGGTTGCCTCACTTGGCGCGTGCTATCATGCAACGATTGAAACGGGCTTGACGCCTTCGACCCAGGTGCTCGAGCAGTCCTTTGCCTCGAGTTGGATCTACGGGCTCGTCCCTCCGAAGACCGTGGAGACCGCCAATCGCTGTCCGGATGGAGTGGCAAAGGTAGAGACGCAACACACGTTCGTGAACCAACTGGTGGGCTTCCTCACTTTCGGCATCTACACCCCCATGCACATCCGCGTGACCTGCGCTCAGGCTACCGGAGCGACTACCGGTGCATTGTTGACGATCCCTGCCGGCGCTGAAGCCGAGAATGTGCGTGTGGCTTTCGGGAGCGCTGCCGACCTGGCGGCCCGCGAGCAGGCTGTGGTCCTGGTGCGATTCGAGCAGTAGGCCCCTGGACAGATCGGGCTACCACCGGAGTCAGAAGCTACTGCGAAACACAGAAGTAGAGATACAAGACGGCACGCGACGGTCGAGAGGAACGATGCGGCAGGTCCGTTACAACGTGGCCACGAGCCTGGACGGCTACATCGCCGACGCGAGCGGCGGATTCGCGTGGATCCCACATGATCCGGCGGTTAATTTTGCCGCGATCTTTGCCCGCGTCGATACGGTCCTGATCGGGCGCCGCAGCTTCGAAGTGGTTCAGCGGGGCGGCGCCCCACCTTGGGGGCCCGGCGTGCGGGTGTACGTCTTCTCCCGGACGCTTCGGCCGGAGGACTACCCCGAGGTGACCGTGGTCGGGGAGCGCTCGGCGGCGATGGTCTCGGCGCTCCGCGCCGAGCCGGGAGACGGCGACATCTGGCTGTTTGGCGGGGGCCACCTCTTCAGCAGTATGGTGAACGCGGGGCAAGTGGATCGGGTGGAGGCGACGATCGTGCCGGTCCTCCTCGGGGGAGGCGTGCCTCTGGCCGCGATGGGAATGCCGCTGACGGGCCTCCGGCTGCTGGACACCCAGCGGTACCCTTCCGGGATGGTCACGCTCTCGTACGCGGTGGAGCGGGTCTGAATCGTGCCGCAGCTCGATGCCCCTTCCCGGCGGACCGAGATGGAGCGGGCTGACGAGCGGATTCTGCGCGCCCGGAACCTTAGGTCGAGGCTCGGCATGATGACCTTCAGAGACGTTCTCGCAGCGGTCCCACTCGCTCTTCTCGCCTGCGTCTCCCCCCCGGCGCAGCCCTCTGCGGGACCAGAGTATCTCTATCTCTGGACGGGATCCGCCGACTCCACTCAGCCCGACTTCCTCGCGGTCCTCGACCTCGCCGAGGACTCCGCCCGCTACGGCCGCCTAGTCACCACCCTGCCGGTGCCGGGTCTCCGGAACGGGCCGCATCACACCGAGCACGAGATGCCGGCCGACCGGCAGCTCTTCGCCAACGGCTTCGATTCGGGCAAGAGCTACATCTTCGACTTGACAGACCCTGTTCGTCCGCGTCTCGCCGGGCAGTTCGGCGACATCGAGGGCTACACGCACCCGCATTCGTTCCTCCGGCTGCCCGATGGCCACGTCCTCGCGACCTTCCAGATGCGGCATGAGCCCAGCGGCATGGCGCAGGGCGGGCTCGTTGAACTGCCCCCCGCCGGCCAGCCCGTGCGCTCCCGCTCGGCCAACGCCCCTGGCCTCGATCCGGAGACCCGGGTCTACAGCGCCGGTATCGTGCCCGCGCTCGACCGCATCGTGACGACCACGACCGATATGGCCGAGGATTACCAAGCCTCGCGACAGCTCCAGATCTGGCGGCTCTCCGACCTGGCACCGCTCCACACTATCACTCTTCCCAACGGCCCGGCCGGCGACGAGTCCATGCTGACCGCTGAACCGTGGGTACTGACCGACGGCCGGACCGTCCTGGTCTCCACCTTCGCTTGCGGTCTGTATCGGATGGAGGGGCTGGAGAGCGAGACACCATCGGCCGAGGTCAGCGCCGTGCACGACAACCCGTCGCCGGGCCTGCCGAGCACCGACAACGAGGCCGGGTGGCGGCAAGCACTCGCCAAGCTCGCGTCGCACGTCGAAGCGGGCTCCCGGTAGTCGGGACGTTGAGGATTCCACATGACCTTCAAGCCTGCACCCGATCGCCGTCGTGTTGAGCGGCATCAACCTGGTTGCCGTCGGCTTCGCGGCCGGATCGGCCGAGCCTTGGCATGCCGCGGCTCACGCCGGACTCGGGCTGGCGTTCGGGCTATGGGCCCAGCGCCTGCGCCAGAGCCCCGGCAGCGGCGACCGGGAGCCTCGGCTCGACGTGCTCGGAGGAGAGGTCGAGCAACTGCGCCGGGAGCTGAACGAGACGCAGGAGCGGCTCGCCTTCGCGGAACGGGTGCTGGCGCAGGGGGTGGAAACGCGCAGAGTGGGTCCGGAGCGCTAGGGACTGGCTCCGGCAGGGCAGAGATCTCTGCACAGTCCACGGATACAGGCGGGGGACGGCAGACGGAGATTCGGTCGGTGACGCAGTTTCTATAGCACCGGGACGGCCTGTAGTGGACCTTCCTTCACGCGAGGCCGGAATGACTGGAGAGCTGCGGGAAGCCGGTGCCTCTGCATGGCCGTGGTCCGACTCCATGGACGCCCTGATCGCCGCGCCCAAGCACCACACGTTGGGTCGGTAGCTGCGCGTCGATTGGACCACTCTGCAGCAAGAGCTGCTCGAGACGGCCCGAGGATCTGCGACTGCGAGCGGACCTCGCCGCCGATGGGTCCCTGTTCGAGGGCTACCATCGCGCATGCGGGCGCTGCACGACCACCATGCGGTACAGGACGGTGAGCGTCCTCCAGCCGAGTGGGAAGCCCGGCAGCGACAGAAGGAAGCATGGCTGCCCGAAGTGGAGTGGCGCAGCTGATGCACGAGGCGTCGGACAGTACCGACGACCACCGCTTTAGAGCGAGGAACGATGCCAGTCTCCGACTCCTCCCGGCAGCACCTGATAATCCAGGCGGCAGCCGGTTTGATCCTCCTCTATGGCGCGGTTGCCCTGCTCAACGCGTTGACGATGCAGGCCCAGGCCGGTTGGGGTGAGCCCTGGGCGCTGGGGCGGGCTCTGCTCCGGCTCCTGATCTCGGGGCTGGTCGCCTGGGGCCTCTACCGTCGCGCACGTTGGGCCTGGTGGGTGGGTCTCGCCTGGAGCTTCTTTGGACTGTTCCTGGGCGCATCGGCCATGCTCGTGTTCGAGAGGGGCGATATCCACTGGTTGGCACCCAGTCGCGCCCAGCTGCCCCTGGGAGTCATGCTGTTGAGTCTCGGAGGTGCCATCGCGCTGCTGATCACTCCGGCGGGCCGAGCGGCGTTCAGGCCCGGCGATGCCTGAATCCAGCCCCCTGCCGCCACCGAGGCGCTCCTGGTGGACCCGGCTCCTGCTGAGCCTCGCGGCCGGCATAGGCAGCGCGGTTCTGGTCGCGATTGCGCTCGCCATCTTCGACCTCTATCTCACCGGTCATGGGCTCCGTCGCCTGAGCGCGCCATTGGTCAACTGGCCCGGCGCGGGAATTCACCTCAGCCTGGCCGACGTGATCTTCCTGGCCGCTGCGGCGCTTGCCGCGACTATCACCTGGCGTCGCACCGCGGGGGGCGGCGCCTGACTCGCGCCACCTGGCTTTTGTCCTTGGGTACCGATGTCGGATCTTCTGTACCATCTGAACGCTGATGACGAAATCACCTCGGTCAATGAGGAGTGGCTCGCCTTCGCGCAGGCGAACGACGAGGATGCTTGCCTTCCACCGCAGGTTCTGGGGCGGTCGCTGTGGGAATTCATCGACGACCTGGAGACGCAGCATATTTACCGCCAGTTGCATGGACGGGTGCGGACGCGGGGCAAGCCGGTTCAGGTTTCCTTTCGCTGTGACGCGCCGGAACGCCGACGACTGCTGGAGCTCCGGATTTCGGCGGGGGCGGAGCAGGGGCTGATTTACCGGGTGCGGACCGTAAGGCACCAGGACCGCCAACCCGTGCCCCTGCTGGATCCGCACCTGCCCCGCTCGGAGAGGTTCGTGACGATGTGCGGCTGGTGCAAGCGGGTCGCGGCGCCAGAGCGCGGCTGGCTCGAGGTCGAGGATGCCGTCTCCGCACTGTCCCTGTTCGCCGAGCCACGCCCTCCGCAGTTGACACACGGCATCTGCGATGGATGCAGCCGGAGCCTCCAGCAGGCACTGACCGACGACCCCGTTTACCCTGTCCTGGGGCGCCTGTAGGTGCGCGTCGAAGCCCGACCGGCCCACCTGATACGGCGCCGGGGCTTCGCGGCGGTGCAGAATTCATGGAAGCCGGCGAACCAGGAGGTGACCCGATGAGCAGGCAGGCCTATCTCGGCACGGGTGGGCGCCCTGTCCGCTTTACGCGGTTATCCGGTACTGTTCGTCGCGACGCTGCTGCACCCGCTGCAGGCCGATCCCAACGATCCCCGTGCGGCATTCGCCGAGTATGCTGCCGACTCGCTTTGGGTGATCAGTCACCTGGGACAATTCCTTGGAGTCGCGCTGCTGGCTACAGGGCTCCTGGCGCTCGGGGAGACGGTGGACACCGCGAAGGCCTGGGCCTGGGCCCGTATTGATCTTCTCGGCACGGCGGCGAGCGCAGCGGTAACGGCCGCACTTCAGGCGGTGGATGGGGTGGCTCTCAAAGTGATGGTCGACCGGTGGTCACAGGCGAGCGGTCCGGACCAGATGCGTAGCTTTGAAACCGCTCTTGCCGTGCGCCAGGTCGAGATCGGCATGGCGAGCATGGGCAGCCAGCTCTTCGGTCTCACCTTGTCGGCATTCGGTGTCTCGCTGCTTTTCAGCCAGCGCTACCCAGCTGGCTTCTTCCTCGAGGAGCTCGAGGCTGCGCTACTCGCGGTGCAGTCTCCCGCGGCGCTCATCGGCCTCGCTCATCGGGCGGTCTAGCCTGCGTGGAGCGCTCTTGACGATGGCTTGAGCGCCGTCCGGTACGATCCCTCCCGAGATCCGCGTGTAGTCATCTGGTCCCTCTCACCTGTGTGGGTATATGCGCTGGCCCCTTCGGTCAC
>JACDHV010000269.1 GCA_013820855.1 Gemmatimonadales bacterium | reverse complement strand
GCCGGGCGGCCAGTTGCTGGTCTGGCTCGCCGCCGCCGCCGTGCTGGGCGCCGGCCTCTACCAGCTCTACCGCGCCTACGCGGCGAAGCTCGGCCGCCAGCTGAATCTCGGTGGGCTGCCCGCCGGTACGTACCGCTGGGTGATCGCCCTCTCCCGCTTCGGCATCGCCGCCCGGGGCATCGTCTTCGGCTTGATCGGGGTCCTGCTGGCACGCGCTGCCTCGGGCCGGGATCCCCAGCAGGCCGGGGGGACCGACGAATCGCTCCAGATGATCGCCGGCATGGGCCGCTGGCCTCTCGCCGTGGTGGCGATCGGGCTCGTGGCGTACGCCCTCTACGAGGTGCTCAACGCGAGGTACCGCCGGATCCGGGTTACCTAGGCTCCGCTAAAGCTTGGTGCCGCACCGCCGGCAGTAGAGCGCGTCCTGCTCGTGCTCCCCGAGCCCGCACGCCGGGCAGACCTGCGTCGAGACCGACTGCGCGCTGGCCCTGGTGAGCTCCACGGTCACGATCCCGGTCGGCACGGCGATGATGCCGTAGCCGGTGAGCATAAGGAGCACCGAGAGCGCGCGGCCGAGCGGGGTCGCCGGCGCCAGGTCGCCGTAGCCCACCGTCGTCAGGGTCACGATCGCCCAGTAGATGCTGATCGGGATGCTGGTGAAGCCGTGCCGCTCGCCCTCGATGACGTACATCAGCGCACCCACCACGACCACGATGGTCACCACCGCCAGCAGGAAGACCGAGATCTTCCGCCGGCTGGCACGCATGGCCTGCACCAGCGTCCGCGATTCCCGCAGGTACTCGGCCAGCTTGAGCACGCGGAAGATCCGGAGCAGTCGCAGCAGCCGGATGACCAGCAGGCTCTGCGCGCCGGGGAGGAGCACGCTGAGGTAGGTCGGCAGGATCGCCAGCAGGTCGATGACGCCGAACGTGCTCCGCGCGTAGCGCAGCGGCCGGCGCACGGTCGCAAGCCGGAGCAGATACTCGATCGTGAAGACGATGGTGAATCCCCATTCGAGCGCGCGAAGCGTCGGACCCACCCGCGCCCGCACCGCCGCGACGCTCTCCAGCATCACGACCGCCACGCTGCTCGTGATGATGACGAGCAGCACCACGTCGAACAGCCGGCCCTCAGGCGTGTCGGCCTCGAAGATGATCTCGTGCAGCCGGGCCCGCAGATCGCTGAACGAGCGGCTCACTCCACCAGCCGCTGGAATCGCGGGTGCTTGCGGATCGGATCGAAGGTCGGATCGACCCGCAGCCACCCCGGCGAGAGATAGCACGGGTAGGGGCCCACGTGGGCGTCCTTCGATGTAGGCCGGATGGCGAGCCCCGCCAATGCCTCTCGCAGCGTCTCCAGCGGATCGGCCATGGACCTCTCTACGAAAGAAGCAGCCCCGCGGCGGCCGTCGCCAATGCCAGGAGCACCGACCCGAAGCAGCCGCCGGCTCCCGTCTTCGCGGGTGCTGGGGCCGGCGCGGACGCCGGTGCCGGCTTGGGCGGGGAGGTCGGCTTGGGCGGAGACGCCGCCTGCTCGACGACTCGCCCCGCCAGCGCCTCGGAAAACGCCGCGGCGGTCGGGTAGCGGTCGTTGGGCTCCCGCGAGAGCGCCTTCAGGACGGCTGCCTCCAGCGCCTCCGGCACGTGGATCAGCGGGCGGAGCGCCCGCGGCGGCCCGGTGAATCGCCGCATCAGCGTGGCCTGGGGCGTGGGCCCGTGGAACGGGGCCTCGCCCGCGAGCAGCTCGTAGAGCACGCAGGCGAGCGCGAAGATGTCGCTCCGGCCGTCGAGCTCGCGGTCGCCGGTGGCCTGCTCGGGGCTCATGTAGGTCGGCGTTCCCACCACCATGCCGGTCGCGGTGAGCTTGTCCTGCACCTCGCTCACCGCCCGCGCCACGCCGAAGTCCGCCACCAGGACCCGGTCGCCCTCGAGCAGGATGTTGTCCGGCTTGATGTCGCGGTGCACCACGCCCTTCTCATGGGCGTACGCCAGCGCATCCGCCACGGCTCGGCCGATCCTCACCACCTCGTCCGGCGCGAACGCCCCCGTCTGCTCGAAGCGCTCCCAGACGTTGGCTCCCTGGACGTAGGGCATGGTGAACCAGAGGAAGTCCACCCCGTGGCCGAGCTGCACGGTGGTCACGCCCGAGTCGAGCACGCTCAGGATGTTGGGGTGCTGTAGCTGGGCGGCGACCCGTATTTCGCGGCGGAACCGGTCCGCGCCGACGGTTGAGCCGAGGTCGGGCTGGAGCAGCTTGAGGGCCACCGCGGTGCCCGCCCGGTCGTGAGCGAGAAAAACGGTGGCCATGCCGCCACGGCCGAGCTCGCGCTCGATGGTGTAGCGGCCCCCGAGGGCGGACTGGAACTGCGCCACGATCTCCGCCTTCAAGGCGCGAGCGGCTCCGGCATAGGGCTCATTGTGGGAGTGGTGCCCGTAAGATACGCCGGGCGGTGACGCGGGCAAACGCGTGACAGCAACCTTTCACCGGCTCAGTCCGGCCGGAAGAACCCCCAGCTCTCGAGCCCGGGCCCGATGCGGCCGTGCCCCACGATCCGGTAGCCGAGCCGCTCGTAGAAGGGGACGTTGCCGGCGCTCTCGGTGGTGAGGCTGACCCCCCGGGAGTCGGGGTGCTCCCGCGACATGGCGTGCACCCGCTCCAGCAGCGTGCGGCCGAGTCCGCGCCCCTGATACCGGGGCGGCACACCGAGCATGTTCACGTGGAAGTTGGGCTCGGCGGCGTTGAGCGGCCCCCAGATGTGAATCCACTGGTCGTACCGCGCCCGGGCATCGCTGCCGAGCCTGGCCCAGGTCCACTCGCGCGCCTCGTCCAGGTCGGGCGGACCGGGCAGCCCCGGCAGCGTGCAGATGGCGACGCCGCTCACTTCGTCGCCGTCGTAGGTGGCGAGGATGGGGTCCTTTCGCACCACCCGGGCGGTGAGGAAGAAGCCGACGAGGGTGCGGAGGCGTTCGCGGTAGTCGCCCTCGGCGCCGAGGACGTAGCGCATGACGGGGTAGTCGGCGAAAGCCTCGCAGAGTGGGCCTAGGACGTCATCGGCGGGCACGCCGGCGTGTGGCTGCCGGTCGGTCATTCGGAGGTGAGCGCCCCCAGCGCTGGATTTAGCCCTTCGAGCCACTGCCGGATCGCCCTCCTCCTGGAGCGTGATCCGGCGTACCGGCCAATGCGAGCGGTCGCTGGCGCCGTCCCCGCCGGCGGTTGCGGTCATGGTCTCGAGTCTCCTGAAAGATGCCCCAAACCTCGGTGCCGAGTGTGTGAGGATGCCAGGGCCGAGAACGGCGCAACGGTTAAACATATGAGCCGTCCGGACCCTGGAGAAGCTGCCGGAGATAGCAGTAACCCATCCCCGCTACTAGATTTAGCCCTTTCCCGAGCCCCCTTACCGCGCCGCAGGCCGATGACCGAGATCCGCAAGCCGACCGCCACCGCTCCCGCGGGCCAGCCCGCCGCCGACGCCTACCATCCCGAGGCCGTCGAGACCAAGTGGCAGGCCCGATGGGCCGAGCGGGGCACCAACGAGCCCGATCTCGACCGCGCGAAACGGCCGTTCTACAACCTCATGATGTTCCCCTACCCATCGGCCGAGGGGCTTCACGTGGGGAACATGTTCGCGTTCACGGGGGCCGACGTCTACGGCCGGTTCAAGCGGCTCCAGGGGTACGACGTCTTCGAGCCGATCGGCTACGACGCGTTCGGCATCCACAGCGAGAACTACGCGATCAGGATGGGGGTGAACCCCGCCGTCCTGATCCCGCAGAACATCGAGAACTTCCGACGGCAGCTCAAGCGTATCGGCGGCATGTTCGACTGGCGCCACGAGCTCTCCACCACCGATCCGCGCTACTACAAGTGGACCCAGTGGGTCTTTCTCCAGCTGCTCAAGGCCGGGAAGGCGTACAAGAAGGCCGCGGCGGTCAACTGGTGTCCCAACGACAAGACCGTGCTCGCGAACGAGCAGGTCATCGCGGGCGCGTGCGAGCGGTGCGGCGCGATGGTGGAGCAGCGGCAGCTCGAGCAATGGTTCTTCAAGATCAGTGACTACGCTCCACGCCTGTTGTCGAATCTGGACAAGCTCGATTG
>JACDHV010000085.1 GCA_013820855.1 Gemmatimonadales bacterium | reverse complement strand
ACGTTATCCTGACCGACGTTGGCGCGAACAAGGTGCAGGTCATCAAGGCCGTCCGTGAGCTGACCAGCCTTGGCCTCAAGGAGGCCAAGGATGCCGTGGACAACATTCCGAGCAACATCAGGGAAGGCGTGTCCAAGGCGGAGGCGGAAGAGATCAAGAAGAAGCTGGAAGAGCAGGGCGCGGTCGTCGAGCTGAAGTAGGGCGCAGCCTTGTCCCGAGCCGGGCCGCGCCCGTCGCGGTTCCGGCGAGAGACCCACGGCCTTGCACCCTACTTCAGTGAGACGAATGCACGCTCGACGCTTTTCGGACGTTCCCGATTTTGCCGAGCCCCGCAGGTTACCCCGCCGTCGAGCGGGGGATCCGCGTTGGGGCCATTTGTGCTGCGCGCATGGCGCGAGAGTGAGTGACTGATGACTCAGAGCCGATCCGTAATCACGTTCAGCAAGCGGGAGGGCGGCATGCCGATGCCGCACCTCCTCGACATCCAGACCGCGGCGTTCGAGACGCTGCTGGTCCCCGACGACGTCCACGGCGAGCGCCAGGACGTCAGCCTCGAGCGCGTCTTCCGGGACCTGTTCCCGATCACGGACGTGAACGAGAAGTACAAGCTCGAGTTCCTGGGCTACTCGCTGGGCGAGGCCAAGTACGCGGTCGAGGAGTGCATCGAGCGCGACATGACCTACGCGGCGCCGCTCAAGGCCAAGCTCCGCCTCGACGTGTACGAGGAAGTCGAAGGCCAGAAGCGCCTGAAAAACGCCATTGAGAAGGAAGTGTATCTGGGCGAGCTGCCCATCATGACCCCGCTGGGAACCTTCGTGATCAACGGGGCCGAGCGGGTCGTGGTGAGCCAGCTGCACCGCTCCCCGGGGGTGGTGTTCGAGGAGGACATCCATCCCAACGGCCAGCGGCTGTTCTCGGCGCGGATCATCCCGTTCCGGGGGTCGTGGGTCGAGTTCACGATCGACATCCACGACGTGATCTTCGTCCACATCGACAAGAAGAAGAAGTTCCCCGCCACTGCGCTGCTCCGCGCCTTCGGACATGGGAACAACGCCGACATCCTGAAGCTCTTCTTCGCCACGAAGGAGCTCAACATCACCGGCAAGCTGGAGGGCCGGCAGGAGAAGCGGGAGGTCATCGGCGCGCTGGTGTCGGTGGACGTGGCGAACCCCGAGGATCTCCGGGGAGAGCCGCTCGCGGTGGTGGGCGACGAGCTCACGCCGGAGCGCCTCAACGAGATGCGGCACAAGGGCGTGAAGACGGTGAAGGTGTTCGCCGGCTACTCCACCATCGACCTGCGCGACGAGGAGCAGCCGACCAGCACCCGCGACCGGCACAACTACGTGCTGGCGTTCGACGTGGCCGATCCCGAGACGGGTGAGGTGCTCGCCGGGGGCAACCAGGAGCTGACCGACGCGCTGCGCAAGAAGCTGATCAAGGCGGGCGTCCACAAGGTCGAGGTGCTGCTGCCCCACGGCCGGTCGGAATCGCCGCTCATCAAGAACACGCTGGCCAAGGACCCGACCCACAGCGAGGCCGAGGCCCTGGAGCAGATCTACGCCCTGCTCCGGCCGGGCGACGCGCCGAACCTCGAGACCGCGCGGCAGCAGCTCCAGAAGCTGTTCTTCAACCCGAAGCGCTACGATCTGGGGCGGGTGGGCCGCTACAAGATCAACCAGCGGCTCAAGCTGAAGACGGATCCGAACCACACGGTGCTCACGGAAGACGATTTCATCGCGATCATCCGCTACCTGATCGACCTGCACGACGGCCGCGGGTTCACCGACGACATCGATCATCTCGGCAACCGCCGGATCCGGAGCGTCGGCGAGCTGATCGCCAACCAGTTCTCGGTGGGTCTCTCGCGGATGGCGCGGCTGGTCAAGGAGCGGATGAGCATCAACTCCGATCCCGAGAAGATCTCGCTCGACGACCTGGTCAACGCCCGGACCGTGAGCGCCGTCATCCAGGCGTTCTTCGGCTCGTCCCAGTTGTCGCAGTTCATGGACCAGACGAATCCGCTGGCCGAGCTGACCAACAAGCGCCGGCTGTCGGCGCTGGGACCCGGCGGCCTCACTCGCGAGCGCGCGGGCTTCGAGGTGCGCGACGTGCACTACTCGCAGTACGGCCGGATGTGTCCCATCGAGACGCCGGAAGGCCCGAATATCGGCCTGATCACCAGCCTCTCGACTTACGCCCGCATCAACGATCTCGGCTTCATCGAGACGCCGTACCGCGCGGTCAAGCACGGCAAGGTGACCGACGAGATCCGCTGGCTCTCGGCCAGCGACGAGGAGGACTACGCGGTGGCCCAGGCCAACGCGCCCCTCAACCCGGACGGGACCTTCGCCGAGGCGCTGGTGCTGAGCCGCAAGGGCGACGACTACCCGCTGGTGGCGCCGGACCGCATCGACTTCATGGACGTGGCCCCGGAGCAGCTGGTGTCGATCGCGGCCGCGCTGATTCCGTTCCTGGAGCACGACGACGCGAACCGGGCGCTCATGGGCTCCAACATGCAGCGGCAGAGCGTGCCGCTCCTCTTTCCCCAGGCGCCGCTGGTCGGCACCGGGCTGGAGGAGAAGGTGGCCCGGGACTCGGGGGCGGTCATCATCGCCCGGCGGGCCGGGACGGTCACCCGGGTCACCGCGGACGAGATCATCGTGGACGCCGGCGGCAACGGCGCCCCGGGCGACCAGCCGCTGGCGCGGCTGCACCAGCACGACCGCTACCGGGTGAAGAAGTTCTGGCGCACCAACCAGGACACGGCCATCAACCAGCGGCCCCTGGTGCAGCTCGACCAGCGGGTGGAGGCCGGCGAGATCATCGCCGACGGCGCGGCGACCGACGGCGGCGAGCTCGCCCTCGGCAGCAACGTGCTGGTGGCGTTCATGCCCTGGTACGGGCACAACTTCGAGGACGCCATCGTCCTCAGCGAGCGGCTGGTGAAGGACGACGTCTACTCGTCGATCCACATCCAGGAGCTCGAGCTCCACGTCCGCGACACCAAGCGCGGGCAGGAGGAAATCACCCGCGAGATCCCCAACGTCTCCGACGAGAGCGTGGTGGACCTCGACGAGCGCGGCATCGTCCGGATCGGCGCCCACGTGAAGCCGGGCGACATCCTGGTCGGCAAGATCACGCCGAAGGGCGAGACCGAGCTGTCGCCCGAGGAGAAGCTGCTCACCGCGATCTTCGGCGAGAAGGCGAAGGACGTGAAGGACA
Organism: Gemmatimonadales bacterium; assembly: GCA_013820855.1. Lineage (GTDB taxonomy): Bacteria > Gemmatimonadota > Gemmatimonadetes > Gemmatimonadales > GWC2-71-9 > CAVVWJ01. The sequence goes on along the minus strand of JACDHV010000085.1, from coordinate 9,921 downwards.
GCTCGCTCAAGGTGCCGCCCGGCATGGCCGGCGTGGTGATCGACGTCAAGATCTTCAGCCGGATCGAGGACCAGGTCGTCGAGAAGGATCGCGGCGAGCGGATCGGCGAGGTGCGCCGGATCGAGAACGACGAGAAGGCGCGGATCAACACGGTCATGCTCGACGAGTTGCGCCACCTTCTGGAGGGCCAGGAAGTCGCGCTGATGCTGAAGGCCGGCACCGTCGAGGAGCACCTCCCCGCCGGCAGCAGGCTCACGTCCGCCGCGCTGACGGACCTCGATCTCGGCGAGATCGACCTCAAGACGCTCCGGGTGACCAACAAGACGGCCAACGAACGGATCCGGTCCACCATCGACATGGCCGCGCGCGAGCGGGCCAAGGTGGAGGAGAAGGCGGAGGATCAGATCGACAAGATCCTCCAGCCGGACGAGCTGCCCCCGGGCGTGATCCAGCTGGTCAAGGTGTACATCGCCGAGAAGCGAAAGATCTCGGTGGGCGACAAGATGGCCGGCCGCCACGGGAACAAGGGCATCGTGGCCCGGATCGTTCCCGAGGAGGACATGCCGTTCCTGCCGGACGGCACGCCCGCGGACATCGTGCTCAACCCGCTCGGCGTGCCGAGCCGGATGAACGTGGGCCAGATCCTGGAGACCCACCTCGGCTGGGCCGCGCGGATCCTCGGATTCGAGGCCAAGACCCCGGTGTTCCGGGGCGCGGACGAGGCCGAGATCGGCGTGCTGCTCCGCCTGGCCGGGTTCCGGTGGGCGGCGGAGAGCCTCCGGCTCCGGAAGGCGGCGCCCGAGCCGGCGGCGGCGGGCATCACCCGGATGGTCGCCGACCTCAAGAAGGTGGTCCCCGAGGGCGAGCACGGAACGGTTCTCGCCGCGGGCATAGGGTTGCTGGGTGCCAGGGGCGCGTCGGCGGAGACCAAGGAGCTGTTCCAGCAGGTGCGGGCGTTCCTGACCGAGGCCGCGAAGGAGTTGGGCGAGCGCGAGCTGGCCCAGCGGCGGCAGGAGTCGGCCTTCCACCTGGCCGAGGCCGAGCGGGAGGACGGCCACGACCGCAAGGCGGTCGCCCAGGCCCAGAAGGAGCTGGACAAGGCGGCCGGCGCCACGCCGGCGGAAGCGCTGGTCGCGGCGGGCAAGCCGCACCTGGCGGCGCTGCTCGGCGGGAAGGGCGAGGGCGACGTGGACGGCGCGGCCGACGAGCTGCTCCGGAGCGCCGGCCTCACCCCGGCGGGCAAGTCGAGGCTCAGGGACGGCCGCACCGGCCAATTCTTCGAGGGCGACGTCACCGTCGGATCGATTTACATGCTGAAGCTGAGCCACCTGGTGGACGACAAGATCCACGCGCGGTCGATCGGACCGTACTCGCTGGTGACCCAGCAGCCGCTCGCCGGCAAGGCCCAGTTCGGCGGCCAGCGGTTCGGAGAGATGGAAGTCTGGGCGCTGGAAGCCTACGGCGCCGCGCACGTGCTGCAGGAGATGCTCACGGTCAAGTCGGACGACGTGAACGGCCGCAGCAAGGTGTACGAGGCGATCGTGAAGGGGCAGAATCTGCCGGAGCCCGGAATTCCGGAGTCGTTCAACGTGCTCGTCAAAGAGCTGCAGGCACTGGGCCTGAAGGTCACGCTCGGTACCACCGAAGCCGGCGACGAATAAGAGGGTCTCATGATTGATTTTCGCAGCGGGCGCGAGCCCAAGAGCTCGAGCTTCGACTATATCAGCATCCGCATCGCGAGCCCCGAGGAGATCCGGGGCCCGCGCGATCCGAAGGAGCGCGAGCGCCTGGAGCTCCAGGGGCAGCGGTCCTGGTGGTCGTGGGGCGAGGTCACCAAGCCGGAGACGATCAACTACCGGTCGTTCAAGCCGGAGAAGGACGGCCTGTTCTGCGAGCGGATCTTCGGTCCGGTCAAGGACTGGGAGTGCCATTGCGGCAAGTACAAGCGGATCCGCTATCGCGGCGTGATCTGCGATCGATGCGGCGTGGAGGTCACGCTGAGCAAGGTCCGGCGCGAGCGCATGGGCCACATCGAGCTCAGCGTGCCGGTGGCGCACATCTGGTTCTTCAAGACCCTGCCGTCGCCGATGGGGAACCTGATCAACATTACGCTCAGGGACCTCGAGCGGGTCATCTACTACTCGAGCTACATCGTCATCGAGCCGGGGCAGCAGGAGGTCGAGGCGAACCAGCTGCTCGACGAGGAGGAGTACCTCACCCTGCGCGGCAAGGCGCGGGAGGAGGGGGATACCGCCTTCCAGGCCGACATCGGGGCGCCGGCGGTCCGCAAGCTGCTCGACCGGCTCGACATCCGGCAACTGGCCGAGGTGTTGCGGGCCGGGGTCGCCACCGAGACCAGCCAGCACCGCAAGAAGCAGATGCTCAAGCGTCTGAAGATCGTGGACGCGTTCCTCAGCTCGGGCGACTCGGGCGACCTGCCGAACAACCCGGCCTGGATGATCCTCGACGTGATCCCGGTGATCCCGCCCGACCTGCGGCCGCTGGTGCCGCTTGACGGCGGGCGCTTCGCCACGTCGGACCTGAACGACCTGTATCGGCGGGTGATCAACCGGAACAACCGGCTCACCAAGCTGATCCAGCACAAGGCGCCGGAGGTCATCCTCCGGAATGAGAAGCGAATGCTTCAGGAGGCGGTGGACGCGCTGTTCGACAACGGCCGCCGCTCCAAGGCGATCCGGGGCCGGGGCAAGCGTCCGCTCAAGAGCCTCAGCGACATGCTCAAGGGCAAGCAGGGGCGCTTCCGGCAGAACCTGCTCGGCAAGCGGGTGGACTACTCCGGCCGCTCGGTTATCGTGGTGGGCCCGGAGCTGCGGCTCCACCAGTGCGGCCTGCCCAAGGCGATGGCGGTCGAGCTGTTCAAGCCGTTCATCATCCACAAGCTGGTGGAGAAGGGCATCGCTGAGACGGTCAAGCGCGCCAAGAAGATCGTGGAGCGCGAGAGCCCCGAGGTGTACGAGATCCTGGAGGAGATCATCCAGGACCACCCGGTGCTGCTCAACCGGGCGCCCACCCTCCACCGCCTGGGCATCCAGGCGTTCGAGCCGGTGCTGGTCGAGGGCAAGGCCATCCGGATCCATCCGCTGGTCTGCGCGGCGTTCAACGCCGACTTCGACGGCGACCAGATGGCGGTGCACGTGCCCCTGTCGTTCGAGGCCCAGCTGGAGGCCCGCCTCCTGATGATCTCCTCGAACAACGTGCTCAAGCCCTCGGACGGCCGTCCGGTGGCCGAGCCGTCGCAGGACATGGTGCTGGGCAGCTACTTCCTGACCAAGCTGCCTCCCGGCTTCGAGGAGGAGCTGCGACGGGCTGGTGTGGGCAAGAGCGAGGACACGAAGGCGCGGCTCTGGAAGGAGGCGAAATTCTTCGGGAGCCTGGCCGAGATCGAGATGGCGCTGCTCAACGGGAGCGTGGGGTATCACACCGCGATCCAGTTCTGGTACATCCCACCGACGGAGACCGCCGACGAGGAGGCTCGCCGGCCCCGCTGGCTCCGCACCACGGTGGGCCGGGTGCTGTTCAACAGCATCCTGCCGCGGCGGGTGGTGGCGGAGCTCGGCTTCCGCGACGACCTGATGAAGAAGAAGAACCTCTCGGAGCTGGTGCTGCAGAGCTACCGCCGGGCCGGGCTGGCCGACACGGTCACCTTCCTCGACCGGCTTAAGGATTTCGGGTTCCGCTTCGCGACGATGGGCGGGGTGTCCATCGGCGTCGAGGATTTGGAGATCCCGGCGGAGAAGGCGGAGCTGCTCTCCGAGGCGGATGCCCGGGTGAAGCGGTTCCAGCGGGCGTACAACACCGGCCAGATCACCTTCGGCGAGCGGTACAACAAGGTGATCGACGCCTGGACCCACGCCAACAACGACGTGGCCGAGGCGATGATCAACTCGATGCGGGTGTCCCGCGGCGGGTTCAACCCGGTGTTCATGATGTTCGACTCGGGATCGCGCGGCAGCCGTGATCAGATCCGGCAGCTCGCCGGCATGCGGGGCCTGATGGCCAAGCCGCAGAAGAAGCTGACCGGCGGCATCGGCGAGATCATCGAGAGTCCGATCAAGTCGAACTTCCGCGAGGGGCTCACCGTGCTCGAGTACTTCATCTCGACCCACGGCGCCCGCAAGGGCCTGGCGGACACGGCGCTCAAGACCGCCGACGCGGGGTACCTCACCCGCCGCCTGGTGGACGTGGCCCAGGACGTCACGGTGACCGAAGAGGATTGCGGCACGATCCTCGGCCTCGAGGTCACCTCGCTCAAGGAGGGCGAGGACATCATCGAGCCGCTCCGGGAGCGCATCCTCGGCAGCGTCGCGAGCGAGGACGTCTTCGATCCGCACGAGCTGGACGAGCATGGCGATCCCCGGCTGCTGGTCGAGGCCGGCAAGCTGATCGACGAGGAGGTCTCCAACGAGATCGACGACGCCGGCATCGAGAAGGTCAAGATCCGGTCGGTCCTGACCTGCGAGGCTCGGCGCGGCATCTGCCGGATGTGCTACGGCCGCAACCTTGCCACCATGGACATGGTGGACATGGGCGAGGCGGTTGGCATTCTGGCCGCCCAGTCGATCGGCGAGCCGGGCACCCAGCTCACCCTCCGGACCTTCCACATCGGCGGCACGTCGAGCCGCATCGCGGAAGAGGCGGAGCGCCGGGCCCGCTCGGACGGCAAGGTGAAGTACACCGAGGGGCTCGAGTGGGCCGACGTGGACGTCGAGTTCGAGGACGGCACCAAGGGCATCAACCGGGTGGTGCTGACCCGGGAGGACGAGTCCGCCTCGGACGAGAGCAAGGAAGGGATCCTGGTGGTCGATCCCAAGGATCCGAAGCGGGTGCTGAATCGCTACCCGGTGCCCGAGGGCGCCCTCCTCGCCGTCAAGGAAGGCGACCTGGTCACGAAGGGCGACAACGAGCGCCGGGCCACGATCCTGTACACCTGGGATCCGTACAACGACCCGAGCATCATCAAGGCCGACGGCCAGCTTCGCTGGAAGGATCTGGTCCCCGGGGTCACGCTTCGCGAGGAGCTGGACGAGGGCACGGGGCTGAGATCGCTCGTAGTCATGGCCGATCCCGATCGCGAGCTTCACCCGAGCGTGCTGGTGTACATCGCCAACCGCAAGGATCCCCAGGAATACACCCTGGCGGAGGGAAGCCGTGTGATCCTGGGCTCGCCCACCGATCAGGTGAGCCGGGCGATGGAAGTCCCGGATGCCGCCAACCCGTGGAGCACCAAGTTCCACGTGGAGGAGCGGCCGATCAACGAGGCGTGGCCGAGCAAGACCAAGAAGGAGAGCAAGGACAAGACCGTCTTCCTTTCCACCCCGGTCAAGGTGACCAAGGGCATCACGGTCACCAAGATCCCGCGGCAGGCGTACAAGACCCGCGACATCACGGGCGGTCTGCCGCGGATCGCGGAGCTCTTCGAGGCACGGCGGCCGAAGGATCCGGCGACCATCTCGGAGGTGGATGGCGTGGTGAAGTTCGGCGAGATCAAGCGCGGCAAGCGCGAGATCTACGTCTACCCCGAGACCCAGGCGAACGTGGCGGAGGAGGGCGTGGAGCCTCAGCTGTACGAGGTCCCGGCCGGCAAGCACCTCCGGGTGCACGAGGGCGACCGGGTGCGGGCGGGCGACCGCCTCACCGAGGGCCCGGTGAACCCGCACGACATCCTGCTCATCAAGGGCCCGCGAGCGGTGCAGGAGTACCTGCTCAACGAGGTGCAGGAGGTCTACCGGCTGCAGGGCGTGCGCATCAGCGACAAGCACATCGGCGTCATCGTGCGCCAGATGCTGCAGAAGGTGCGCGTCACCGATCCGGGCGACACCGACTTCCTCGAGGGGGAGACGGTGGACAAGCAGAGCTTCCGCGACGAGAACGATCGGGTGGTCAAGCGGAAGAGCACCGCGGCGCAGGCCGAGCCGGTGCTGCTGGGCATCACCAAGGCGAGTCTCACGACGCAGTCGTTCATCTCGGCGGCGTCATTCCAGGAGACCACGCGGGTGCTGACCGACGCGGCGATCCGCGGGGCCAAGGACGACCTCCTGGGCCTCAAGGAGAACATCATCATCGGCCACCTGATCCCGGCGGGCAGCGGCATCTACCGCTATGCCGAAATCGACATCCAGCCGCCGGCGGGCTACGAGGCGCCGCCGCCGCGGGTGGAGGAGCCAGTGGCGCCGCCGCTCGTCGCGGCGGGTATCCCGGAAGACGACCTGTAGGCTGTAGCAGGCGGAAATACCAGAGGCGCCCGGGAGTGATCCCGGGCGCTTCCGTCGTTCCTGCATGCCCACGCGTGCGGCGTGGTCCGTGATGCGGGATTGGCGTTATGCACCGGCGGCCGGCACTATTAGCACATGTCCCACCCGAGCTCGTCAGCCGGACAGGGCTCCGGAGCGGAAGACGCGGGGCCCCGCTATCTCGAGGATCTCGCCGTCGGCCAGCGGTACGCCGGTGGAAGCGTGGCCGTGGACCTTCAGGCCATCAGGACATTCGCCGCGAGCTTCGACCCGCAACCATTTCATCTGGACGAGGAGGCGGCCCGGACGAGCGTGTTCGGCCGGCTGGTGGCGTCGGGCTGGCACACCATGGCGCTCACGATGCGCCTCCTGGTCGAGGGCGAGCTCCGATCGGCCTGGGGCCTGATCGGACTCGGCGCCGACGAGCTGCGTTGGCCCCGCCCCGTGCTGCCCGGCGACGTACTCCACGTGGAGTGGGAGGTGCACGAGGTCCGGCCCTCGTCGTCGAAGCCCGATCGGGGCACGGCACGCCTGCGGATCATGACCCGGAATCAGCGGGACGAGGTCGTGCTGTCGCTCGTCACCACCATTCTGCTGCCGCGGCGCCCGATGGTCTGACCTGCGAGCCGGTGGCACGAGTCACCGCTAATCGGGAGGAAGCGCAGGATCGCGGGCGCAGGCTCTGGCCGGTCAGGAGTCAAGTCAACAAGGGATTGTCGAGAATCGCAGGAGATGGTGACACGCTCGATGACAACGGCTCCGACAGGACGAGCATGCGGGTGCGGGCGTCAGGGATGCCGTGAGGGTAGCCATCGGGGGATGGGGCGTTACGGGGAGATGGCCCCTGACACGGGTGAAGCGTGGCCAGTCGGACCGTCAGATCGGAGGGAGAACCGTCATGCGTAGCGCTACCAACATCACTATCCTGGCTACGCGTGGACTCCTGGCTGCTGTCGTGGGCGGAAAGTTGTCGGCTCAGCAGCACCCGAGCCAATCTGCCGCCGCGGCGGGCCAGCCTGCGTGTACGAGGCTCCCGCGACCTCGTCAGAGAGGGAAATCCCCCGGCGACCGGGTTCACCTTGATCTCCGGAAAACATTGGACGGAGGGACGATCCCCCCGGTGTCGCACTAGGCACGTGCCTAACGGAGGCTGACCATGGAAACGACGAGGTCTTTGCCGATCACCCTGGCCGCGGCAGCGATGATGGCGCTGTGGTCACCCCTGAGTGCGCAAACCGCCGGCCCCGCATCGGCGGTGAAGCAGACGACGAGAGGTGCCTGCTCCTTTCTCACCGAGGGGGAGGTGGACCGCCTGATCAACCGCGGCCAGCGGGCATACGGCACGGCCGAATCGGTACCCCTCCGCGGTGGCGCCGGGTCGGTGTGCGAATACCCGATCGGGGCGCAGGTCGTGCTCTTCTCCGGGCCCAGGTCGCAGGAGGAGTTCGAGGCGTTCCTCAAGACCTATAACAGGGACCGGGAGCGGCGTCACCCCGTCTCGGGTATCGGCGACCGCGCCTACATCATGTTCCCCACGCCCCGCCACAAGAACGAGGACCGTCTGGCCTATCTGGTGACGAACGTAGGGCCGCACACCCTCGGTGTCTCCATGGCCGCCAGGGACGGAATGGGCGACAGCCCCATGATGGAATACTGCCGCCGCGGCCAGCTCTCGAGAGAAGAATGCGCCAAGCTCGAGGCCGACAAGAGCGAAACCGCCGAGTCGCTCCAGCCAGCCGTGAAAGAGGTGGCGAAGGCGGTCGTGGCGAAGCTCCGGTCGTAGCCGTCAGGAGGCGCCGGGCCGGCTTCGACCTGCGGCGGATCGACGCTGATCCGGCCTGTCGCGACGCCGGGAGGCCCGCAGCATCCCGGAGCGCAGCCGCGGACTCAGATCGTCCCCCCGTGGGCGCCGCGCGAGCCGGCGATCCATGCACCGCGGCGAGTCGAAGACGCCCGCGGCTCGCCTCGACCAGCGTAGCGAAGTCCCCCGGGAAGATCGTCATCACCACCTCCGGCGATCGGGCGAAGCGCAGCCGGACGGTGGCCCGCGCGAGGATCATCCACCCGTAGCGGTCGGGGGCGGCCGTCACCTCGTTCAACGGCACGCTGAAGGAGCCGCCGCCCTGGAACGAGCTCACCATGCGGACGTGCAGGCGCTGGTGATCGGCGCCGATCCTCACCCATGCCATCGATAGGTAGCTTCGGCCGAACACCGCCCGGTCCATGCGGAGCCGGGTGCCGGGCGCCGGCTCGACCGCCGGATAGAGGTCGGACAGGTGGCTCGACCCGCCCCGGCGCGCGAAGCGCAACAGCAGGGCCAGCAGCATGAAGGCCAGTGCGATCGGGACGAGCGCCGCGAACTGGCGGAGGCCGGCGCCTGCCGGTAGCGGTTCCCGGTCGAGGCGGTGATCGCCACCGTCGCCACCAGCCGGCCCGCGCCGATGTCGGCCGCGGCCGACAGGGAGGCGCCGGAAGCGATCGTCACCGCCGTAGCCGAGCAGGTGAGCAGGGCGAGCGGGCGCCAGTGGCCCCACAGCCCCGGGTTGAACTGTCTGACCTTGCAACGGCCTCAGCACGAGAGCTCGGCCATTGAGGAACGCCCAGTTCGGGCGTACAATCCCTCAGCCGCCCCGAACTTCCGGCGCAGGCGACCCCAAAAAACCATCCTCCATGCCCGACGAATCTGCCTCCTCTCCAGGCGCCATCACCCAGTGGCTGCTGGAGTGGGGTCGCGGCAGCGATAAGCAAGGACTCGATCGGATGCTCCCCGTCGTCTACGAGGAGCTGCATCGCCTCGCTTCGCACTATCTCAGCCGGGAAACCACCGGGCACACCCTCCAGCCCACCGCCCTCGTGCACGAGGCCTATCTGCGCCTGGTGGATCAGCGGCGGGTGGACTGGCGCAACCGGGCGCAGTTCCTCGGCGTCGCCGCCAGCATGATGCGCCGGATCCTGGTCAATCACGCCCGCGACCGGGCGGCCCGGAAGCGCGGCGGCAACCCCGAATGGGTGTCGCTGAGCCTTGTGGAGTCGCCCCCCGGCCGCCCCGACGTCGAGCTGATCCCCCTGGAGGACGCGCTCCAGCGGCTGGCGGCGCTGGACGAGCGCAAGGGCCGGGTGGTCGAGCTCAAGTTTTTCGGGGGCCTGACCACCGAGGAGATCGCCGAGGTGCTGCAGGTCTCCGGCGCCACGATCGAGCGCGAATGGGCGTTCGCACGCGCCTGGCTCTACGACGCCATCGAGGGCTCGGAGGCGCGGCGTGACCCGCGACGGGGCCATGAGCGGCGATCGGTTTCAGCGGTGCGAAGAGCTGTTCCACGCCGCCGTGACGCTTGCGGAGGAGGAGCGCGACCTGTTCCTCCAGCAGAGCTGCGCCGACGACACCGAGCTCCGGGCCGAGGTCGAGCGGCTCCTTGCCGCCCACGCGCGAGCGGGTGACTTCATCTCGTCACCTGCGATCGCCGCCGCGCGCGAGTGGGCGGCGGACAATACGAGTGTGATGGGGTGCCTCGTCGGTCCCTATCGAGTGGTCCGGGAGATCGCCGGGGAGGGATGGGCGCCGTCTACCTCGCCGAGCGCGCCGATGGCCAGTACGAGCAGCGGGTCGCGCTCAAGGTGATCAAGCGGGGCATGGACACCGAGCAGGTACTCGCGCGCTTCCGGGCCGAGC
>JACDHV010000268.1 GCA_013820855.1 Gemmatimonadales bacterium | reverse complement strand
GCGCCTTCTCCGCGGGCGAAGGCGACGACCCGTCCGGCCGAGCGGCCGACGGCCTCGAGCGGGAGATAGGTGCGGGATCGGAAGGCCGCCAGGCGGTGCCGGCGCGCCACCAGGCCGGCCCGGATCACATGGAGCTTCAGACGCCCATCCTCGGGGTTCGCCATGAGATTCGCGAGGAAGGCCGCCCGCTCGGCGGGAGCGCCCGCGGCGCCACGCTCGACCTCCTCCAGCAGGCGCTGCCGAGTCTCGAAATCCACCGGACGTCGGTTGTCGGGATCCACCAGCGCGAAGTTCCACAGCTCGTCGCCTTGATACAGGTCGGGTATTCCGGGCGAGGCAAGCTGCAGCACGGTGCGGCCGAGCGCGTTCCAGAGCCCGGCACGCCCGATCCGGGTGACGAACCGCTCCAGGTCGTCCAGGAACCGGGGTGATCGGTCGGGCGCGAGCAGCGCCTCGACGTTCGACCGGAGCGCCTCCTCGAAGCCCTCGTCGGGGTCGGTCCACGTGGTGCGGAGCTTCGCTTCGCGCACCGCCTTCATCATGTAAGCGCTGATTCGTTCCCGAAGCGCCTCGAGATCGCCCATGCGCTGGGGCCCGAGCGGCCAGATGCCGACCAGGGCCTGAAGCATGTGGTTGACGGTGCCGGGATCGGGCACCCGCCGCCCGCGCACCGTGCGCTTGTTCTGCAGGTTGAGCATTCGCCAGTGCTTGACCCGCTCGGCCCATTCCGCCGGAATCTCGCTCAGCACATCGAGCCGCGATCGGACGTCGGCCGTCCGCTTGGTGTCGTGCGTGGTCACCGCGAGCAGACCGCCCGACCAGCGCCTGGCGCGCCGTCCGTTGGCGGCGTGGAAGTCCGTGACGGCGTGGGCGAGCGGCGCCTCGGGCTCCCCGCCGACCTCGTTGCGCGAGAGAAGCGGCGCGTAGGCGTAGAACGCCGTATCCTCGATGCCCTTCGCGGTAGCCGGCCCGCTGATCTGCTGAAACCGTTCGACGAACCGTATCCGGGATCGCTCGGTGTCGGACCCGCCCGTCGGGTTGCCGCGCGCCAGCAGCACCTCCTCCAGCAGATCCAGGGCTTCCATGCTGCTTCTGCCGCGCGTACGCGCATCCGCGATGGCTCCCTCCAGGAGCCCTCGATCCTCCGGTTCCGGCTCCGGCGAGCGGCCATCGAGATACGTGCGGTACACCGGCAGCGCCACGATGGTCTCGACGATGGCGCGGATGAGCTCCCGGCGGGGCACGGCGGGCGGTGCCTGCGAGATCGCCGCGTGCCGGAGCAGGCGGTCCGCGAGCCGGCGCACCCCGGCCGAAAGGCCGGTCTCGAGCACCAGTCGCTTGCCCTGTCTGGCGATGGCGGGGAACTCGAGCGGCTGCCGGATCTGCCGGCGGTAGTCGTCCTCGATGGCTTCGAATCCGCCGGGATCTATGAAGAGCGCCTCCGCCTGGTTCAGGAAGTCGTACCCGGTGGTACCGGCCACCGGCCACCCCGCGCGAAGGCACTCCCCGGGACCGAGGATCTTCTCGACGAAGATGGGCGGCGAGGACGGAGCGTCCGGAAAGGCGGCGGCGGCGAGCCGCTGGAAGTAGCCCAGCGGATCGAGCAGTCCGTCGGGGTGATCGATGCGGTAGCCGTCCATCCATCCTCGCCGGCGCCAGGCCAGCACGAGCTCGTGGGTCTGGGCGAAGACCTCCGGGTCCTCCATGTGGAGCGCCACGAGATCGTTCACGTCGAAGAAGCGGCGGTAGTTGATCTCCCGGGCGGCCCGACGCCAGTGCACCATCCGGTACACCTGCCCGTCGAGGAGGCGCCGCAGGTGGCCCTCGCCCGCTTCGCCGGAGGCGAAGCCGCGGGCGCCCTCGGAGAGCGCCGTCGTGACCTGGGGCACGCTCGCGTGCAGCTCGCGCAGCCGGGCGAGGAGCCGCGGAGCCGCCTCCCGGCGGCGGGCCAGCGACGCGGGACGGCGGCTGTTCCGGCGCGGAAGACGGCGCAGCGCCATGGTGATTTCCGCCAACTCCGCGCACGCGGGGTGCTCCCGCGGCAGCGCGCGCTGACAGCGCTCCAGCGCGATGCCCAGGACAGATGGCATAGTGGACGGGTCGAGCGGCAGGTCGTGCTCGAAGTAGCGCAGGCGGGGCACGCCCTCCCGGGACGCGAGCGTCAGCTCGCCGCTCTTCAGCACGTCGGACAGGCGGTCAGCGAGGATGGGGAGCAGGACCCGGCTCCGCAGCTCGGGCTCGGTGGCCCGCCAGTCGATGTCGAACCACCGCGAAAAGACGGAGGCGGGCCCGTGCGCCAGGACGTCGTCCCAGGCCGGATTCTCGCTCGACGTCGCCATGTGGTTGGGGACTATGTCGAGCACCATGCCCATGCCGTGGGACGCGAGCTCGTCGTGCAAGGCCTCGAGGTCGGCCTCGGTGCCGAGCTCGAGGTTGAGGCGGCCCGGGTCCACGACGTCGTAGCCGTGGGTGCTGCCCCGTCTCGCCTGGAGCATCGGCGAGCTGTGGATGTGGCTGACGCCGAGGCGGCTCAGATAGGGAACGAGGGCGCGGGCGGCCGCGAGCGGGAAGCCTGCGTGGAGCTGCAACCGGTACGTGGCGCGGATCTCCGGCACCCGGTCAGCGGGGCCGCTCGTAGCGGAGCAGCATCAGCGAGTGGGCCACCACGCTGACCCTGCCCTGCCGCACCGTGCGGGGAATGGGATGGGCGGTGTTGAGGATCTCCGCCCATCCACCGGGCGTGTCCATGAGGGGCAGCGTGAAGGGACGGGAGCGCGCCCCCCCGTTCGTGAGCAGCAGGATCGCCTCGCCCATCAGCCGGCGCCCACGCTCGTCAACCTCATCCGTCGCCTCGCCCAGAATGAGCATGCCGAGCACGTGGTTGCTCGCATCGGCCCAGTCCGCCTCGGTCATCTCGCTCCCGTCGGGCCGGAGCCAGGTGAGATCCTTCGGCTCTCCCGGCTGGCGCGGCTCGTGCCGGAAGTAGTTGCGCCGTCGAAGCACGGGGTTCGCCGCCCGGATGGCGAACACCGCGCGGGTGAACCCGAGGAGCTGGCGCTCGAGCGGCGTCAGCCGCCAGTCCACCCAGCTGAGCGGCCCGTCCTGGCAATAGGCGTTGTTGTTGCCCAACTGCGTGCGCCCGACCTCGTCGCCGTGCGAGATCATCGGCACGCCCTGCGAGAAGGCGAGCGTCGCCAGGAAGTTGCGCTTGATCCGCTCGCGCATGCGGACCACGTGCACCGCCTCCGTCGGGCCTTCGGCACCCCAGTTCCTGCTCTGGTTGTCGTCACTGCCGTCGCGGTTGCCTTCGCCGTTGGCCTCGTTGTGCTTGCTCTCGTAGCTCACCAGGTCGTGGAGGGTGAAGCCGTCATGACAGGTCATGAAGTTGATGCTCGCCTGCGGGCTCCGCTGGCTCGCCTCGAAGAGGTCGCTGCTGCCGGCCAGGCGCGAGGCGAACTCGCCGACCTGTCCCGGGTCACCACGCCAGAACCTGCGGGTGGTGTCGCGGTATTTGCCGTTCCACTCTCCCCAGCCGATGGGGAACCGTCCCACCTGGTAGCCGCCCGGGCCCAGGTCCCAGGGCTCGGCGATCAGCTTCACGCGGGAGACGATGGGATCCTGGCGCACCACGTCGAAGAACTCGGCGAACGGGCTCACGTCCACGTCGCCTCTGGCGAGGACCGGCGCGAGATCGAAGCGGAACCCATCCACGTGCATGTCCGCGACCCAGTACCGCAGGCTGTCCATCACCAGCTGCATGGTCCGCGAATGCCGGATGTCGAGCGTGTTGCCGGTGCCCGTATAGTCGATGTAGTACCGGCCATTGGGGTCCAAGCGGTAGTAGGCCGAGTTGTCGAGACCCCGGAAGCTCAGGGTGGGGCCGAGGTGGTTGCCTTCCGCCGTGTGGTTGTAGACCACGTCGAGGATCACCTCGATGCCGGCGCGATGGAACCGCTTGACCATGGACTTGAACTCCGCGACCTGCTGTCCGAGCCCTCCCGTGGCGTACCGGACGTCGGGCGCGAAGTAGCCGATGCTGGCGTAGCCCCAGTAGTTCACCAGGCCCAGCTCCGCGAGCCGCCGCTCGGTGACGAAGTGGTGCACCGGCAGC
>JACDHV010000267.1 GCA_013820855.1 Gemmatimonadales bacterium | reverse complement strand
GTACATCCAGTAGAGCGCGAGCCCCACCAGCAGCCACGCGAAGATCGCCGTCCGGGTGCTCCTGCCGAACAGCGGCAGGTCCTGGAGCAGGGGAGCCACCAGCAGCGCGAGCGCCGCCAGCATGAGCAGGAGGATGATCACCGATCGGCGCAGCTCGCCCGGGGTGGCGTCTTCGGCGGTGTGCTCCGCGGGTCCGTGCAGGCTCATCGATTCCTCGGCCGGCCGCTGCACGAGCCTGGCGCGCCCATGCGGCGGGGCCGCGGGAGTCGGGCGGCGAGGGGCGCTGGAGTGGTCGAGTTCATCCCCCGAATATTACGCGAAAACCCCGGCTGCGGAACGGGCCACCCGGGCCGGGCCTCACCAGATGCCGAAGTAGAGTCTCAGCCGGGCCCTGACCCGGTGGGTATCCGGCACGATCCCGCCGGAGGCGGAGATCACCCGCTCGTAGCTCCAGCCGGCGTCCACCGGGAGCCCCGTCCCCCCGGGACGAAGGGAGCCGGGATTGGAATAGGTCACGCCGACGCTCATCATGGTGGCCGAGGCGTCGCTGCCTTCCGCGAGCACCTCGGCATCCACCCCGGGTATCGCATCGGCCTCGCTCAGGTATTCGACCGCGTCCCGCCCTCGGGACCAGCGCTCCAGCGATCCGATGAGCGCCAGCGTCCGGGCGAGCCGGAAGAACGGCCGCACGGCGAGGGTGGTGACGTCTCCCGGATCCAGCCGGACGTTGGCCAGGAGGCTCCGCGCCGGAAAGGGCTCGAGGGGCGAGGCGATGCGCTCGACCACGTCACCGGCCAGCTGGCGGTTGTAACCGGCTTCCAGGCGGAGCCCGACGTTGCCGCTGCCGAGATCGACGGCGCCACGCAGCTCCACGTCGGTCTGTCCGTCGCCGGTACCGATCGCCAGTGCGCGGTCGGTCCGGGCGCGGACGCCGGTCGGAAATCGGAGGACGCCCTCGGCCGCGGCGCGGAGGCCACCGCGGCGCCCGTCGCGATCCCAGCGGTCCGCGACCGTCACCGCGACACCGGCTTCGGCGTCTCCGCGGAACGTCACCTCGGACTGGCTGGTCTGGAGGGCGATCGGGCCGAAGGGATCGCCGATGACCGATTCGACGTCCTGCGCCGTCGCGGGCGCCCCCGGGAGCGCCGGTCCGGCGGAGAACCCGCCGACGCCGAGCTCGGTGCCGAGGGTGGTCTGCAGGGCGGCGATGCGCGCGGCGAGCGCGGCGCCGGACGCGCTGCCTCCGGTCGGGATGAACGGCGAGGCCGTGGCGGGATCGCCCAGCAGCGTGTAGAGGTCGCCGAAGAGCGCATCTCCCTGCGCCAGGGTGGTCTCGGCGAGCGTGCGGCGGGTGGGATCGCCGTCGTAGGCGCCCGCGGCGATCTGCGCTTCCAGCGTGCTCAGCGCCGCGTCGAACTGGTCGAAGAACGGGTCCTGGGCGGTGGTGCCGGGGTTCAGGCCGGCGTTGGCTCCGGCGGCGACGAGGTCCAGATCGGTCTGGACGCGCGCGCGGGTGAGCGGCAGCCGTCCGAACACCGCGAGGGAGCGGGTGACGCCGAGCGTGAGTCCGAGGATCGCGGTGCTGACATCGGCCTGCGCGTCGGCTGTCAGTGCCCCTAGATTGAGGCGAGCACCCGGGAGCCCGGTGACGCGCTCGAGGATGGCGTCGTAGGGGGCGAGGAAGGGGAGCGTGGCGCCGTCGAGCGACGGCGTGGCGAGGCTGGAGCCGAAGCCCTCCTTGCGGCCGTCGCGGAAGCGCTTGTCCCAGGAGTCGAAGGCGCCTTCCATCTCGAAGCGAACCACTCCCGGCGGCACGCCCACGGGCGCGAGCTGAGCCCGCGCCACCGGGGGCGCCGCAAGGCAGACGAAGACTCCCAGGCACCGCGTGCCATGCCCCACAGTCCCTCCAGAGAGATGCCGACCACCGTGACGCGATTGTCGTCCGTGAGACTCGCAAGTTCGCTGTTCGAGTCCTCCTTTTCCAGCCGTCCGGCGGTCGCGGCCTCCGCGCCGGGCCGGGTAAATTTGATCGGCGAGCACACCGACTACAACGGGGGGCCGGTACTTCCCGTGGCGCTCGAGCGGCGGACGGCGGTCGCGGCGGGGGTGGAGGACGGGTGGTTCTTCGTCTCTGCGCTCGACGGCACGGTGCGCGGGGTGGAGATCGACCGGCCGCTGCGGCGCGACTGGACCGACTATCTGGTCGGCGTCGTACGGGAGCTGCGGGCGATCGGCGCGGCTCCGCCGGGCGCGCGGGTGGCGGTGGCGTCCACCTTGCCGATCGGGGCGGGGCTCTCCTCCTCGGCGGCGATCACGGTCGCGGCCGCGAAGGCGCTGAGCCTGCTCGCCGGCCGGAGGCTCACGCCGGCGCAGCTGATCGAGGTGGCGTACCGCGCGGAGCACGACCAGGTGGGCGTCGGGTGCGGCAGGATGGACCAGACGATCGCGGCGCACGGGGCCCCGGGCACGGCGCTGCTGTTCGAGACGGGAAGCGGTGCGATCCAGCGGGTGCCGTTTCCGGGGCGGCTCTGGGTGGTGGAGACGGGCGTCGCCCACCGGCTGACGGAGGGCTACCTGGATAGGCGGCGGGCGGAGTGCGAGCGGGCGCTGGAGCTGTGCCGCGAGCTGTGGCCTGGGCTGGCGCATCTCGCGGATCTCTCGACCGACGATCTTCCCGCCGTCGCCGCCCGGCTGCCGGCCGACCTGGCCGCGCGGGTGCGTCACGTGGTGACCGAGACCTTCCGCACTCGGCTGGCGGCCGACGCGCTGGCGCGGGGCGACTTCGGCCAGCTCGGCTGGCTGCTGGTGGAGGGGCACGAGTCGCTCCGGGTGGACTATGGCTCCACGATTCCCGAGGCGGACGCGATCGTGGAGTTCGCGATGGATCACGGCGCGCATGGGGCTCGGTTGACGGGTGCGGGCGGGGGTGGCTCCGTGGTGGTGCTGGCGCCGGAGGACGAGAGCGCGAGGGTCCTGGCGGAGATCGCGCAGGGGTTCCGCGAGCGGTTCGGCCGAGAGCCCGTGGCCTGGAGCACGCGCGCGGCGTCCGGGGTGCGCCGGGAGACGCTGCGGGGGTGAAGCGCTCGGGGGTCGGGAGCGCGACGAGGTATATTTAGCGTGCTTCCCCCGCCCGGGTGGCGAAACTGGTAGACGCTTGGGACTTAAAATCCTTTGGGGGCGACCCCGTGCGGGTTCGAATCCCGCCCCGGGCATTCGTCGTTTTGTCGCTGGTGAACAACAGATGCTTTTATTCGCGAGGGCGCCGCACCGGTGCTCTCGCATTTTTTCGATCTCCCTGAATCCATCGACGCGACTTATCGTGGACGGCGATGCCGACACGGATCCGTCGCCCGAGGCTGCTCGAGCAGCTGCGACTCGCCTTGCGGGTGCGCCACTACAGCCCGCGCACGGAGGAGGCGTACGTCGCCTGGGTGCGGCGGTACGTCCGGTTCCACGGCATGCGGCATCCCGGCGACCTGGGGCGGGACGAGATCGGTCGGTTCCTCACCGCGCTCGCGGATCGGGCCGGGCTGAGCGCCAGCAGCCAGACCCAGGCGCTGAGCGCGCTGATCTTTCTGTATCGAGAGGTCCTGAACGCCGATCCTGGTGCCATTACTGATATCGTGCGCGCGAGGCAGCCTGGGAGGCTGCCGGTGGTGCTCAGCCGGGAGGAGGTGCGGGCGCTGCTCGAGCGGCTCGCGGGCACGCCGCGCATCGTGTGCATCCTGCTGTATGGGAGCGGGCTGCGTCGTCTCCTCGAGGCGCTCCAGCTTCGGGTCAAGGACGTGGATTTCGCGGGTGGCGAGATCCGGGTCCGGCGAGCCAAGGGGGCGAAGGACCGGGTCACGGTCCTGCCGGGCGGACTCACCGTGGAGCTGGAGCGCCACCTCGAGTGGGTCCGCCGCCGGCACCAGCAGGACCTCGCCAGAGGGGATGGGAAGGTGGCGCTGCCGTACGCCTTCGAGCGGAAGTCGCCTGGTGCCGCGAAGGAGTGGAGCTGGCAGTATGTGTTTCCCGCGGCCCGGCGCTACCGGCACCCATCGGGAGACTGCCGGCGGCATCACGTCCACGAGTCGGCGATCCAGCGGGCTGTTCGTGCCGCGGCGCAGGGTGCGGG